>JASLKL010000057.1 GCA_030747605.1 Verrucomicrobiota bacterium | reverse complement strand
AAATAGAGTGCGTCCTTTCTCTCCAATTTACCACCTCGGAAGGTTGACAATAAACTAACACCCTCGAGCGGCTGAATTTCGTTTTCATTAAATATCCTCGGATGATCTACTCCAGCGGCATCAAGACAAGTAGCCATAAGGTCAATTAAATGCCCTGGCTGTCTCTCAATTCTCCCATTGTTCTTAGGATTGATACCCTTGGGCCATGAAACGATAAACGGAGAAGAGATTCCGCCCTCGTGTGCGAAATGCTTGTACTCTCGGAATGGCGTGTTGGAGACATTGGCCCATCCACGGCCCACACCTGTGAAAGTATCCTCCGGACCAGCCATGGTATCAGTACCGTTTTTGACCGGACGCCCATCGCGAGTCTGCATAGGAGGCCAAATCTTTGTTTGGAAACCGTCGCGACCGAGTGGTTTGTATTTTCGATTGTAAGGCTTTTGGCTGTAACGCCCAAACCCCTCGGCGCAAGCGCCGTTGTCCTGCAGGTACATAATAAGCGTATTATCCAGCGAGCCTTGTCGTTCGAATTCCGCGACAACACGGGCAATACCACGGTCCATATTGTCGATCATCGCTGCATACACTTCCATATTTCTGGCATCCCACTCCTTATTGGGCATCTTCTCCCAATTGTCGGATTGCTGAGATAGCTTAAGATCCTTCTGAATCAAGCCTAGGCCCTTCAATCGTGCAAATCGCTTGGAACGAATATCCTGATAACCGCCATCGTAAACACCCTTGTATTTAGCAATATCCTTAGGCAGCGCGTGCATCGGCCAATGTGCGGTGGTATAGGCCAAATACAGAAAAACGGGCTTTTCCGGCGACTCTTTCGCGTGCTCTTGCAGAAAGGTCACTGCGTTGTCGCTAATAGCGTCAGTATAATAATAGGTCTTCGGTTGGTACTTATTGTCATTCTCCGGCGTGATGAATTGGTTGCCACGACAAAGCGTGGCCGGATCATAAAAACTGCCTGCACCAATAATCGTGCCATAAAACTTCTCGAACCCCCTCTGCAACGGCCAGTTATCCTTCGGGCCCTGCGGGCGAGTGTGTTTGGTTACATGCCACTTGCCACTCATGTAACGGCGATATCCCCCAATGCTTAGAGCTTCGGCAATGGTCACCACATCCCGACCAAGTTCTCCTCGATAACCCGGCAAATTGTTGTCGCCAGTCATTAAACCAATACCAGCTTGATGCTGATACATACCGGTTAAAAGAGATGCGCGCGTAGGACAACAGCGAGAAGTATTATAAAACTGCGAAAACCGCAGCCCATTCTCAGCCAACTTATCAAGTGTTGGAGTCTTAATTTCACTGCCGTAACAACCGATATCAGAAAAGCCCATGTCGTCGGCCATAATCAAGACGATATTTGGCTGCTTCGCCGCATATGCTCCAACCGAGAAAACCAGAGCTCCTATAAAAAGAAAAATGAGGCGCATTTGCAAATTGTCTGCTTGAACCCTCATTAGGTCAAGTAAGTGAATATTAAACCTGAAAAGTTAATTAAAAAACTAAACCTAGACTCAAAAGAATGCGATCGCCGTTCCCATGATCAAGTTTTCCCTGTTTGTCATAAAAATCATGCTTCCACTCCAGACGCATGTGGGTGATATCATTAAAATTCCAGTATATAGCTGGCCCAGAAAGCAAAGTTTCACTCCCGTCATCCTCATAATGAAAATCTGTTTCCCAATACAAAGTAGAATTCGTCCCAAAAGGCTCAATTTTATAACCAAGATCCAAAGTTAAATGAATCTCCGAAGGATCTTCTCCATCAAACGCCCAAAAACCAACTGAACTAGTAAAAGCGAATCGACTCATCTCGAATTCATATCCCAAACCCAAACCACCTCCCCATTCGTTGTCATATATCTCATAATCATCATTCCCAGCTAAAGGAATGCGAAGCATAGGCTTAAACATCCAAGAACCACTACGGCCATCTAGATTGAAGTACTTTTTTAAAGGCAAAGCCAAGGTGGCATCGCCAATACCATTATCATGTTCAACCCTTTTCCCTCCCCTCCCATCTGGCATCTCCCGTCGCGCATCCAATACGTAGGGCAACTTATAGGTTAATCGAATTGATCTATCCCACGTATAAACACCTTGAAAATGCAACAAATGCACATCCTCGGTAAAACCAGAATAAGCTGTTCGATCATCTAACAGCAGATCTTTCTCGTGGCGATACTCATCTATTAACTGCAAACCCCAACCGTTGTCCCAACGGGGCATCATGTTCATGACCGGTTCGTCGCCCAATAAGACAAGCACCGAGAAAATGAGTGTAATGAACGCCCCAATTCGCCTACACATACTTACTTGGATTTCTTAGCAACAGCGAAGGGATGAGCCTTTAGCTTCCCTTTCTCTAGCGAGTACCATTCGGCAGGCTCATAGCCAGCATCTGTTATTGCCTTAATCATTTTCTCATTATCCGGCTTTGCACCTGGCAATAATGCCACGGTGAGCAACTGTGCCTTACTGTCCATATCCACACCTCTTTTATAGCGAGCTGAATCAACAAAAGGCAGCTTGCCGACTTTTATTCGAATTCCGAGAGCACAGGAAGGACAAACCAAACCCTTCACATAAAGAAGAGAAATATCCTTACTCTCCTTTAATTTTTTCTCGGCAGCCAAATTCCGGACTTCCTGTTTAACATCAGGATCACCATCCGCCCCATGGGACGAAGCCGGCCCAAAACTCAACAAAAACATTGAAGAGAAAACCCATATCATACTTTTTCTTACTAAATTCATTACGTTACCTTTTTTTATTTATATATTTCTAATTACCTAAGCTTAAGCAGCAAAAAATACACTCTCGTGTTTAAAGATTAATCGAAGATGAAACCTAAATTAGGTCTCTATAAGAAAACGTTGGGCGAACGCCCTGTACGCGCCGACCGCATCTCGAACTGCCAAGAAACAGTTTCGGGTGGGCTTTCGTGCGGAATAAAGGATATAGCAGGTTTACTATTCTGAATCCTAATGAAAGATGTAATTGAAGTAATAAACCCAATCTCTCCCTCGCCAGTGTCCATTTTGCATTTTGAAGATATTAGAATTTTCCCAGACTCAAATGTATCACAAAACGGACAACAATCAGAATTATTATGAGAACCGGTAGTTTGTGTCTTCTGAGAATCAACACAACAATCACTTACAGCGGCGTTTTGAAGCACTGCCGCCAAAAGGCAGTGAGATGAAGCTGGCACCCATGCCAACAACAAAATCAATAATACAAACCGCCTCAAAAACGTCACGAGAAAATCTTCATCGTAAAACTAAATAAAATCAAGGAACAAAGAGAGATTATTGCACACCTGGACTTGGCGGCTTAGGCATCAATGCATTGGTTTCCTTAAGCCATTCAGTAAGTTTTCTATTCAAGCGATTGGCCAATTGTGGCCGCTGATTAACCAAGTTTTTGGTTTCACTAAGATCTGACTTAAGGTTGTACAACTCGACTGATTGGTCATCATAATTACGAATCATCTTATAGTCGCCAGACCGCACAGCCCCGCCAAGACGATTATCCATATGCCAAGCATAGTTAGGGAAGTGAAAGTAAAGATCTCTATTTTTAGGCTTACCAGTTTGCTTGAACAATGAGATTAAGCTCTCACCATCTAGTGGCTTTTCAGCTATAGGTTTCAATCCAGCAACATCAAGAAAAGTCGGATAAAAATCCATACTCACCACCGGTTCATGGCAAACAACTCCAGGCTTCACTTGACCTGGCCAACGAACAATCATCGGCACACGAATACCTCCTTCATACAAATGGCCTTTTGATTCACGCAATGGTCGACAATCTGACACACCAGCAAAACCTCCGTTGTCGCTGGTAAAAACCACCAATGTCTCCTCATCCACTCCGATTGATTTTAACGAATTAAGCAATCTTCCCATTGCAATATCCATTGCTTCTATCATTGCACCGTACCGCGTGTCATTTAGACCCGGACCTTTTCTGTTTTCATATTTTTTCAACAAAGCATCTGGCGCCTGCATAGGCCAATGCACCGTATAAAACCAGAGATGAACCATCCAAGGCTGAGATTTCTTGCTTCGAATAAAATTAATAGTTTCATCCACTAATCTATCCGGAAGATACTCACCTGGCTCCCCGTCAGGTAGAGTTGAAATACGGTATGGAGAAAAAAAACTCGGTGGCCCACCATACGATGCACCTCCAATATTAATATCAAACCCCTGATTTAGAGGCGAATGCTTAGTTGCCACTTTACCATTTGGTCCTGCACTGGGTGCAATATGCCACTTTCCAAGAAACGCATTAGCATAACCAGCCTCCTTTAGACGTTCTGCAATTGTAACATGATGAGGCTCAATCGCAGCCAGCATATCTGCTGGCTGCGGACGATTATCCTTTGGGAAAAATTTACCAGGCAAGTGTGAAGTCATGCGCACACGTGCAGGTGCCTGACCAGTCAATACTGCAGCTCTAGTTGGCGAACAAACTGGAGCTGCAGAATAGGCATTCGTAAAACGCATTCCTTGCTTAGCCAAACGATCTAGATTCGGCGTTTCAACCAGTTTATTCCCTTGGCAAGCCAAGTCCATCCAACCCAAATCATCGGCCATAACAAACAAAATATTTGGTCGCTTGGCTCCTTCCATTGAGGATTGCCCAAGTGAACAAACTACAATTAATACTAATAGCAACCGATTTGATTGAAAAAGGATCATCCTGCCAAAAGATTAAAGTTATCTGCACAGTTCATTCAACTAAACACTACAATCTATTGATAGATTACAACCTACCACCACATCCACTGACGGTTTAGATTTACTCGACGAATTAACAGTAACAGTATTGAATAGGTGAGCCAAATTTATGATTTTAACCATAAAAAACACCATCTTCTTAATTGTCTGCCTATTGGCTTTTACCTGCGGACACGCTGAAGATCTAAAAACAACCAAGCCATCTAAAGCTGGATTTGACTCCGACCGTTTAAAGCACATCGACAAAATGATTCAAGGTTGCATCGACCGGAAGGAAGTTCCTGGAGCAGTAGGCATATTGATTAAAGATGGAAAAATTGGTTATCATAAAGCATTTGGCTGGGCCGATATCGAGAGTAAAAAAACACTCAAAAAAGATACTCTCTTCCGTATTGCCTCCATGTCCAAGCTGATTACAACAGTGGCCGCTTTGCAGTTATTCGAAAAGGCTGAATACAATATGTATACCGAACTGGGATCCATCCTACCTGAGTTTAAAGAACAAACCGTTCTAGAATCATGGGATGGAGAAAAACAGGCATTCGTCACTCAAACTGCGAAGAAAAAAATCCGAATGAACCAACTGTTTACGCACACCTCAGGAATTGTCTATCCGATTTTCACCTACAAAGGTCGTGCCGGGTATATGAAAGAAAAAATCATCGATGCCTGGCCCGGTGAAGATATCAGTTTGGAAGAGAACATAAAACGGCTAGCCGGAGTTCCTCTAGCTCACGAACCCGGTGAAGGTCATACCTACGGTATGAACATGGATGTCCTTGGGCGAGTAATCGAAGTACTCGATGGACGGCCATTTGCCAAATACATGAGGGAGGAACTTTTCAGGCCACTAAAAATGAAAGACACCGGTTTTGCAGTCCCAAAAAACAAATGGAATCGGATGCCTTCAGTCTATACCACGAAGAATGGAAAGCTGGCACTGTTCGATGAAAGCGTTTTCGATGAAAAAGCGCCTAATAACAAACCAGAATGGTGGAAGCGTAATCCTGACAAGATTGCCCTAGGCGGTGCTGGCATCATCTCCACTGCATATGACTATGCACGTTTTTTGCAGATGTTAGTCAATGATGGTGAACTTGACGGCGAACGAATCCTTGGGCGCAAGACTGTTGATATGATCTCGCGAGGCGTACACCAATCCAACCCGGAATCTAGCACGGCATCTGGTCTTAGTGTCAGCGTCGTTATCAACTCCGAAAAACATCTCCATCCAGAATCTCAAGGAAGCTTCAACGGAGGAGGCTACTTCTACACATCATTTTGGGTTGATCCAAAAGAAAAATTTATTGGTATACTTTTGAGTCAAATCAACCCCGGCTATTCCCAATTGGCGGGAAATTTCAAACTCATGGGCTACAGCGCTTTAAAATAATCGATCAATAAAATGAAATATCTAATCACGATAACTATGCTTATCGCTATAAAAGCGACTGGCTTTGGACAAAATACAACTAACTTCGCACACATCGGACGAATCGATCGTTTTGAACAAGCGCTTAATCAACTCATCGAAAAAGACTCTAAGATTGAGGTGCTTTGTGGTGGATTCGAATGGTCTGAAGGTCCGGTTTGGATTAACGAACCTAAGAATAAATATGGTGGATACATATTATTTTCCGATATCCCTAACAACGTTGTTATGAAATGGCAGGAAGGAACTGGAGCCTCGGTATATATGAATCCAGCTGGCTACACAGGTGTCGCTGATTACGGCCGGGAACCTGGCAGTAATGGACTCGCACTTGACTCGCAGGGACGACTCATCCTGTGCGAACACGGTGACCGACGCATCTCTGTCGTCACCAAAGGTGGAGGTAAAATCACCCTTGCCGATCGATGGCAAGGAAAGCGACTTAACAGCCCGAACGATTTGGCCATAAGGAAAAATGGTGACATATATTTTACAGATCCAATTTACGGGCTCCCACAACGCGCGAATGACCCCATGCGAGAGATCGATTTTTGCGGAGTCTATCGATTAGAAGGAGACGGTACAGTCACAGTACAATACAAAGACATGTCCCGTCCAAATGGCATTGGTTTCTCCCCGGATCACAACATTCTTTATGTAGCTAACAGCGATGGACGGGATCCAGTATGGCGTGCCTTTCCGGTCAAAAAAGATGGCAACCTAGGTAAACCAAAAGTTTTTTTTGATTCTTCAAAAGATGATCGTGTTCCGCGCAGCGGTGGTGATGGCCTGAAAGTTGACTACAAAGGCAATGTATTCGCCACTGGAGCAGGCGGAGTGCTAATCCTTTCGCCTGAAGGCGATTTACTCGGCCGATTGGTCACTGGCGAAAGTATCGCTAATGTTGCATGGGGTAATGACGGTTCGGTATTATACCTCACATCGGATATGTACCTCTGTCGAATTAAAACCAAGACCAAGGGTGCCGGTTTTTAGGGAAAATTAGTAATCATTCCCCTGCCTTAGATAAGCGCTGTTTAACCTTAGATAAACGGGAATCCTTTGAAAGATTAGCCCATTCATTCGGATCATTTTTCAGATCATAAAGTTCCTCCTCACCGTTGACATAACGAAGGTAACGCCAACGAATAGTTCGCAGCGAGATATTCCCTTTGCCAAAAGTAGTAGTCAATACTCGCCCACTTTCCTTGGAAGGATCACGTAAAAGTGGCAGAAGTGATTCGCCATCGAGTTTCTTGGCAATACTTAGACCACAGGCCTCTGCAAGCGTCGGAAAAAGATCAATGAGCCCAACTGGTTGATGACAACGCAAACCTCCAGGCGCAAATTTACTAGCCAATTGCTTTGGCGGCACAACGATAAGAGGTACTTTGGTCGAACGCTCCCAACCGGTCCACTTACCCCAGTGTTCTTTTTCCCCAAGATGCCATCCGTGATCACTCCAAAGAAAAACCCATGTATTAGTTGCTGCATTGCTCTGATCAAGTGCATCAAGTAAACGGCCTATTTCATAATCCACATAGGTGGTACAAGCAAGGTATGCCTCCACTGCAGCAACCCATTGCCTATGTTTTAGAACTGTATAGTGGCTTCCAGCGGTAACAGGCTCACGCGCCCACTTTCTAGCCACTGGACCAACATCATTTAAATCATCAGTAACCACAATCGGAAGCTTTCCGGACATCTCCTTAAAACGGTCAAAATATTTTTGTGGAGCAAAGAGCGGAATATGAGGACGATAATAACCCACCCCAAGAAAGAATGGTTTTTCCTTACCTAAACTAGCCTGCAATCTTTTAATGGCCCAATTAGTAATTTTTGTATCTCCAAAATCGCTATCCGGCACATCGAATCCCCCCCAGTCAAACGATTCCCCATCAAGCCGATCCGGCTTACGATCAGATGGCATTCGATTGATAGGCAACACCACTTGGCGCCCAAGACTGTCCATAGTTACATGGCGAGGATTATCTGTACCCTTGCTTGGCAACTCTGCTTTTGTATAGCGCACGGCATTTTTTTCAAACGGGCTCCAACGCTGGTTTACGCTGTAGAAATTTTCAAAAAGCCCTGCAACATTACCATGCAACATCTTTCCAGTTCCAAGTGTCTGGTAGCCATGATCGCGAAACAAATGAGGCAGTAACACTTCCTTAGGATGCTTCTTTTCAATCCTTTCACTATCATTCGACCACACACCAGTCCGATTCGGCATCAACCCACTGAACACTGCCGCTCGAGAAGGATTACAAGCCGGTGCGGCACAGTGGGCATTAGTAAACAATACTCCACGCTGAGCCAAGCGATCCATATTTGGAGTTACTGCCTGTGGATGTCCATCCAGACAACCTATCCAGTCATTCAAATCGTCGACTGCAATAAACAAAACATTCGGCTTAACAGCAGCATGAGGGATTACTGAAAGGTAAAAACCCGCCAAAGCTAAAATCAAGATACGATATTTCATTTTAATGGATTTTAGAGTGAACTATATAATTTTAAGCATTATGGCTACTTTACCATCCAAGTTCGTACATTTTTTTTACCCTCTTTAAGCTCTTGCTGACGCCGTTTAAGGTACTCGCTAGAAATTTTGCGTGCTTTCTCTCGACCGTCCAAGTCGTAGTTCCAAAATTCCTGCACAATCCTTTCAGCTTCTGGATAATGACTACCGTCATCACCAACTTTCACGCGCAATTTAACGAACTCCCTCTTTAATCGATCGCGCACAATGGAATAGTCGGGATTGTCATAGACATTATTAAGCTCGGCAGCATCTTCATTTAAATCGTAAAGCTCCCAACCTGGAGGGGTTTGATAACCACCATTATAATTACAGCCGTAGTAGTAAATAAGTTTGTAAGCCTTAGTACGCATTGCCATCACTCCAGGGTTATCATGGTGTGCCATATGCATCCAATAGCGATAGTAAGCAGCCTGTTTCCAACCTTTGGGCTCATGGCCCGTTTCACAAATACTCTTAAATGAAACGCCCTGCACTGAAGATGGAACAGTGATACCGGCAAAATCGAGCATCAGAGCAGGATAATCGACATTCTCCACTATAGCATCACTACGCGTGCCAGCCTTGATGGTTTTTGGATATCGAATAATAAAAGGCATTCGCATGGAAGGATCGTAAGCCCAGCGCTTATCCTGATAATCATTTTCCCCAAGCCAAAACCCCTGGTCACCTGTGTAAATGATAACAGTGTTATCATAAAGGCCCTCATCTTTAAGGTAATCAAAGAGACGCTTAAGATTATCGTCCACACCTTTCACACAACGGAGATATTTACGAAGATAGGCCTGATAAGCTAGCCGCGTGGCCTCTCGTTCGGAAAGCTTGGCCACGTCGTAGTCAGCGGGTAATTCCTCGGGAAAACGTTCTTTCAAGTCAACTGCATACGAGCGGCGTGGATTACGCTTACCGATTGAAGTACCAATATGTGGCATTAGCTCATCACGATAGCCTCGCGTAGCAATGGAACCAAAAGTATCCGGAAGATCATAAAGAGTTGGAGGTTCAGGTATTTCCACATCAGCAAGATAATTCTGGTAACGTGGTGCATTCTCAAAATAATCATGAGGAGCCTTGAACTGATGACAAACGAAGAACGGCTTATCCTTCTGATATATAGTCTTGAACCAATGGAGAGTGGAGTCGGTAATTGCATCTGAGGAATGTTGACCTTTGTGGGCCACCACATTCTTTGGCCATGGACTTTGACCCTGTATGCGAAACTCGGTGTCAAAATACTTCCCCTGTCCTGGCAACACTTTGTAATAATCAAAGTTCGGTTCGGTCTTCAGATGCCATTTACCGATCATAGCTGTTTGATAGCCGGATTTACGAAATAAGATAGGCAGCATCTGTTTCTCCGGCGAAATTCGCCCAGTAAGATCGGTGACTCCATTGACGTGCGGATACTGGCCCGTAATGATGCTGGCCCGACTAGGGGTACAAATAGAGTTAGAACAAAATGCATTTTCGAACACCATTCCTTCAGCTGCAAACTTATCCAATGTTGGCGTAGGGTTAAGCGGTTTCAACACGGTCGCATAAGATCCAACAGCCTGCGACGTGTGGTCATCGGACATAATGAAAAGCACGTTGGGCCGATCCTTGGCAACGACGCTCAAGATAACCCAAATAAAGATAAATAATGTGAGAATTCGTTTCATGCTATTAATTCCTTGATTACCTGACCACCGAATTGACTTAGCTGTTTGAATCGGCCGGCGTGGAAGTAGGTAAGCTTGTTGTCATCAAGACCGAGCAAATGCAAAAGAGTGACGTGCAGATCGCGGATAGGATGAGCTACCTCAACAGCCTTGGCACCGATCTCGTCGGTAGCACCGACGATGGCGCCTTTTTTTAACCCACCGCCGGCGAGGAGCATGGTCATAGCATCGGCATTGTGACCGCGACCGAGGGAGTAGACCCCGCCACGTTTGTTATTGTCTGGTGTACGACCAAACTCACCTATCCAAATGACAAGCGTGTCATCAAGCATACCTCGTTCCTTGAGGTCTTTGATAAGCGCAGTCATCGGTTGATCGACCGAACGTATACGTGAGGCATGTCCCCTTTCAAGGTAATCATGGCTGTCCCAGCCGCCGGAAAATATCTGTACGAAGCGCACGCCTTTCTCCACAAGACGGCGGGCCATGAGGCATTGACGACCGAACTTGGCAGTCTCTTTTCTATCTATTCCGTAGGCTTTACGGATGTGCTGAGGCTCACCCTTTAAGTCAATTACACCCGGCACTTCCGCCTGCATATGAAAGGCTAATTCGTAACTAGCCATGCGCGTGGCAAGATCCTTGTGTTCCGGATGCTTGGCGGCGTGACGTTGATTAAGAAAAGACAGTTCATCTAGAGCGGCCCTCTGATGTAAGCGTGTTTTGTGATCTGGGGCCCGAAGATCAAGGATCGGCGAACCGGTCGGTCGCAGACGAGTACCTTGAAAATGACCAGGTAAAAATCCGTTGCTCCAATTACGTGAACCGCCCTGTGGCAGTGCAAGCTCGGTCATCACCAGATAACCGGGCAGATTTTGGTTCATCGAACCAAGTCCGTAATTGACCCACGCGCCCAGCGCCGGATCCGACCCCAACCGACTGCCCGTGTTCATATGAAACAATGCCTCGGGATGATTCAGTGACTCTGCCGTGCAGCCGCGATAGTTGCACAACTCATCGGCCACCTCCGGCAGATACTGCCACTGGTCACTCATATCCATCCCTGACTGCCCCACCTTGCGCGACTTGAACGGACTACCCACAAAAAACTTAAATCCCCGCTCCAGCCCACGCGTGCTTTTGCTTTCTGTTTTATGCAGCGCATTGAGCTTGGGCTTTGGATCAAAAGTATCCATATGCCCTGGCCCTCCTTCCATGAAAAGCATGATTACGTTTTTCGCCTTCGGCGCGTGTATCGGTTGTTTGGGCGCCAACGGCCCAAAATTTTCCTTGGCCAACAGATCTGTCATGGCCAAGGCACCGAGGCCACCGTTCAAGGAGTAAAGAAAGTTGCGACGATTCATGGTTTAATCCTAAATGCTAATTTCGAAATCCTAAACAAACTTGAGAAACCAAACCCAACACTCACTAAAAAAACATGTGCCTTTTGAACATTCATGTTTTGGATTTGTTTTGGATTTAGCATTTCAAATTTAGTTTTTAGTAAATGTACATAAACTCGTTGGAATTAAACAACAACAAACACAAATCGGCCAGAGCACGGGTTTCCGCACTCACATCAGCTGGTTTCTTGTCAGCAACGTAACCCTCGAACCCCGGCAGAATCTCCTCGTACTCAAAAGGTTGACCTGTGAATTCCTCGACAAGGGAGCGTGTAATGGCTGTCGGATACTTGACCGGAGTGGGCTCGTACTTGGCGTGGTATGCCCGCATATTGTAAACGTATTCCTTGAGACGTTCCCACTCGACCTTGTCCGGCACGCGGCCGTAGACCAGTTGCACTGCACGCTTCACCTGCAGGTGCAGCGTGTCGAAATCCTTTTCCGCACGCAGTGCCAACGCAATGGAGCGGTCGCTCATCACGCTGCTATTGAGAAGGGTGAACACCTGTGGCGTGACCGTCTCAGCCACGCGTGCTTCGCACGAGTCATTGGGGTTGGGTTGGTTGAAAGTCTCGAGAAACGGATTGGCCTGCCCACGTACCCGATAGGCGTAGATGGTTCGGCGGTTGCGCTCAGCTGGCGTACGCGAAGGTTGGTAGGCAGGCGAAAGGGAAAACTGAATCATGCGCGGCTGCAGGGCGACTTCCATGTTGATCTCCGGCATCACCGGCAGGCCACCGAGCACGGGATTCAATTCGCCAGTAGCCTTGAGCAGGCTGTCGCGCAGTTCCTCGGCGGAGAGGCGGCGCGGGGCACGGAAGGCGAAAAAATGGTTATCTGGATCAACCACCGCTAGCTTGGCTGCCTGCGGATGACTGCCGGATTGGCGGTAAGTTGCCGATAGCATAATGAGCCGGTGAAGGCGCTTGAATTTCCAGCCGTGCTCCACAAAATCCGCTGCCAGCCAGTCCAGCAATTCCGGATGTGTCGGCTTACCTCCTTTGGCGCCGAAGTTATTCGGATTGGCAGCCAACGGCCGGCC
>JASLKL010000056.1 GCA_030747605.1 Verrucomicrobiota bacterium | reverse complement strand
TGCTGAATAAACACCCTACACAACTATTAATGCATCTGACGGGCCAGATGCATGAGATGTTCAATTTATTTAAATTAAATTACCCGATAATAGAACTATTGACGCTCATACTCCCCCTTACTTGATTTTTTCAGGACGGTGAAGCCTGCGTTTTTTGCGTCGCTAATGGATAGAGGCTTAAGGTATGTGGGAGTATTAAAGCTAGAAATGATTTTTTCTACCGGCCTTTTGCAGGCAGGACATTTTTCCAGCGGCTTAGCAGAGACTGGGCGCCGAAGTGTGAAGCCTGGGCCTCCACACGGTTTGCAGTCGCCTTTTCCATCGCAAAGTTCGTATTCGTATATAGGCATTTCTGCGGGAGGGCCAAACTACCACTAAACCAAGCGCTTGGCCAAGTGCGGTATAGGAAGTAAATTTGCCACATGAGTATTGTTCGTATCCTAGTGGATGGATACAGTCTCCTGCATCACTGGCCGGAAATAGCGCCAGGCAAGCCTCGTCATTCGTTTTATGCACGAGAAGCCTTGGTATCAATACTGACTCAGTATCAAGATGCATGCGGAACTCCAGTTTCTGTTATTTTTGATGGTGGCGGGGCACCTGCGGGTACGCCAAAAACCGAGACTGTGAAAAATGGAATAGAGGTTTTATTTTCGAAAAAAGGCCAGACTGCAGATCAAGTTATTGAGCGAGTGGCTCACTTGATGAAGCCTTACGGTGAAGTCGTAGCAGTCACAAATGATTATGCTGAACGCGAGACAGTGATTAGCCTTGGAGGTTCGGCTTGTAGCTGTGAGAATTTTATTCTCATGATAAATGAGGGTTTGAATGAAATGGAAAATTTATTAAAGAGTTCAAACCAAAGCCAATTTAGAAAATACACAAAAGATACTTAGTAAAAGTAATATGAGCAAAGTAAGAATTGAGAGAGACACAATGGGGGAAGTTGAGGTTCCAATTGAAAAATATTGGGGGGCTCAAACTCAACGAAGCATAGAAAATTTTCCGATTGGGAATGATGTCATGCCCCTTCAACTGGTACGAGCGCTGGGAATACAAAAAAAGTCTGCCGCTTTAGCTAATATTTCACTCGGCAAGTTAGATGAATCAGTAGGTCGAGCTATTGTTGAGGCAGCTCAGGAGATTTTTGATGGGAAATTCGATGATAATTTCCCATTGGTTGTATGGCAAACTGGTTCAGGCACACAGTCTAACATGAATGCCAACGAAGTAATCGCGAATCGTGCAAATGAATTGTTAGGCGGTAAGTTGGGTGGAAAATCGAGCGTCCATCCGAATGACCATGTAAATATGAGCCAGTCTTCAAATGATACTTTTCCAGCAGCGATGCATATATCAGCGGTGATCGAAACCGAGGATAAGCTTTTACCCGCCTTGATACATTTTAAAGAAGCATTGGAGAAAAAAGCTGAGACTTTTTCTAAAATAATCAAAATCGGGAGAACGCATACGCAGGATGCAACTCCTTTAACATTAGGGCAGGAGTTTTCTGGTTATGCTGCCCAGATTGGTGCTTCTATTTCAGGGATTAAGAATACACTTCCTGATTTACTTCAATTAGCTCAAGGCGGAACGGCTGTAGGGACCGGGCTAAATGCGCCAATTGGGTTTGCTGAAAAGTTTGCAGAGGAAGTTAGTAGCATGACTGGCAAATCTTTTACTACAATGCCTAATAAGTTTTCAGGATTAGCTGCCCATGATGCCTTGGTGGCGCTTTCTGGAGCATTGAATGTTATTGCTGTTGCTGTAATGAAGATTGCTAATGATATTCGTTTTTTAGGGTCGGGCCCTCGAAGTGGAATAGGGGAATTAAATCTTCCGGCTAATGAGCCAGGATCTTCAATTATGCCAGGGAAGATAAATCCTACGCAGTGCGAAGCTTTGACGATGGTTGCCGCAGAAGTAATGGGGAATCATGTGGCTGTAAGTATAGGAGGAAGCAATGGCCATTTTGAACTTAATGTTTTTAAGCCAATGATAGTTTTTAATGTTTTACGATCGGCACAATTACTTGCAGATGCGTGTCGGAGTTTTACAGACCGATGTGTTTCTGGGATTGAACCTAACCTCGAGCGAATTGAGGACTTGATGGCGAGTTCCTTGATGTTGGTTACTGCTTTGAATCCTCATATCGGCTATGACAATGCAGCAAAAGTTGCAAAAAAAGCTTATGCTGAAGGGAGTACATTAAAAGAAGCAGCAATCAGTTTAGGGCTGTTAACCGCAGAGCAATATGATGAGTGGGTGCAGCCAGAAAATATGATTAAACCTAATTAATTTTATTTTGTTATAAATGATTACTGGGAGGCAAAAGCAACAAAGCTATTTTTCTAGTTTGAGGTTTTAGTTTTTGAGTTAAATTCTTATAAAACACCTCTTGGCCAAGTGTAGGTTTAGCGATAGTTTGGCTTGAGCATGTACGCTGGAATTCGGATCTTATTAATTACTTTTGGAATCTTTTGTTTTTCTGAGGCGACCTTCGGTAAGCAAACCAAGCCAAATGTCGTTTTGATATTTATTGATGATTACGGGTGGCGTGACGTCGGATTCAATGGCTCTAAATATTACGAGACACCCAATGCCGATCGGATCGCTCGTGAAGGAGTAAATTTTCGAAGTGCATATTCTAATGCGCCGAATTGTGCCCCTAGCCGAGCTTCTCTTATGAGTGGCCTCTATTCACCGCGGCATGGCATATATACCGTGGCCAACTCAGATCGAGGAAAGGCGGCTTATCGTAAAATTATCCCTATTAAAAATAAGACAGTTTTGAGGGATGAATTTATCACGTTGGCTGAGGCTCTCAAAGTAGGTGGATATAAAACTGCAACTATTGGTAAGTGGCATTTAGGAAAAGATCCTACGACTCAAGGATTTGATGTTAATATTGCCGGAAGAGAATGGGGAAGCCCAAGCGGCGGCGGGTATCATAGCCCGTACAAGTATCCTAACCTTGTTAACACTAAAAAAGGAGAGTACCTGACGGACCGATTAGGCAGTGAGGCTGCCAAGTTTATTGAGGCAAACAAGAACAACCCGTTTTTTTTATACCTTACCCACTATGCGGTACATACCCCGATTCAAGCAAAGTCAATTCTGACCGCAAAATATGAAAAGAAAAAAAGATTGGATCAACAAGACAATGCCAAGTATGCAGCAATGATCGAGAGCATGGATGGAAGTGTAGGAACTGTGTTGGAAACGCTTGATCGCTTGGATCTTGCTGCTAATACGATCGTCATATTCTTTTCTGATAATGGTGGGCATGGTGGAGTTACTTCAAACGCACCATTACGCGGCTCGAAAGGAATGCTTTATGAGGGAGGCATAAGGGTGCCTATGGCAATTCGCTGGCCAGGGGTTGTCGTGCCAGGGACAGTTTGTGAAGAGCCAGTAATAGGCATCGATTTGTATCCGACTTTACTAGAGGCGACTCAAACTAATCGCCCACCTAAGGTTCGATTAGATGGGACAAGCCTGATGCCTCTTTTAAATAACGCTAAATCCAAACTATTTCGGCAAGCAATATATTGGCATTTTCCGGCCTATTTGCAGGGGTATACTAGGCAGCATGGCCCGTTCCGGACTACACCTTGTGGCGCGGTTAGAATGGGGGACTGGAAACTAATCGAATACTTTGAGGACGGCTCTTTAGAACTTTACAATCTTACAAGTGATTTAGGTGAAGAGAGAAATCTAGCCGAAATCGAGATCGAGCGATTAACGCAATTGCATACGATGTTAAAAGCTTGGCGATTATCCACTAATGCTCCTGTGCCAAAGGAAAAGAATCCAAAGTTTGATCCTGTTGCCTATAGGAAAACTTTCAAAAGAGATTAAATTCTCCGGGCAGGGTGATAATTTGGTTCATTGAAAGTGGGGCAAAATTAGATTTGAAAGATTCGCTTAGTAATTCCGCTTCGCTTCTATTAGAGCAAATTGCGAAGACTGTGGAGCCGCTGCCGCACATGAGTGCGCTTTCTGCGCCATGATCCAAAGCGTATTCCTTGATCAATTTTATCAATGGGAATTTGTTAAATACGGGGAATTCTAGAGAGTTGTATAATTTCCCATAGCCTTCATTGAGCGGGCCCTTTTTCAAAGCTAAGACCAAGTCGTTTGCTTGACCAAGCGGCCGATTTTTTGCGGCTGGAAACTGAGATAATTTTTTGTAAGCCCACGGTGTGGATATTCCAAATTTAGGGCGGATTAATAGGAGGGATTTGCCTTCAAGGAGGTTCAGTTTCCCAACCGGTTCAATGATTTCTCCTCTTCCTTTTGCAATTGCCGGGAGGGCTTGCATAAAGAATGGCACATCACTTCCCAAACTGCAGGCGATTTCTTGTAGTGTTGAAATATTAAGTGCTTTGTCGTGTAGTTTGTTCAAGGCAAGTAGAGTTCCAGCGGCATTTCCGCTGCCGCCACCTAGCCCAGCTTCAGCAGGAATATTTTTTTCAAGATTAATGCGAATCCCCCCGGAGATTTGGGCTTTAGCCTTAAACTGTTCTGCTGCCTTATATGCAAGATTTTTAGAGTCATTAGGGATGCTAGGCTGATTGCACTTAAACTCAATACCTGACCCAGTGAGCTCCACTTTCAGCTTATCAAAAAGAGGAACAGGGAGCATTAGCATTTCCAATTCATGAAATCCATCTTCTCGATGGCCGACCACATTGAGAAGTAGGTTTATCTTACAGTGAGTTTTTACAGTGAGTTTCAAATCACAAAAAAGGCGCCAGCCAGAGGGCGGGCGCCGTGTAAATTGGTAGAATATAGTTTTTAGTGATCAAAAACCTTGAATCTGCTTCCAGGTAGAAATGGGGCAACATCTCCTCCTCCAAATCCAATAGATGAATTAGGATGAAAAATCCCATCGTCCCAAAGGCCAGGAGTGTAGCTAGCTGGGAAAAGTGCATCATCTGGTAAAACCATGCCTCCCCATGGATAATCTAGTGTGGCCATCGACGGGTCTGGATAAACCGTGGAGCCCTGCAGCCAAGGTTCATAATCAGGAGTTGGAATGGCAAAAGTTACAATCTCTGCAAAGCCAATTGCCGTGCGAGCCATTGTGCGGCTAAAGCCACGAACTACACCTGTTGTATAAGCGTGCTGTGGCCCCTCCCAAAGTGCTGTTTGTTCAACAGAACGACTGAATTCACCTAAACGAGTGAACTCAGTGAAATTGCGGACTCCTCGGCCCAACTTGTTTTCTGGGCCAGCACAACCCACGGAGAGGACAGTAATCAGGGTAGCTAGAGCAGTTGTTTTTGCAATTTTTAGCATTGTTAAGATAAAAAAAGTGAAGGGCAGATTAGTAAAAAAATGGTCGCTGTAAAGACTTTTGGAGTTATTTTTTATCATCATTAGCCTGATTCGAACCTATTGTTTCCGCTTCTTTTTCGAGTAGTTCCTCACGTTTTTTGTCTCTTCGGTGCCATATCCAAGCTATTAGAATGCTTAATTCGTAGAAGATTTGCATTGGAAGCGCCATCAATAACTGAGTGACGATATCCGGGGGGGTTAGTGCGGAGGCTAGCACAAGATTAATAACTACCCAGTACATTCGGAATTTGGCCAGTTTTTTGTAGTCAAGTATGCCAATCTTGACCAAAAGCAGAATGACGACCGGTAACTCAAAGGCTATACCCATGCCTATCATGAATTTGCAGACAAACTTTATATAATCCTCTGCACGCCAGAGATCAGCCCCAAAGTGCATCCAGTTCGCGAAGAGAGCCGCTGTGCTAAGTGCTATTTTCATCAATAAGAAGTAGCAGAAAGCAGCTCCACAAAAGAACAATCCGCCCCCGATGATCACAGCAATCATAAGGTATTTTTTTTCCTTTTTTCGGAGGGCTGGAAAAACGAATAGCCCCAAGAAATATAAAATGAATGGAAGGGATACCATGATACCACCATAAAAAGCCATTTGTAGAGCGACGAGAAAACCACTCAGTGGACTCATCGATTTTAACTCGGGCCCAGTCTTGCTAGATTCGTCCGCTGCGGAAATCGTATTGGTGTCCGGTTGAAGTAGGAGCTGGAGCTTTCCTCCTTCGACCGCTGGCTTAAGGTTGAACGATTGCGGCTCGTTGACGTTGGTAAGGTTGAGCAACTGATAAGCTTCTTGAAGTAGATTGGTCGCGACGGGTATCCGGAACACTTGCTCTTCAGTTAGCCGGACAAGAATCTCGCTTTTGCGTTCCTCAAGAAGAGCTTCCTTTCGGTTTTCGGTGAGGAATTGCTTTGCTTCGCCGAGGGGGCGAGAGAGAAAGTCGACAATGATCGGGGCACCGGCTAGGCAGGCCACCATTGCAATCCCAAGAGCCGCTACACACCGTATAAGCACCCAGCGTAAATCCTCCATGTGTTCGAGGAATGACTTTACTGGACCTCCATACTCTGCGCCGTCTTCATCAAGGTCGGGGGGCAGGTCATCTCCTCCGTTATTGCCCCCTCCATTTTCGTCGGAACGAGGAATCGGGACAGGAGCATAAGTCGATTGAGAGTCCTCCCCCTGATACTCTTCATGCGCATTGTGATATGGATCATCATGTTGATCTTCATGAGCATAATGGTCTTCATGTTCGTAATCATGATGGTAAGGATCATCATGATGCCATTCCTGTTCCCCAGAATTTTCGAGGCTTTCAGGGTTGTCCGAGGATTGCGATGAGGCGGCTTTTTCTTTGTCGGCAAGAGAAGAAGAGGCCTGAATCTGGTCAAACCCTTCGCCTTTAGCATCGTCCACATTGGATGCGGCTGAATGCTTTAGTTTGGTTTGCTCTTGGGAAGAATCGTGGCTATCCGCTTGGCTGTCGGGGGAATCTCCCTGTGGCGAAGAGGTACCCTCAGGTTCTTTGGGCATGATTCAAGACAAACTTTTAGGCGTCCTTTTTGGAATCGTTGTTGCCCTCAGGTTTTTCGGCCGTCTCCTCTGTAAGTTGCGGAGCAGGAGGAGGAACATAGGTAGGCGTGTCATCCATAGCTCTTTCGAGTTCGTCATTAACTCCTTTCGTCGCTTTTTTGAACTCTTTAATTCCTTGTCCCATTCCTTTAGCCAGTTCAGGCAGTTTCTTGGCACCGAAAAAAATCAGGATGACTCCTAAAACAAGGATGATTTCAGGCAGCCCGGGCGAAAAAGCCAAATGTAAATGATTTGTCATATTTATTCAGAAAGGCCAGAAAACCTAGCCTTATTTTTGTTGTTGTAAAGAGCCAACTCCCGATTAATGGGTTGGTAGGGGTTATCAGGTGCCCGGTTTGGGCGTTAGTAGCACAAATTCGCTGCGTCGGTTAAGGCGATAGGCTGTTTCTGTCAGGTTTGGATCGGCGGGCCGATCTTCACCAAAAGTCATAGTTCGTATTCGGTTAGGGGATATTCCTTTTTCTACTAAAATGTCTCGAATGGTTAGGGCCCGTCGTTCCCCAAGAGCACGGTTATATTCTTCAGTCCCGCGTTCGTCACAGTGGCCTTCCACTAAAATTTTGTTTTTTGGGCTATTAGAAAGTGCATCAGCAACGGCTGTCACTTTGTCTGAATCTCCTGGTTTAGGTTCGGTGCGATCAAATCCAAAGTAAACAGTTTGAGTTGCGAATATATCTCGGTCCATCAATAAGTTTTCAAAATCCTCAAGCCCACTGAGTTCTCCAATATTTCCTTCACTGGAAACAACCTCTCCCTGGGTTTCAATTTTCCCACTATTGTTATTTGCCAACAGATTACTTTTCCCAACTATCCCGCCTTTTGATTTCGGAAGATAAGAGTTTCCTTTTGGAGTTTTTTTGCATCCCACTGAGAAAAGAAAAACAATAGCCAACAAAAACAGCATTATGTGGTTTGTGGGCTTCATGTAGAGAGATGATAGTGAACTAATTTCCTGGCTTTGGGGTCAGGAGTACAAATTCCCCACGACGGTTAGCCTGAAAAGCATCTTCTGTAAAACCTGGGTCGGCAGGGCGATCTTCGCCTAGGCTCATAGTGCGAATTCGGTCTCCACTTACACCCAATTCTACCAATCGATCACGAACACTTAAGGCCCGTCGTTCGCCTAGTGCGCGGTTGTATTCTTCTGTGCCTCGTTCGTCACAGTGCCCTTCTATCAAAATTTTGTTTTGTGGAGCTTGGGAAAGTGCGTCTGCAACCGCGCTTACTTTACTTGAGTCGTCTGGATGAACTTCAGAACGGTCAAAACCAAAGTAAACGGTCTGGGCAGAAAATGCTTCGCGATTCATGAGCATGTTTTCGAACTCATCTAGTCCTGCAAGCCCAATGTTGCCATCGCCATCAACACTCACAACGTCCCCGCCAGTGCCAACAGTTCCCCCAGTAGTAGTGTCAAGCAAGCCGCCATTCCCGGCTACGTTTGATCCTCCGCCGGGGATTTGTGTAATATTTTTTGGGCCGTGCTTGCAACCAACGGATAGGGTTACTGCGAGTGCGATAAGGGTTAAACTAGCGAATTTCACAAGGGTTATGTTCGTTAAGTTTTATTCAGTTAATTGCCCCATGCTGCCTGAGAGCAATTTCCCTGAAATCTTCTTGGGAGAGTCTTGACTCGTTTAGTTGGTACGTCAAGTACTGATAAGATGCGTTTTCCGCTTGAGCGATTAGTAAAAATTAGCGTACGCGAGTTGAGCGCCCATGAAGGATCCTCTCCGGAGGCGACTACTTTTGCCTTTCCGCCGCTTGGTTCGACTATACATATATCAAAACTGCCCCCCCTCTGTGTTGTAAAAGCAATAGCCTTGCCGTCGGGGGACCAGTCTGGCTCGGTGGCGTTAGAAGCATAGATGGTTTTAATCCGAGACATCGCACCCCCATTGGCGGGGATTTTATATAAGCCAGATCTTCCGGAAACACGGGAGACAAAACAGATGAAGCGGCCATCTGGGGACCAGCATGGAGAGGATTCAGCTGCTTTTGTTGTTGTTAATCGTCTTAAACCAGAACCGTTTACATTTGCTACCCAAATATCAGGGCTCCCTGCTTTACTAAGCACCATGGCTACGCGACGACCATCTGGAGATACACTGGGGCTAATATTTGATCCTGAGTATCGAGCTACAATTCTGCGTTGTCCTGTTCGAATATTATGAGAGTAGATGTCTGGATTATTTTTGAGGTATGAGTAATAGAACAACGATCCTCCATCGGGGGACCAGTCTGGGCCAGCTGATATGGAGTTGTCTCGGGTTACCTGTTTGGCGTTAAAGCCATCAAAATCTGCAACATGGATCTCTGTGTTGCGCCCATGAAATTGACGGAAAGCTATTTTACTAAGGCCAATTCCTGGAGAGCCGGTTATTGATTCTACAACGTTATTTGCGAATGTGTGGCCTTGCATTCGCAGGTTCCCTCCTTGATACCGTTTATTCAGAATGAATCCACCTTTTAATTGGTCATACACAGCGCCGGAGACGCCACCCGCATTGCTTCCTTTAATGATGAACTGTGCTTTGGCTTTGTCTACGAATTCAAATCCTTGGACAAAAAGGTCAAACTTCAAGAGGGGCAGAATTTCGCCGGTGAATCCTTCAATATAGACCGGAATAGCTTTAACTTCTCCAGAGTCAAAAATATCTACATCTATAATCTTTTGCGATTGGCCAAGATTCTTACCAAGGCCAAGCAAAGCAACTAGAACGGAAAGTGAATAACGGAGTGGTTTTTTCATTTAAAACTGCGAGAATTAAAATTTAGAGTGAAAGTTTTTTGTGCCCCACTAATTGTTTTGGGAAACGGACCGATATGTTTTACACGGTCAAGTGACTTTTGAACCGCACGATCCCAGCTCGTTACACCTGAGCTGTTTACGATTCGGGCTGATAGCACATTTCCGCTACGAGCGATTACAATGCGCACCTTGACCACCGGATCGCCAGAAATTGCGCCTGGGTGAAAAGTGGCGTCCATGTACTTTCGGCGGATAAGTGATTCGTAATTTGCAGCAGCAAAACGCCCAAGAGGCGCCTTGACAGCAGTGCTGCCAGATAAATTAGAATTTAGCCTATTAAGAGATTTGTTCAGGGCTTGTTGCCGATTAGCGTCAGCCTTGCGAGCTCGTTCCGCAGCTTCTTGCTGTGCCTTTACTTTACTTGAATCTGGTCGGCGGATTGTCGGTTTTAGATTAACCTTAATTTTTGGTTTAGGTTTTGTGATTTTAACCGGTTTAGGTTTTGGTGGCGTCGGCTTTGGTTTAGGTTTTGTGATTTTAACCGGTTTAGGTTTTGGCGGAGCCGGCTTAGGCTTTGTTTGTGGTCGAGCCGGGGGGGTAACAGATACTTTTGGGGTTAAAATCTGATCTACAATCTCCGAAGGGATCAAATCGATCACCTGAACTTTTTCTTCGCGCTTAGCTAAAAGTACCGGTCCAAGCACCAATAAGGCTATTATCACTGCATGTAATACAAATGATCCAGCTACACAACTGCGCTTCAATTTACCCATGTCATCAAACCTCCTTAATATTAGTCCGGTTCTGTCCTCAATGATACGCGAGTAATTTCGTTCTGCTTACAACGATTTAATACCGCGACGACAGATCCATAACTGCCCGCGTTGTCGGCGCGGATGTAGACCAAAAGATTCTGATTATTTTGATGATCGTCAACCAGTTTTTGTTCAATCTGATCAAGTGTCATCTTTTCGCCATCAAGCATGTAGCTCCCGTTTTTATCAACCTCAACGGTGCGTACATCTTCTTTTTTTAGTGCTTTATCTGGTTGGCCTCCATCTGGCAGGTCCAGAGATAGCCCTTGTTCCAGCAGGGGAGTAGTGATCATGAAGATGATTAGTAATACAAACGCAAGGTCGATCAACGGCGTGACATTTAGGTCACTAAGGGTGACAAGCGAGTTGCGTTGTGAGAATCGGCGCATCTTAACTAAAGTTTATCGCTAACCATCTTTATTGCCTGATACATGAATATGGCGAGAATAATCAACAATCCAAATTGACCTAATGTTATTTTTCGTGAACGAGCAAACATTTTTCTTTCCAGTTTAGATAAGATACTTTTGTGCAGCCGATGACGGCATTTTTGGCACTGAGAAAGCACACGCTGGACCTTTGCTCCGCATTTTTTGCATTTAATAAAAAGTTGTGAATTGCAGTATTCGCACTCTTTCAAATTCCCCGGGTTTAAGTGAGAACACTTAAGGCAAAGCAATCCTTTCTCTCCTTGTACCAAATTCTTAGAAGCCATAGTTTCTATTCATCCTTTAAGAATTCATTTTCCATTCGTGATGCCAGTTCCTGTGCAAAGTTGTCTAGTTCTACTGTGAATACTCGGAGATTGTGCACTAGCCAGTTGTATCCGACCATCGAAGGGATAGCGACTAGCAGGCCGGCAACGGTAGTTGCCAATGCTGCTGCAACGCCAGGGGCCACGGTGGTTAAGTTCGCATTCCCTTCTTGTGCTGCGGCACTAAATACATCCATTACGCCCCAGACGGTTCCAAGCAGGCCGACAAATGGCGCTCCGCTAACAGCGATAGCTAGTAAAATCAAACCGCTTTCTAGTTTAAGAGACTCCTTAGCAACGTCGCTTTCGAGCGTTCTTTTGACGTGCTCCATCGTTTTAATAGTCGCGTATTTTTGCGAGCCTAATTCGCCCTCGTTGCCATTAGTTTTAAGTCTGCTTAACAAATCCTTACAGCCATTGTCGTAAAGGTTGAATAGAGGGCAACCTTCTACGTGGATATCGCGGTTGTGTATTACAAGCACACCCTCATGTTGGTGAAATTCATCAGCGAAAAGCCTATTTAATTTTCGAGCTTGTCTTGTTTGACGTGCTTTTTGGAGCATTACTGACCAAACGAAAACTGAGAGGAGGCCAAGTAGGATGATAATTGCTTTCCCTGGGGTGCCGGCTTGGTCCCATACATATGGGGTGGCGGATTCTACGCCAGCCTGTAAAAACATTATCATTCTTCAAAATAGCCCATCGATGTGAGCCTGCTCCTTGTGCGGATATTTTTATGCCTTCATGAACTGCGGGTCAAAGGCAAACCGGCTATTTTTCTATGAAATTTTGAGCGATTAGGGTTTTGATTTATTCCCGATTGGCCAAGTGGCCCTGCGGATGATTTAATCTGCGGATGCAAAAGGGAGAAATCGCAGACATTTTAAAGGAGATCGGCATATTCCTTGAGTTGAAAGGCGAGAACCCTTTTAAGACTCGAGCTTATCAAAATGGAGCTCGTACTTTAGAGAATTTAAGTGAGCCTCTTGAGGTTCTTATAGAAGAGGAGCGATTAGGGAAAATCAAGGGAATTGGAAGTGCATTAGCTGAGAAAATCACCGAATTAGCTACTACGGGAAATTTGGCTTATTATGATAAACTAAAGGCCTCCATCCCTGAGGGCTTGATTGCTATGCTAAATATCCCGGGATTAGGCCCAAAGAAGGTTAAGGCTGTACATGAAAAGTTAGGGATAGATACGGTTGAAGCTCTTGAGGAGGCTTGCAAGGATAGCAAGCTCGCAGAGTTACCTGGTTTTGGCGCAAAAACAGAGACGAAAATTCTTGAGGGGATTGAATTTAGGCGTAACTACGCATCGCACCATCATATCAGTGCCGCTCTCATTCTTGCTGAGCCAATCCTCGATCAACTTAGGTCCCACCCTGATGTCATTCGGTGCAGTACCGCTGGCAGCCTACGGCGTCACAAGGAAATTATTAGAGATATAGATTTTCTTGTATCATCAAGGAACCCTGAATCTGTTATTGAATTTTTTACCAGTCAGCTAGGGATCATTTCCATTTCAGCCAAAGGAGAGACGAAAGCCAGTGTTATTCTTGAAGGAGGCATTCAGGGAGATTTGCGTGTTGTTAATGATGCTGAGTATCCGTTTGCACAAGCATATTTTACTGGCAGTAAAGAACATAATATCGGCATGCGTCAACGCGCTATCGCCCGCGGACTCAGACTAAATGAGTACGGACTTTTTAAAAGCGAGGAGGAAACTCGTGCTCCTGAATTACGAATTGAGTGTAATACTGAGGAGGATATTTTTGAGGCACTTGATCTTGTTTATATACCGCCTGAATTGCGAGAGGACAAAGGAGAATTCGAGGCGGCTGAATCCAAAAACATTCCAAGACTTATAGAGTGGACGAACCTAAAAGGGTCGCTTCATAACCACTCTAACTGGAGTGATGGCAACGAGTCTTTGGCAGAGATTGCTGACTATATGAATGAGCTGGGCTGTGAATATTGGGCGATTACCGATCATTCCCGTTCGTCGTTTCAGGCCAATGGGCTGGACGAAAAAAGGCTGAGAGAACAAATAATTGAAATAGAGACTGTTAATGAAAAGTTGCAGGACCAAGGCCATTCATTTCGACTGCTGTCAGGGATCGAAGTCGATATTCTCAAGAATAGGTTAGATTTTGAGGATGACTTATTAGCCGAACTGGATGTTGTTGTTGCCAGCTTACATGTTGCTGGAAGTAACGAGGCGGACAATACCAAGCGGCTGATTGCCGCTGCTGAGAACCCTTACGTACATATGCTTGGCCATCTTTCAGGCCGGCTTTTGCTTCGAAGAGATGCTTATCCAATTAATCAAGATGCCGTTATTGATGCTTGTGCTGAAACGGGGACATGGCTTGAGTTGAATGCTAATCCATATCGCTTCGATCTTGATTGGCGTTTGTGGCAACAAGCTAAGGCTAGAGGCATTAAATGTGCTAT
>JASLKL010000055.1:11276-13900 GCA_030747605.1 Verrucomicrobiota bacterium | reverse complement strand
GACGCAATCAATGGAGTAGACCCGCGGCAATCACGAACATTCACTTCGGCTCCTTGAGCCAACAACAATCTGACCATATCTAAACGGTCCTCATCAGCAGCTCGATGCAAAGGGGTGCGACCGAATTGATTTCTAAAGTTTATTTTTGCTCCATTAGCCAAAATCAACTCAACAATCTTGATGTTAGAACTAGCAATCGCTTCATACAATAATGAGTTGCCAGCCTGATTAACCGCACTGACTAAAGAAGGCCGCTCTTCCAAATACTTAGCCAATTGATACTCTTCCTCCTTCTCCAGATACTGCCACACAACATTATCATTAACCTCAATTTTCGACTGAAAGTCACAGCCAATAGACGCTACCAACAAAAATAAAAGCAGTACGGTTCGAAGTTGAACAAAATTCATAACGGCACTAATTCTAATCCAAAGGCTTAATCGGGTAAAACTCAGAAGGCGTATGCTCTCTAGCCATCAATTTACGTAATCGCACCACAACTTTCGGATTTTCAGCTGCAACATCATTTGATTCACTAATGTCGGCATTCAAGTCATACAAATGAATCTTAAGAGGTTGCTTATTTTTCTTTCGCAAAATGTTCTGCCGAATCGCCTTCCATCTACCAGACCAAACTGCCTGCTGCCCTCCATATCCAGAAAACTCCCGGTATAAAAATTCACGTGGACTCTGATTCTTACCATACAAGATATTAGCAATACTTAATCCATCAAGACCCGCTGGTATTGTTTTTTTCTCGCCGATCAAGTCAAGTAATGTCGGTATCCAATCCTCAAGACCTGTTACATATTCCGAGGTAGTTCCTGCCGGCACCCGACCAGGCCAACGTACAATTAATGGCACCCGAATGCCTCCCTCGTAAAGTGAACCTTTTAGGCCTCGCAAAGGTTTCACACTCTCAAAAAAGTTATAGTCCACCTCTGCTTTAAGATGAGTTGTGCCATTATCAGAAGTGAATACGATAATTGTATTTTGCGCTAGGCCAAGTTCATCTATTAAATCAAGCACCCGACCAATGTAACGATCCATTCTACTAATCATAGCAGCATAAGCAGCGCGCGGCGTAAAATGCGGCGTATATCCGTATCCATTTGCCCGAACAAACGGGGGATCGTTCCATTTTCGATCAAGATAAGGCTTTAACTCTGCGTCCGGCACATGCAACGCCACATGCGGAATAACCGTCGGATAATAAAGGAAAAAAGGTTTATCTTTATGGTCACTAATAAACTTGAGAGCCTGTTCATTGATACGATCTGGCGCATAATCCTTTCCCTTAAATATATCATAGCTATGCGGATCACTCGGATCAGCACCCTTTGGCAACGAAGCATGCCCCGGCACTGGCGGCTCATTATCCAAAGATACCCGCTTAAGATTACTCCACAAATAATTTGGATAATAACTATGTGCATGACGCTGACAGTTGTAGCCATAAAACCGGTCAAAGCCTTGGTGGATAGGATCCCCTTCCGAACCTGGAAAACCCAGCCCCCACTTACCAAAAGCGCCAGTCGAATAGCCTTGCTTACGCAGTAACTCTGCAATTGTAATTTCGTCTTTTGGAATAGGACGCTGACCCTCTGGTTTTATCTCGCCGTTATTTCGAACAAAGGCATGTCCGGGATGCTTGCCAGTCATTAACACGCACCTCGAAGGCGCACAAACGGCGTTACCAGAATAATTGCGCGTAAAGCGCATTCCTTGCCTAGCTAAGCGATCAAGATTCGGAGTTTTAATTTTTTTCTGACCGTAGCTTCCCAACTCAGCATAACCAAGATCATCGGCCATTATGAAAATAACGTTAGGCTTAACCAATTTTGCAGCTGAAATCTGTACAGCGCAGCTGAGACTAAAAATAATTGAAAAAAACTTGGCCAAATACCTTCTGTTAAAATCTAAAATCTGCATATGCAAAAGAGTCACATAACCAAATTAAGGGAACAAGGAAATGACACTCTCAATTACAATCTTAAAGTGTAAAATCAGTTAATATCTCAGTTTTTTCCCTACTTTGAAGTACACGAGCTAACGGGGTAACTGAGCCTACTGCTATAGAACTGCGGAGCGCCTCAGACTTACCTTGGCCGGAAGCCAACACCCAAACCTCTCGTGCAGCACTCAGTGCTGGATAACCAAGTGTCACTCTTCGCGATGGGGGCTTAGGCCCTGTTACAACTCTGTATATCGCCTCAGACTCTAGTGCCTCGGCATCCCCTGGGAAAAGTGAAGCCACATGAGCGTCCTCACCCATTCCAAGAAAGACTAAATCTATGACTGGCTGACCATTCTCTTTGCTTCCGGCAAATCGCTTAAGCTCATCAGTGACTACTTGAACAGCCTCTGATTCACTATATTCGGTCAACACACGATGTACTTGGTCAATCGAGATTCCTAGTGGGCGCAGCAAACCTTCATCAGCAAGTTTGAAATTACTCTCATCATCAGTCGGTGGAACTAAACGCTCATCACTCCAGAAGAAATGTACATTTTTAAATAAGCTTGGCTGAGCCAATTCCGTCACCACTTGATAAAACAATTTTGGAATTCGTCCTCCAGAAAGAGCCACGGTGAACGGCTTATTAGGATCACTTAAAGCTAAG
>JASLKL010000055.1:0-11181 GCA_030747605.1 Verrucomicrobiota bacterium | reverse complement strand
CATACATGATTATCTGCCTCAAGCAAATCATCAGCAGCGACCGGGCCCCAAGTTCCAGCAGAATAAAACTCACGATTGGATAGCGGGATCACACCCCACCCTTCGCGAATACTATCAACGATCTGCCATGCCGTTTCAACTTCATCACGACGAATAAATAACGTTGCGTCACCTGCCATAGCCTCTAGTAATAAGCGTTCATAAGCTTCTGGAGTGTAAGCTCCAAACTCAGCATCATATCCAAAGTGCATTCGCACAGGGCGCGTTTCAATACTATTGCCTGGCACCTTACCGTTGAACCTAAGGGAAATTCCCTCGTCCGGCTGCAAGCGAAGCGTCAACGCGTTAGCATGCAAGTCCAAATTATCTTGTGCAGCAAAAAGCACATTTGGAGTCGGACGAAACTGCACGCGCACCTCACTAGCTCGATGCGGAAGATTTTTTCCAGTTCTAAGATAAAAAGGAACGTCACTCCAACGCCAATTGTCAACGAACAGTTTCATCGCCACAAAAGTTTCAACATTTGACTCAGTGGCTACGCGTTCCTCCTGCCTATAGCCATTACGGGGATCTGCATTGACAGTTCCCGCAAAGTACTGACCTCGCACTACGTTTTTAGCAACCACCTCAGGTGTCATCTTACGAATCGACTTCAGTAGTTTAACCTTTTCATTTCTGATATCTTCCGCCTCAAGCGATGGAGGCGGCTCCATAGCTACCAGCGACATGATCTGCAACAAATGATTCTGCATCATGTCCCGCAATGTTCCGACCTCCTCAAAATAGCCTCCACGACTACCAACACCAATATCTTCACTCACTGTGATCTGGACATGATCAATCGCTTCGCGATTCCAAAGTTGCTCGAAGATAGCATTTGAAAACCGGAACATCATGATGTTCTGCACGGTCTCCTTGCCTAAATAATGATCAATACGAAAAATCTGCCGCTCTCTGGCATGACGAATAAGATGATTGTTCAGTAATTGAGCTGACTTGAGATCATGACCAAATGGTTTCTCAACAACCACTCGCTGCCATTGGGCATCTCCTTCTTCATAGCGCTTTAGCAATTTAGCAGTATGGAGTTGATCCACCACTTTACCAAATAAACTGGGCGAAATTGCCAGATAAAATACAAGGTTACTTGAAAGCCGATTATCTTCAAACTTAGCTAGCCGACCGGCTAAAGCATCGTATGCAGCAGCATCCGTCAAATCACCACGGTGGTAGCAAATATTTTCAGAAAAAGCCTGCCATTGTGAATTATTAACCTTGCAGGTACGGGAATATTTTTCGATCCCAGCGCGCATTTCCTCGCGCCAACTTTCATCGGTTTTTTCCCGACGCGCAAAACCAACGACACGAAATGACTCCGGCATCTGCCCGTCGATATAGAGATGATAAAGCGCAGGAATTAACTTACGAACCGTCAGATCACCACTGGCTCCAAAAATTACAATCGTACAAGGCTCATCTGCCTTGCGCCCATCTTCTAAGCCGGGCATTTTATTTATTTTAGCCTTATCCACCATAAGTCTAGCGCTTTATGTTTCTGGATGGGTAAAACGAAGTGGTGGCTGGACCCGGAATCGAACCGGGGACACACGGATTTTCAATCCGTTGCTCTACCAACTGAGCTATCCAGCCATCCCTCGAAAAGGGACGCGCATCCTACGCATCACCCCAAATTGCCTCAAGCAATTTCGGGTTAAAAACATGACTTGGTATAGACTACCCAAATAGTTCAATCTTCCTTGAAATCATTGTGAAATTCACGACCAACTCGCGTCTCAGCAACGTACCCTGCACGGACAACAAAGTCCCCAAAACGCTCTCCATCATCTCTTTCCTTTGCATATTGTTCGAAGATCGGACGTAGAATTCCAGCAATCTCCTCAGACTTAGCTGAAACCTTGTATAATTTGTTTAATCGATCTCCAGTAAAACCACCACCGAGGTAAATATTGTATTTTCCAGGCGAACGACCAACAAACGCAATCTCTGCTATGTAAGGACGAGCACAACCATTTGGACAACCCGTCATACGAATGGTAATAGGATCATTTTTAAGCTCAAATTCCTCAAGGATCTCCTCAAGCTCACTGATCAAATCAGGAAGGTATCGTTGACTCTCTGCTAGAGCTAAGCCGCAAGTTGGTAAGGCCACGCAAGCCATTGAATTTAAGCGAAGGCCAGATTGATCATAACAGTCAGTTAAATTGTATTGAGCGAGCAAAGCTTCAACCTCACTACGCTTAATTGGTGAGACGTTTGCAATTATGAGATTTTGGTTTCCCGTCAAACGGAAGTCACCTTCGTGAATCTTTGCAATTTCACGCAGTCCTGTGCGCATTAGGAAATTTTCTTTATCCACCACACAACCATTTTGAATATATAAAGTAAGATGGCTGTTACCATTCTCGTCGTCTACCCAACCATAACGGTCACCGTTATGCTCAAAATGAAAAGGCCGCGCTTCACTAAGCTGATAGCCTAAACGGTTCTCGACTTCATTCCGGAACCAGTCAAGACCTCGATCCTCAATAGTGTACTTAAGACGTGCATGTTTTCGATCAATACGATCACCATAGTCACGCTGTGTGGTAACAATTTTTTCGGCTACATCTGTAACTTGATCTGGCTCACAAAATCCGAGCACATCAGCCAATCGGGGAAAGGTCTTTTCCTGCCCGTGATTCATACCCATCCCACCACCTACAGTAACATTATAACCAACGATTTTTTCATCTTCTATTATTGCAATAAAACCAAGATCATTTGCATACAAGTCAACATCATTGTTCGGAGGCAGGACAACAACTGTTTTTAATTTTCGAGGCAAATATGTCTTACCGTAAATGGGCTCATTCTCCGGTTCTGGATCAACAGTAACTTTTTGTTTTTCACCTTTCTCATCTTCCAACCAGATTTCATGGTAAGCTCTCGTAGCAGGTGTAAGGTGATCACTGATAGCCTTAGCAACCCCCAATGCCTCTGCATGCAATTTAGATTGATAAGGATTTGGATTACACATGACATTTCGGTTTACATCCCCGCACGCCGCAACTGTATCCATCAAAGATTCATTGATCTTCTTAATCGTAAGTTTGAGATTCTTCTTGATCGTGCCATGTAATTGGAAAGCCTGTCGGGTAGTAAGCTTCAAAGTACCATTGGCATATTTGGAGCAAATCTCATCCATATCCAACCACTGTTGCGATGTACAAACTCCACCAGGAAGACGCACTCGCGTCATAAAGGAATAGGCTGGTTCCAGTTTCGCTTTACGACGCTCTCTGCGAACATCTCGGTCATCCTGTTGATATATACCGTGAAACTTAGTGAGCTGGGTGTCATCTGAAGCCAACGCACCTGTCGATTCATCAAGTAGCCCTTCAGAAATTGTACCGCGCAGAAAATTACTTTCCTGCTTAATATACTCATTTTTGGCTAACTTCGGCTCCTCGCCGCTATCATTTTTAATTGTCATCAAAAAAGGGAAAACCGCTGAAATAGCGAACCGAGCTAAAATGCCCGAGAAACCAACAAAAATCAAATCACTCGTTCCAAAATTCAAAGGCAGAAACCATAATAAATCAGCTTGAAAGCTAATAAAGTTATACATATCATCATATCTTGATTTGTTGATATTAAAGTCTCACCACTCAGATAACAGATTTCATAATGAGCAAAAACTATATATTTTCCTCTGAATCGGTTGGCGAAGGTCATCCGGACAAAGTATCCGATACAATCTCCGATGCCGTACTCGACGCCTGCCTTGAGCAGGACAAATTTAGTCGTGTAGCTTGTGAAACCTTCGTAAAAAGTAACGTTGTTTGCGTTGGTGGAGAAATAACTACAAAGGCAAAATTCGACGTCGAACAAGTTGTTCGAAATGCTATACGAGAAATTGGCTACGTGAACAAAGACGACGTCTTTCACGCGGACGAGGTGTTTATCAACAACTATCTCACCGCACAGAGTCCAGATATCTCTCAAGGTGTTGATGCAAAAGCCGCCAAAGGAAAAACAACAGCAGAACAGGGCGCAGGGGATCAGGGATTAATGTTCGGATATGCATGCGATGAAACCCCGGAACTCATGCCAGCGCCCATCATGTATGCGCATCAGCTTGGCCATCGACTAACAAAGCTTCGCAAAGCAGGTAAAGCCAATTGGCTAAGACCTGATGCAAAAAGCCAAGTCTCTGTTCAATACGTTGACGACAAACCTGTAAAGATCACTAGTGTTGTAATATCAACCCAGCATGCGGCTTCTGCTACAAACAAAACTATTCGTGATTTTATTACAAAACAGGTCATTCAAAAAGTTTTGCCTAAAAAAATGCTCTCTCGAGGCACACAAATTTTAATTAATCCGACCGGACGTTTTGTAGTCGGCGGGCCACAAGGTGATAGCGGTCTAACTGGTCGGAAAATAATCGTTGATACATACGGGGGTATGGGTCGCCATGGTGGAGGAGCCTTCAGTGGTAAGGATCCAAGTAAGGTAGATCGCAGTGCCGCCTATATGGGTAGGTATGTCGCAAAAAACATTGTAGCCGCTGGCCTAGCTAAACGGTGTGAAATCCAATTTGCCTATGCAATAGGCTATCCCAATCCTGTCTCCGTCTGTGTTGACACCTTTGGCACTGGCATAACTGATGATACTAAAATCGCTGCAGCTGCAGAAAGTGTGTTTAACTTCAAGCCAGCCAACATAGTAAAACAGCTTAAACTTCTAAGACCTATTTACTCAAAAACCACCAATTACGGCCACTTCGGAAAAGAAGATGATCTAAATGCAATTACATGGGAAAAAACGGATAAAACTGCTGCACTTAAGCGTGCCATTAAGTAAATTTATTATAAATAATGTCAAATCAATCTAAAGACTATCAAGTACGAGATATTCAACTTGCGGATTTCGGGCGTAAGGAAATCGCAATTGCCGAAAAAGAAATGCCTGGCCTTATGGCCACTCGAGAAAAATATGGACCTGATAAACCATTAAACGGTATCAAGATTATGGGCTCACTGCATATGACAGTGCAGACAGCCGTGCTTATTGAAACTCTTACTGCTCTGGGTGCAGATGTACGCTGGTGTTCATGTAATATTTTTTCAACACAAGATCATGCAGCTGCCGCAATTGCAGCAACTGGCGTCCCTGTGTTCGCGTGGAAAGGAGAAACTCTCGAAGAATATTGGGACTGTACTTTTAAGGCACTTACCTGGCCTGATGGCTCTGGCCCGGATCAGATTGTCGATGATGGTGGTGATGCCACTTTACTTATCCATAAGGGTGTAGAACTTGAAAATGGTAGTGACTGGATAAACAGCAAATCCGAAAGTGAAGAAGAACAAGTAATAAAAAACTTACTCAAAAAAACACATTCAGAACGTGACGGCCATTGGACCAAGGTTGCTGAATCGGTTGTAGGTGTATCCGAGGAAACAACAACCGGAGTTCATCGGTTGTTACAAATGGAAGAACGAGGTGAATTGTTATTTCAGGCAATTAACGTAAATGACTCCGTAACCAAATCAAAATTTGATAATGTATACGGCTGTCGTCACTCACTGGTTGATGGCATTAAAAGAGCTCTTGACGTTCTCGTCTCAGGAAAAGTTGCCATGGTATGCGGTTATGGTGATGTAGGGAAAGGATCAGCAGAGTCACTATCCATGGAAAAAGCACGAGTAATGGTTTCTGAGATTGATCCAATTTGCGCATTACAAGCTTGTATGGCAGGTTATGAAGTAGCGACTATCGAAGATGCACTCTCTGAAGCAGATATTTTTGTCACGACTACAGGCAATAAGGATATCATAACAGCAGAACATATGAGCCGAATGAAGGATCAGGCTATAGTCTGTAATATAGGCCATTTCGATAATGAAATTCAAGTTGCACAGCTTGAAGCAATGGAGGGTGTTACCCGTGAAGTGATTAAAGACGACTCAATCCCTGGTGGACCGGTAAGTCGGTTTACCTTTCCGGATGGCCACTCAATCTACCTACTAGCCGAAGGTAGACTGATCAACCTAGGATGCGCCACAGGTCACCCGAGTTTTGTCATGTCCAACAGCTTTACCAACCAGACAATCGCACAAATCGACATCCAAAAAAATCCAGACCGCAAGGTGAGCGTGTATCGCCTTGATAAACAACTAGATGAAGAGGTTGCTCGACTTCACTTAGGCAAACTAGGGGCAAAGCTCACAACACTTTCTCAAGAACAGGCTGACTACATTGGGGTGCCTGTTGAAGGGCCATATAAACCAGAGCATTACCGCTACTAAAGTAAATCCCAAAAGAATGTACTCTATTCAGATTCTTCCAAAGAAGATTCAATTTGGTCGTTTACTTTGGCTAGCTCAATAAAAAGCTTTTCTAGATCGCGATAGTAAACGTCGGCACCCAAAGTTTTTTTCAGGGACCGAAGTGTTTCGATCTTGGTTTCTACTTGAGATCTTTTATTCCGAAGAGGCTCGGGTATGTCTTGTTCTTTAAGAGGCACGATAGGAAAAACAAGCCGCGAAAGCTTACCATCAGCACCGTTTTTTTCCTGCGCTTTTTTATCGATTCGAACACCTCGAAACCAGCTTGCAGGGGTACCACGACCATCACCATTGTCATCGAGCAACGCACTCTCAGATACGAGCCGGTCATTCTCACGATAATATTCCTCAACCTTGCGTGATGCGATGAGAAAGGCTTCAAGCACAGACACAGCTCCATCTTTGTCGAGATCAGCGTTTTTTTGCTCAAGCGCTGCTGACATATAACCTCCAAAACGACAAAAATTCTGTTCGTAACCACTCTTGGTCGCCGTCGCAACAACCCGATTTGGCCCAGATAGCGTACGAATAAAAGGAGCGCTGGAGGAACTTGTATTGATGAATACTAAAGGCCCTTGATGAGGCTTTAACCAACGCTGAAATTCTAAATCTGAAACATCGTCACCAACCAAATTAAATTTGGCTTGCTTGCCATCGAAGGTACCGTGGCCCACAAGTAAAATCCAAATCTCATCGTCCTTGGCTTCCGACCACTTTTTCAATTTGGTTTCAATAATTTTTCGAGCATCGGTATTCTCTGGTTTATTAGTGATGTTAACCAATTCCGCTGAATTACCTTGAAATGCCTTAGCTAAAACACCTGCCCATTCGGAAAAAAGACTAGTGTACTCTTCATCTCCACCAGCACCAGCGACAACCATTACTCGCCGGTTTTTGGTAGAATTAAAATCAAGGGCCCCTACCCATGATTTGGACAAAACTATAGTTAAGAGGCACAACAGAAAACTCCTCATGGCAACCAATGCCTCCTTCGCATCCACCATTCGGCAACCAACAGCAACAACGCTGCTGCAAACATCCATGGAAGATGCCACAATGGAGTTTGAAACGAATCCATTACAGGTGATTGTTTAGAAGGCAGATCCTGAGCCCACTCTTTTAGCTCACTAATATCGAGAACACGACCTCCGGTTCTGTTTGCCAAATCCTTCATTAGAGCAATGTTAGGTTGCAGGGAATTAAACTCATCCGCAGCCGGATTACTGGCCCAACCAGCTTCAACATCACCTATGGATTTCCCATCCTCATCTCGAACAGTTGCCTTTGCAACATATCCTCCTTCCTCACGCGGAATATAGATCGACTCAAACGCACCAGTCTCGGTGGCTGCGGCTTCTACGCTGAGATCAACTGCTTTCGACTCTTCCCCCCAAGGCATAACACTTAACTCCACATTGGCAAATCCAAGCGGTTTGAATTCCTCATTCCGAGCACGCACAGTTAGTTTACGCCCAAGCCCAGCTGCTCCCGAATCAGCAGACGTAGTGAGTTCAATCCTGCGAGGCACATCAGATACCAACCATCGAATGATCTGCCTCCAAGCTCGTGGTAAATCATCGCGTTTTCCTTTACCTGCCATTTGCCAACGCCACATATCACCCACCAACAATGCAGCAGATTTTCCATATCCATAACGCTGAACTACTAAAGCCGGAGTACGCTTGCCACCTTCCCCTATTACCGAAGCCATAACGCTGGCACCTGGCTTGATTCTGTCAACCTGATTAAGAACTCGAAATTTAGGCATATCTTCTAGCCTATCTTTTTCATCAGCCTCAGTTTTCCGAAGCCGAACCCACTGACTCAACCAACCATCACGCTCTAGACCAAATTCTAAATTATCCACTGGAAAAACAGCTCCATTTCGCTGCAAGTACACCGGAAGCAATTCCGCAATCGGAGTATTTTCGTATTTACCCTGGGAAAATGATTCCTGCCCCCCCAACATCATAAAACCAGCCCCACGCTCGGAAACCGCACGACGAATTAATTCACGCTGATGGGGCATAAAAAATGCAGACTCTAAATCATCGAGAATAATCGCATGATAGTTAAATAGATCACCAGCGTTTTTCGGAAACTCACCATCCTTCAACTCATCCTCATTCTTTACGTTAAGTCTTTTTAATATTGGCTTATCGTATCTACCTTCCTCCTCTTCATCTCCGCGGAATCCTTTAAAAAGTGGGTTACTAGTTTCACCTTCGCGACCCTTGAAGACAAATTTGGGTTCCCTCTTGGCAATTCGAATCAAGCCAACCAAGTCCACCTGTGGATCATCATCGAGTGCTCGCTTCAAAAACTTATATTCCCAATTGGGACGACCAGCTACATAAAGTACTCGAAACGGTTTCTTACGACGCTCAACTGCAACAATACGCTTGTTGTTGGCTAAAATTGCCTCCTCCTCGCCGGCTTGACTATCCACCGTTTCAGCTTGCACAAGTTCAACCGTATAAAACGAAACCCCCAAAGCCTTCGGTTTAACCTCAAACTTGACCTTCATCGCTTTGTCAGAAGAAGGATATTGCCTGGCCAACTCATTACCCTCGGAATCCAGCAACCGGGCTACAATTTTCTCTGCAGAAAATCCGGTCGACGCCAATTGACAATGAATCGCCACCGGAGCATCTTCAAATGTAGAAGATGTCACTTGAACATCCGTAATGGCCATGTCCTTGATAGATGATTGTTTACCCATAACTACCGGGTAAACAGGTGGCAGTTGCCCGAGACCATCATTCAAGCTCTCAGTGTCAGTAGCATTCCCATCACTGAACAAAAGAATTCCAGCGAGAGGCCGGCCGCTGAACCTCTGACCAAGATTGCGAGTGGATCCTACTATTGCAGAGGCACGCCCTTTGAAGTCAAGAGAATCGAAATCACCAGTCGCACGCAACCGACTATCAAATGAGTAACGGCGTACTTGAAAATTCTCATCAAGCGCTTCCTGCCAATCCCCCGGCTGCTGTTTTAAAACCGCAGCTAACTGCTCTGACCTGGAAGTAGTGCTCCCAGCATCTCGTATTTCCATCCCTTGGCTATTATCAGCCAAAACAGCGATAAAATTGGCCCCAGGCTTGGCTTTTTTTTGCACCCATTGCGGTTCAAGAAGACAAAAACAAAGTAAAAGAACACCCAACGTCTTTAGCACAATTCCGGTAAACTTGAGATGCATCGGTAGCCTGGAACGGCTATAACCCCAGCATGATACAAGAATCACTAGGACTGCAGCCACTGATGCCACCGGAAACCAGTCGCGACTCAAGAAAACAATGGACTCAATCCCGAACATTATCATTAGCAAACGAAAGGGATGCCTTTAGTTAGTTTCTTCTTTCCCACTCTTTTTATTACGCCCACCAAGACGCTCATAATATCGACGAACCAATTCAGAGTATTCCTCTGGAACCGGATCATGGTCAACCGGAACCATCTCTCGCTTGGGCTGGCGCAGTGTTAACTCTTCTTCGAGTCGTTTATTGATTTCGGTCAAAGGTCGAAGAATTTGCATATCCACAAGGTCCCATTTGGGAGGTTTCCCATTCTCCTTGTTTTCACGACGGATGTCTCGGGCACTCTGACGCACCTCTGATAGTTCGTTGCGAAGTTCAGGAATCTCGATGACTTCTTCGACTTCTCGAAGTCGATCCTCCCATTCCCTAAAATCCAGACCTGTCAATGGCCCGTCTAGATCAAAATTATCTAGATCCCGAAAAAGGTCGGAACCGCCACTACCTCCGGCATTGTCTCGGTTGCCTCCTCGACGGTTTTGATTCCTCTCATTGGAATTTTGTCGCTGACCACCTCTCCCCTGAGCTGTCTCAGGATTTTGCTGCTCACGTGAACGTCCTTGACCCCGAGACCCCTCACCCGCCTGTCGACCAGATTCACCTTCCCGAGGCTCACCTTCCCGAGGCTGTTGCCCTTGACCCTCTTCCTGCTGCTCACGTGAACGTCCTTGACCTTCACGCTGCGTATTTAAAGCACTCTCCATTTCACGCTCAACCTGCTCACGCAAATCATCAAGCTGATCTGCGGCGAAGCGCATAGCATCCTCATCATTACCAATTATTTTTTCAGCCGCCTGTTCCACCGTATCTCGCAATTCGGAAATATTCTCGGTTAATCCACGTTGAATATCAGAAGTTTCATCAGGCAGATTATTACGCATAAGCAACGAAAGTTGATCAAGCGATTGCTCCATATTATCCTGCTGTGCCCGACGAATGCCATCGTATAGTTCCTGGGAAAGGAGCTTTTCAGAATTCTCAGCTTCACGAGAAACTTGTTCCATCTGTTGCAACAAATCATCCAACTGATCCTTCTGCTGATCTGCCATATCTAATGCATCCTTTAAATTACCCTCATCACTTAATGAACGGAATGAATTCTGACGATCCTGTTCTATAGCCTGATTCAATTCATTCTGGTTGGAATCAAGATCGCGAGCATCACGTCGCATTTCACGCATTGCCTCGGCAAATTCGTTTGCAGTCTGCTCCTTATAGTCTTCCTCAACCTCTTCAAGGTTGCGGCTCGCGCGAGAACCAGCATTGGCTGCCTGCGACAAGTTCTGCTGCTCAAGGTTGCGTGCTGTTTCATCCATCTGCTCACGTGCCTGTTCCAGTTGCTGCTGCGACTCGGCTAGTTCATCATTTTGATTTCGCTCCATCCTCTGCTGCACCTCGTCAAGATCATCGATGAGATTGCGCTGCTCCTCTTGTAATCGCTTTAGCTCGCGCTCAATACGCTCGCGTTCCGCTTCTTCCTCGGCATCAAGAAGTGCAATCTGTAGTTCCTGTAGTCG
>JASLKL010000054.1 GCA_030747605.1 Verrucomicrobiota bacterium | reverse complement strand
CCTGAAGTAGCTAAAGATAGGATGACGACTAGTGAATAACTTTTTTGCTTAAAATGAAGATTATCGTCATAAATTGTTTGAGTCTCCTCGATTTTTTGGCATAAATCCCCTCCACTTTTTTATAAGTGACTCCTTTACGGGAGGGTAAAATAAGCCAATCCGTTTTTTGGATGAAGTTCCGCCAATTATTAATTGCCATAACACTGATCGTTGCTCTGCCGATGCCGGCATTATTTGCTGCAGCAGAGACTAGCGATACATCAACCGAAACCTCTCAAACCCGCGGCACAGAAGATCATGCCGATGACCATGGTGACGAAGGCGGACATCACGGCCTTCCTCCAAATGCTGTTGTTCTCAAAACATTCGGCCCCTTTGCTATAACTAATTCTATGGTGGTCACTTGGATTGTTGCTTTTGGGTTAATTGCTGTAGCCCAGATTGCCACTAAAAGGGCTAAACTAGTCCCATCCGGATTACAAAATTTTGTTGAGTGGCTTGTTGAAAGCTTAGTTGGTTTTTTTGAAGGAATACTTGGTGAAAAAATGGCTAAGGAAACGTTTTGGTTTTTTGGAACCATATTCATTTTCATTCTATTTACAAACTGGTTTGGCCTAATTCCAGGTATCGGAACGGTTGGCTGGGATGTCGACAGCCATGGTCATGTTCATAAGCCCCTTCTTCGCGGAGTCAATGCAGATCTGAATATGACGGCAGCGATGGCATTGTCCTTTTTTGCACTCTGGCTTTTCTGGTCGTTAAAATCCATAGGTCCAGGTGGGTTTTTTCTACATATTTTCAACGTCAAAGGCCACGGATTTACTTTAATGGGAATTTTCCTCCTACTTATTTATGTATTTGTTGGATTAGTAGAAGTCGTATCTATAAGCGTACGGCCTGTAGCTTTGATGTTCCGTTTATATGGAAACGTTTTTGCCGGTGAAAATATTTTGGAGACTGTTATGGCACTTGGAGGCCCATATTTCGGCTGGCTAGCGGTGCTTCCTTTTTACTTTTTGGAATTATTGGTCGGCCTGGTGCAAGCACTAGTATTTGCATTGTTGACCGCAGTGTTCACCTCTCTGATGTGTAGTCATCATGATGAGGATCATGCTCACTAATGAAGATAAAGACTTTTGGTGGTCAGACCATGCTGGATCGTGGAGGCCGCTGAAATAATAATAATAGACATGACAGGTAGTTTACATATTGGTCTGGCAGCACTTGGCTCCGCTATTGGCGTGGGCTTGGTGGGTGCCAAGGCGGCTGAAGCCACTGGACGCAATCCGGGTGCTTCTGGCCCTATCCTCACCGCAGCGATCATTTTCGCAGCGTTAGCTGAGGGTGTTGTGTTCATTGCAATCTTCCTTGGGAAGAGCGGAATGTAATAAAAAAACACTTACTGGTGGCGGGATACCTCGCCACCATTTTTGAATTTAAATTTTAAGAACAAAAATGACTCAATTTATTACTTTAGCAGCATCTGAAGGCGGAGTAGTTGGTGATATTGCCAAAACTTTCGGTGTCAATTGGCAGTTGTTCATCTCTCAGTTGATTGCCTTTTTCATTGTTGCTCTACTCCTTAAGAAATTTGCCTACAAGCCAGTACTCGAGATGCTGGAGCAACGCAAACAGCGCATCGCCGAGGCAGAATCAAACGCAGAAAAAATCAAGTCTGAATTGGCCGAAACTGAAGCTGCACGCGATAAGATTCTTAATGAGGCTCGCACTCAGGCCAACAAGTTGATCGAGGAAACTCGCTCTGCAGCAGCTGAGCTAAAGGAAGCAAAAACACAAGAGGCAATCACCTCAGCCGAGACAATCATTTCGAAGGCTCAGGAAGCAGCCTCAGCCGAACGTGACAAATTAATGTCAGAATTGAAACAAGAGGTAGGACGACTGGTTGTCGAGACTACATGCAAAGTGACTGGCAAGGTGTTAACAGCTGAAGATCAACAGCGCCTTATCAACGATGCTAACAAAGAAATTGCCGCTTGATGAAAATCAGTCGCCAAGCTCAACGCGAAGCCAAGCAGCTTTTCCAAGCCTGCCACGTAGAGGGCAACCTAAATGATGACAGAGCTCGTGAAACCGTTAAGTTGTTAGTAGAAAAGAAACCAAGAGACTTCGTGGCGATACTTTCTCACTTACATCGATTAATCAAATTAGACGTGCAGCGTCGCACTGCTGATGTTCAAAGCGCAATAGCGCTAAACGACAATCAACAAACAGAAGTTCGAGAAAATCTAGCAAAAATCTACGGCAATAACCTTAACTACACTTTTACTGAAAACTCCGAACTGCTCGGTGGTATGCGAGTGAAAGTTGGTAGTGACGTGTTCGACGGTAGCGTCCGCACACGTTTAACAAATCTAGAAGAATCCTTTTAAACCAATTTAACTAAACAAAAATGAGTAACCTACTTCAGGAAATCGAAGCGCAAATAGCAGGTGCCAAAACCGAGGTCGCCAAAGAGAACGTTGGCATCGTTCGGGAAACAGGTGACGGTGTAGCCAAGATCGAAGGCCTTACCGGCGCAATGATGAACGAGATGCTTGACTTCGGAAACGGAGTCACTGGCTTAGCCTTAAACCTCGAAGAAACAGAGGTTGGCGCCATTATATTGGGTGATTTCACCGGCATACATGAAGGACAGGAAGTAAAAGCTACCGGCAAGCTACTGCAGGTGCCTGTCGGAAAATCTTTGCTCGGGCGCGTTACTAACGCACTTGGCCAAGCGATCGATGGAAAAGGTGATATCCAAGGCGATACAACCTATCCAGTGGAAAAAATTGCTCCTGGTATCGTAAAGAGAAAATCAGTTGATCAACCACTGCAGACCGGAATTCTTGCTATTGACGCAATGATCCCAATTGGACGCGGCCAGCGCGAACTGATTATCGGTGACCGATCCACTGGTAAGACAACCATTGGTATTGATGCGATTATCAACCAATCCAGAATGAACAAAGCCGCTGAAGCTGCAGGCGACAAGGACTATCGTCCGGTTTACAGCATATACGTTGCAGTCGGCCAAAAGCGCTCAAACGTCGCTCAAGTAATTAACATTTTAGAGGAAGCAGGAGCACTGGAACACACGATCGTAGTCGCAGCAACCGCTTCTGATAGTGCCACAAATCAGTATCTTGCCCCATTTACTGGAGCTGCTATGGGCGAATGGTTCATGGACAACGGCATGGATGCGCTCATTATATATGATGACCTCTCTAAACATGCTGTCGCATATCGTCAGGTATCTCTTGTATTAAAGCGACCATCCGGTCGTGAAGCATATCCTGGAGATGTCTTCTATCTGCACAGCAGACTACTCGAACGCTCAGCTCGAGTAGGCGAGAAGTATGGTGACGGATCACTGACCGCCTTGCCAATTATTGAGACACAAGCGGGCGACGTATCTGCTTATATCCCAACAAACGTAATTTCAATCACCGACGGACAAATCTTTCTTGAGGGCGACCTTTTCTATCAAGGTATTCGACCAGCAGTTTCAGTAGGCCTTTCCGTTTCCCGAGTAGGATCCGCCGCACAAATCAAAGCTATGAAACAAGTATCTGGAACGGTGAAACTAGATCTCGCACAGTTCCGTGAATTGGCTGCCTTTGCACAGTTTGGATCAGATCTCGATGAAAAGACTCAGCAACAGCTTGATCGAGGCAAGCGCATCGTCGAGGTATTTAAACAAAACCAATATAACCCTCTTTCTGTGCCTACCCAAATCGTCACCCTTTGGGCCGTACAAAACGGTAAATTTGATGATGTAGATGTGGAAAAAGCCGGTGATTTTAAAGATCAACTTCGTGAATATTTTGAGACTAGAAAGAAGGAACTCCTTCGCAAGATTGAGCTTGAAGGTAAACTAGGCGACGAACTCGAAGCTGAAGTATCAGACTCCATCGACGAATTCAAAAAAACATTCTAATCTAATTTAAAGTATGCCCAGCACTCGCGACATACGTCGACGCATTAAGTCGATCAAAAACACGGCCCAGATTACAAAGGCTATGCAGATGGTCGCGGCATCAAAGATGCGCCGCGCTCAGGACGCAGCCATGGCCGGCCGGCCATATGCAGAGTTGATGAATCGCATGCTAGCCGAAGTAACCAAGACTGCCACCGACTTTCAGCATCCACTTCTTGAAAATCGAACTAATACACAAAAACGAGCTGTAATACTAGTTAGCACAGACAAAGGCTTGTGTGGTGGACTCAATACAAACCTACTTCGTGACGCTGCGCAATTGGATAAAGAAAAGAGCGTTTTCATTTGCGCTGGTCGTAAAGGCGCCCAGTTCGTTGGAAGGACAAGGCGGGAACTGACTGCAGAATTAAGCTATGCGGACGTGCCGGAATTCTCCGATGCACGTACTATAGCTAAGTTTGCAGTAGATCTCTATTCAGAAGAGAAAGTGGATGCGGTGGATGTCCTCTTTACCAATTTTATTTCAACTATTAACCAAAAACCTGAACTCCGACAATTACTACCAATTGTAAAAATAAAAGGCGTGGAAGACTCTGTAACAGGTGAAAATGAAGGTCGCAACCTGGAAGCCAGCGGACAAGAGTTCTTGTTTGAGCCTGACGCAACCGAAGTCTTGAGTAGCCTTCTCCCACACTATATAAATTATCAGGTATTCCAAATTTTATTGGAATCAAAAGCCAGTGAACACAGTTCAAGGATGGTTGCTATGAAGAATGCAACTGACAACGCAAACCAAATCATTAAAGATCTCACATTGGAGTACAACAAGATCCGTCAAGCATCCATCACGTCTGAGTTGCTTGAAATTACCACGGCACAAATGGCCTTGGGTTAATTAAAAAATTTAACATAAAACAATAAAGAATGAACAAAGGTAAGATTGTACAGATCATCGGCCCAGTTGTTGACGCGGAGTTTTCCGAATCTCTGCCCCCCATCTACAATGCCCTCACGGTCGATTTTGAAGTAGACGGAAAACCAATAAAATTAACACTCGAAGTGCAGCTTCACTTGGGGGACAACTGGGTTCGTGCTGTGGCTATGTCCACTACCGAGGGTCTAAAGCGAGGTATGGAAATCACCGACACGGGTGCAGCAATCTCAGTACCAGTGGGAGCTGGAGTAATGGGCCGAGTACTAGATGTAACGGGCGCACCTGTAGATGAACGTGGACCCGTAGACGCCGATAAACACTATCCTATTCACCGACAGGCCCCACCATTAACAGAGCAGGCTACATCCGCAGAGTTGTTGACCACTGGCATTAAGGTGATTGACCTCATATGCCCGTTCCTCAAAGGAGGTAAAGTTGGAGCATTTGGAGGTGCTGGAGTAGGCAAAACCGTGGTTATCATGGAGCTTATAAACAATATTGCAAAGTTGCACTCCGGCTATTCTGTATTCGCAGGTGTAGGAGAACGAACACGCGAAGGAAATGACCTATACCACGAAATGTCTGAAGCCGGTGTTATCAAACAGGATAACCTCAGTGAATCCAAAGTAGCTCTGATCTACGGCCAAATGAACGAACCTCCAGGGGCTCGACTCCGTGTCGCTCTCACAGGACTAGCCATTACTGAGTATTTCCGTGATGAAAAGAATCAGGATGTGCTCCTGTTCGTCGATAATGTATTTCGTTTCTCGCAAGCCGGCTCCGAAGTTTCTGCATTACTTGGCCGCACTCCGAGTGCTGTTGGTTATCAGCCAACCTTAGCAGCTGAGATGGGGGATCTACAGGAACGTATTACATCCACGAAAAAAGGTTCTATTACTTCTTTTCAGGCTGTGTACGTACCAGCCGATGACTTAACTGACCCGGCGCCTGCCGCAACATTTGCCCACTTGGACGCTACGATCGTTCTAGAGCGCTCCATCGCTGAGCTTGGAATTTATCCAGCAGTTGATCCATTGTCCTCCACATCTCGAGCTCTTACACCAGAAATTGTAGGAGAAGAACACTACAAGGTAGCTCGCGGCGTCCAACTAGTTCTTCAACGCTACAAAGATCTGCAGGATATCATTGCCATCCTAGGCATGGACGAACTTTCACCTGAAGATAAATTAACCGTGTTTCGCGCTCGTAAAATTCAAAAATTCCTTAGCCAGCCATTTACTGTGGCCGAAGTCTTTACCAACGTACCTGGAAAACAGGTGCCGGTCGAAGAAACGGTTCGAGGGTTTAAGGAAATTCTTGAAGGACAACACGACGATGTGCCGGAAAATGACTTCCTATACAAAGGCTCAATCGACGAAGTAGTTGCCAAGAGTAAAGGTGAATAAACTGATTCTGGAAAAATATAATGGCCAACTCCATTAAACTAGAAATTGTAACACCAAAAGCCGTCGTTTACTCAGAAGAGGTTTCCATGGTTGGTTTGCCTGGGCGTCAAGGAGACATGGGTATCTACCCCAACCACGTACCTCTGTTGACAAAAGTCAATGCTGGCGAAGTAGAAGTAACACGAGAAGGTCAAAAAGAACTGCTTGCTGTTGGTGAAGGGTTCGCAGAAGTAATGCCTGACAAAGTATCAATTCTGACCGATATGGCTGCACTTGAGGCAGATATCGATGAGGCTAAGGCAGAGGAAGCTCTCAAAGCTGCTGAAAACCGCTTAAAAGGCGAAAACCTTAGCGACGAACAAATTATTGCTGCTGAAGCTGCTGCTGCTGCTGCCATGGCTCAACTAAGAGTCAAACGTCGTAATCGATCTTAAATTCTTCCAGGCCAAGTCTTTGACTTGATGGCAAAAACAAAAAAGGCGAACCAAATTAGTTCGTCTTTTATTTTATCTAAACTGCAGAAACGGATGGTAAATATTAAGTTTAAATGCCTTTTTACATACCAAATGGTTCCTTGGTTTTATTTATACGTTTACCTCTTGACTATTAGACTGGCATAGGCAATTTCTTCCAAAACATTGTCTTGGGGGGGGGCCCTGAAGATTTATATAGAAAGGTCAACTTATGCTGAAAATAAACGCAGGCAGTGGTGACAAATTTTGTGACGGAATAGCGCGTCGCGACTTCATCAGAATCGGCGCCATGGGTATAGGGGGATTAACGATGGCAAATCTCCTTGAAGCAGAAGCTCAAGCGGGTATTGGATCTTCTCATAAGGCAGTTATCAATATTTTCTTACCTGGCGGACCGCCACATCAGGACATGTTCGACCTGAAAATGGATGCCCCTCGCGAAATCCGTGGTGAATTTAAGCCTATCTCCACTAATGTTCCCGGTCTTCAAATCTGTGAGGAATTTCCACGCATGGCCAAGATGATGGATAAGTTCACCGTTATTCGTTCGATCGTTGGAGCAACGGGAGGACATGACGCAGAGCAGTGCATGACCGGCCGGCCACCCAAAAATCAACCACCTGGCGGCTGGCCTAGCATGGGTTCGATTTTATCTAAGTTAAAAGGACCGGTTAAACCCGACATGCCGCCATTCATTGGACTATCACCAAAAACCGGTCACATACAATGGAGCGACCCTGGGAAATCTGGATTTCTTGGCCCCGCTCATGCAGCATTTCGACCATCTGCTGAAGGTAAGGAGGACATGACACTCAATGGCATTACACTTGAGAGATTGAGCGACCGAAAAAAACTTCTACAAAGTTTCGATCAGCTCCGAAGAGACGTTGACAACTCAGGGCTCATTGAGGGAATGGATGCTTACAATCAACAAGCGTTCGGCATGCTTACATCTGGAAAACTAGCTGAGGCTCTTGACCTTGAGAAAGAAGATGTAAAATTGAGAGACCGATATGGACGCGGGACCGCAAAACTTCAATTAGATGGAGCACCAAAACTACTAGACCATTTCCTACTCGCACGACGACTCGTCGAGGTCGGAGTGCGCTGCGTATCCCTTTCGTTCAGTCGATGGGACTGGCATGGAGGAAATTTCCGTCGTGCTCGTGAGGACTTCCCTATGCTTGATCAGGGGCTTACTGCATTAGTTGAGGACTTACATCAGCGAGGACTCGATAAAGATGTCGCTGTAGTTTGTTGGGGTGAATTTGGCCGTACTCCGACTATTAATAAGGATGCCGGGCGCGACCACTGGCCACGTGTATCTTGTGGCCTACTGGCTTGTGGCGGGCTTAAACATGGCCAAGTCATTGGCGCCACTGATCGACTTGGTGGCGAAGCCAGCGAACGACCTGTCACCTTTGGTGAGGTACATGCTACATTGTATCGCGCAATTGGAATCGATCCCAACACCACCACTGTAAATGATCTAAACGGCCGACCACATTATCTTGTCGAAAACAATTCTCAACCGCTGCAAGAAGTGGTGTAAACATAAATACGATATTTCAAGACCCTCTCATCGATTAATTCAAGAGAGGGTTCTTTTTGCTATCGCCATAGCTTGGACAATCGTGCCGACGCCTGCCGTGGGGAACGAACTTCAACTCACGATCAAAGTTGGCAAAAAATTAAATTTAATGTGGAACGCCTCATCCGTAACCTTAAATCCATCCCCGAGCATTATTCCAAATACACAGCTTGAAGTTTCTGAAAATCTAAAAATGTGGAAACCTATTAGCAAATTATATCCAGGGGGGCTTAGATCCGAATCAAAATTAATCACAATTACCATTCCTAAAACCAACGGTATTCGCTATTTTCGAGTCAACTCTCAAATCAATCTTAAAAACGCAAACCTCCAGAAAAGCAATCTTGTTGGAGCAGACCTTCGCGGAGCAGACCTTACTAATGCAAACCTTACTCAAGTCGATTTAGCTATGGCAAATCTTGACGGGGCAAATCTTACAGAAGCAAATCTTACAAGAGCGAATCTAGCCGAAGCCACACTAGGCAACGTTGATCTAACTTCAGCTAATCTAACCGGAGCTATAATTGCACCTTGGGTTACTTTCCCCGAAACAACATATATGAACACCATCATGCCGGACGGTTCAATAACAACGCATGACACAGAAAAAAGACTTCTCATACAGTTATATGTGGATGGAGCACCAAAGACTAACTTGAGTGGAAAAGATTTTTCTGAATGGGATCTACGTGGAATAGAATTGCAAAAACGCGACCTCACAAGATGCAACTTCACTCAAGCAGATCTGCGAAATGTAAAACTTGATCAAGCAAATCTAGCCAATGCTAATCTCACCTTGGCAAATCTTCGAGGAGCATCTGGTTTTGATCCAAATGAGCACAAGGGCATTATTATTAGAAAAACTGTTCTGCCGGATGGCTCATTGAGTAACTAGTCTCAGTCATCATTCCAGTAAAACCGAACTCCATCCCCCACCCCATCAATACCCGTCAAATGAACTGAACGGTCACCAATGCTAAGATACATATTATGACTAGCCTCTTGTGGACCAGCTGCATTGGGCAACAATCCAACGTAATGGTTATTAAAAAAGCGATGTGGATCAATCTGGCTCTGCCATTTACCGGAATCATCTTGAAACATCCTCAAGCCCACACTTAAACCATGCAAAACTATCCCACGGGGCACTGTTCTTGATTTACCTCTAAACTCAAATCGGTTGTCTTTCACGATAAATCCTCGGGTGTGATCCCAAATCCGAATACCATTATGCCAGTAGGAAAAACGAGAAGCATTAGGAGCTTTCAATAAAAAGTTATTGTTGCGAATTTCAAAATGCTTTCCATTGTTTACACTGCCTCCGCCAATACATCCTAAAAAATTATTATTACGAATCACCACACCACGATTACTACCTGTGTCGAAATTGAAGCCAATTCCACAATTAGTGACTTTATTAGAATAAAACTCAGCCGTCTTAAGAAATGCTCCTCCAAATGCAATACCATTTACAACATTTAGAATCTCGTTGTGGTGCACTAAGGCTTGAACAATAGAATTTTCAGGATCTGCCTCATTGTGACTAACCATTATACCTGTACAATAAGGCCACTCAGTACCTATATCTGAACCAAGGACAGAGCCCTCAACAATACAGTGCCGGATCTCGATGATCGATTTACGATAACCTGGCAAACTGGCTCCATCGCCCATGCCGGAAATCACCCGGATAGGGAACACTTCACGCCACGAAGGTCGACCACCAACTGCCCCAAAATTACTAACCTTCACTCTTTCAACCAATGCCTGTTTTGCCAAAAGATCTATACCTGATGCTTTTTTAATTATTGGCCCAAGTCCTTTTTTCATACCACTCCAATTACAGTCGAGTGACACATCTGCAATACGAATGTTTTCGAAATCACGCTTATGCAAACGCACTCCACCTAAGCCAGCTGAAAACTGCGGTCCCCAACCTCCTCCAATTACACTATGATAGGCAGACTTGATCTTCCGATGCCTTACTGAAGGAATTAGTTTAAGTTTTGTCTTACCTACACCGGCACCAACCAAATGCCAACGTGGCCGAAGCCGAATACCATGTGTCTCATAAGACCCTGATAAAAAACGAAGCACTATGCCTTCACCATAAACTCCCAATTCTAGAGATAATTTATGTAAAGCTTTATCAAGTTTACCTGCAGTTGAAACATCGAGAGGTAATTCATTTGTTGTTCCATTCCCGAACGAAGCATGATCCGCCGCCAACCAAACAATCCGTTTAGGCGCTAAAGGCCATTCGACCATTTGGGAAAAGGCACTTATATAAGTAAAAAAGAAAAATAAAAAAAAATAATGCCGTTTGAGATACATAACAACGCAACCACACCTTGGCTTTAACTCTAGTAAGCGTCAAACTATCGAATGATCTAATGTAAAAAATAAAAACTATATTTCTAAGAAAAAGATAGATTAGATCATTTACAAACTTATTACATTTATATTAAAAGTCGCTTCTGTGAATCATAGAAATCTAGATAACTTTTGTGAAAAAGGTATTTTATTTTTGATTCTATCAGCCTTGATTTTCTCAGCTCTGGCTACAGGAGCTGTCCGCACAATGGAGTTTGCTATTGTTCAGTTGTTAACAGCCATAGCAGCTGTTTTATGGATAGTACGTATATGGGGTGACCCAAAACATAAACGACTACTTCTCCCACCAGTCGCCTGGGTGTTATTCATATTTATCATCTATGCTTTCTATCATTATTTAAATGCTGATGTTGAATATACTGCACGTCGAGAAGTACTGAAATTATTGACATACGGAATGATATTCCTTGTTGTTATGAATAATCTTTATAAGTCAGATTGTTCTCAAATAATAATGTTCACTGTAGTTTTAACAGGAGCATTGATTGCAATATATGGTACTATACAAGTTATTATTGGTTCAGATCATGTGTGGCACTTTGTTAGACCCGCACAATATTTAGGTCGAGGTTCTGGAACATTTATTAATCCTAATCATTTTGCAGGATGGCTTGGGATGTTACTCCCACTATGCCTAGCCTACGTATTAATTGGCCGCATAAATTTGACAATGCGCATCCTATTAGGCTACTCAGCACTAATGCTACTGTGCGGCATAGCAGTTAGCATGTCCCGCGGAGGATGGATCTCAACATCACTGATGCTATTTGTTTTTGTCGGAGTAATTGGATGGCAAAAAAAATTCCGTCTTAAAGTTATTATTACTGCTTGCCTTTTTTTTACTGCAATTAGTCTTTTTTTTATAAAATCAGATTTTGCACAAGATCGAATTAGTAAAGCCAACTCTCCTGGCACATTAGACCATATTCAATCACGTAAAGAATTATGGAGTGCCGCTTCTAATGTATGGAAAGAAGAAAAATTATTTGGTGTGGGACCAGGCCATTTCGACCACCGATTTTCGCAACACCGCCCGCCAACCTTACAGTCTCGGCCGATTCGAGTGCATAATGACTATCTCAATATTCTAGTAGACTGGGGGTTAATCGGGTTTCTTATAGTAGGCGTTTGGTTTAGCACACTCGCATACGTGATAAAAAGATGCTGGAAATACTCACAACGGACTGCAAGCGATTTCTCTCCGAAAACAAGTAATCGTGCGGCATTTGTACTAGGTAGTACAATTGGGCTTGGTTCACTGGCGATTCACTCATTTGTTGATTTTAACCTACATATTCCCTCTAATGCGATTCTAGCATCAACAATCGCCGCTTTACTAACATCCTTTATAAGATTTGCTACAGAACGCTATTGGATACCTATAAAAATTACTTTGAGGTTAAGTTTATCGTTATTCGTGTTCGGCATAGCAGGATTAATGATTCAGCAAAGCTTTGTCCAATTACATGAACTTCAAGCGCTTAATGCATCTCAACAAGCCAAGGCTTTTCCTGAACAAATAGCCCAACTGGAATTAGCTATGGAAAGAGAACCGAATAACCATGAAACGGCTGCTCTTATTGGAGAAATTTATAGGATTAAGGCAAACTCTTTCGACACAACAAATACCCCAGAAATGGAAAAAGCGAGCAAATGGCTTCAACGAGCAATCGAGTTAAATCCTTATGACGCCTATTCTCATGCACGTTTAGGGTTGATTCTAGATCGTCTTGATCGGACATCTGAAGCAGAAAAAATGTTTAAAATTTCAGAAAAATTGGATCCGAATGGATACATGACTATCGCTTACATTGCATGGCACAAAATGCATATAGGGGGTCAAACTAATCTTATTAGTGCAAAACGTTATTTCGAAAGAGTATCTCCTCCAAGCAATCCAGAGAAAGGATTGACTGCATGGCGATCTGAAGACTCAGCAACAAACCTTGTTAACCAAATCCGAGCGGTTTACTTGCCTTATATTAATGAGGAGCTAAAGAATTTAGATAATTCTAAATAAAAAAAGGCGAGGCTTACGCCTCGCCCTGAAATAATTCAATTAATTTTTGCGATTACATCATCCCGTGATCATGCCCTCCGCCTGCTGGGGCTGGTGGTTCTTTTTCAGGGATCTCAGTGATTAGACACTCTGTAGTCAACAAAAGACCAGCAATAGATCCAGCATTCTGCAATGCAGTCCGTGTCACCTTCTTAGGATCTACAACACCAGCCTTCACTAAGTCTTCATATTTCTCTGTAGCAACATTGAATCCAGAATTACCTTTACTATCAATAACCCCTTGAACAATCACAGCGCCTTCAAGGCCAGCGTTAGCGGCCAAAGCTCGCAAAGGAGACTCTAAAGCGCTCTTTATTATTTCAACACCGATCTGCTGATCTCCTTCAAGTTCCAACTTGTCAACTGCTGAACGAGTACGAAGTAGAGCCACCCCGCCACCAGGAACAATACCTTCTTCCACCGCAGCTCGGGTAGCGTGAAGAGCATCTTCAACGCGGGCTTTCTTTTCTTTCATTTCCGTCTCAGTAGCTGCGCCAACATTGATAACCGCAACACCGCCAGCAAGTTTAGCCAAACGCTCTTGCAGTTTTTCTCGATCGTAGTCAGAGGTAGTTTCCTCGATCTGACGACGTATCTGGTTTACTCGAGCCTGAATCTCAGAAGACTTACCAGAGCCTTCAACAATAGTTGTGTTTTCCTTATCAACGACAAGGTTCTTAGCTCTACCAAGATCGCTCAACTCAACCGACTCAAGTTTAATGCCTAGATCTTCAGTAATACAACGCCCACCAGTTAGAATGGCAATATCTTCGAGCATAGCCTTACGTCGATCGCCAAAACCAGGAGCCTTCACTGCAGCTATATTCAGATTACCTCGAATACGATTCACCACCAGAGTAGCCAAAGCCTCACCTTCAACATCCTCTGCAATAATCAACATAGGCTTACCCGTCTTGGCTACTTTCTCTAATAACGGAACCATATCTTTAAGACTGCTGATCTTCTTCTCAAAGATAAGGATATAAGCATCCTCAAGGCGACATTCCATGGAGTCAGTATCAGTAGCGAAATACGGAGAAAGGTAGCCCTTATCAAACTGCATACCTTCCACCACATCTAAGGTTGTCTCGATAGACTTAGCCTCTTCAACGGTAATAG
>JASLKL010000053.1 GCA_030747605.1 Verrucomicrobiota bacterium | reverse complement strand
CAAAAACCAAGGTTGCCATGTAGGGAATATAAAAAATTGATGTCAAAAAAGAAGGATGGAGGTCCCGCGCTGAGCAGAACCTCCAAACCGCATTCAAACCTTTCAAAGAAGATTATCTCTTCTTTCTGCGCGTTGCCTTCTTTTTAGCAGGCTTTCTTTTAGCTGCTTTTTTCTTGGCAGGTGCCTTCTTCTTAGCAGCTTTCTTCTTCACTGCTTTCTTTTTCTTGGCAGGTGCCTTCTTCTTAGCAGCTTTTTTCTTCACCGCCTTTTTCTTGGCAGGCTTTCTTTTAGCTGCTTTTTTCTTAGCGGCCTTTTTCTTGGCAGGTGCCTTTCTTTTAGCTGCTTTTTTCTTAGCGGCCTTTTTCTTGGCAGGTGCCTTTCTCTTGGCTGCTTTCTTCTTCACCGCCTTTTTCTTGGCAGGTGCCTTTCTTTTAGCTGCTTTCTTCTTCACCGCCTTTTTCTTGGCAGGTGCTTTTTTAGCAGCTTTTCTTTTAGCTTTCTTTTTTGCGGCCATTTGTTCTTTTCACCTCCTTAATTTGGAATACTTTCGACTTGGTCAAAAGTATTTACCAAAGGTTGAACCTATGGTTAAAAGTATAACTCCACTTGTGGAGTTTACTTCTTGGGAAGGTGACATTACTTAAATTATTTTTTTTTACAACTGATTTTTTATAAAAAAAACATTTTTTTTTGACAAATAAATTTCTATTTTCTTAGAGCGTAGAGTTAACGTGATGGCCAATTTAAATGTCTGTGTAAAAAGTCGTATGTTCCTTTGCCGTTAATTGTGTGTGGCCCATCGAACCATTCGATTTCGCAGCGGTCTTTTAATTTTAATTTTCCCTGATAGAGAAAACGTACTTTGGCAAATTCCCAGCCAACGGTTTCATCAGAGGAAACACCATCGTAGTGACCGCGCTCAACCATAAATGGCCGTGGTGCGATAAGTCCTGCCATCTCAGCATAATTAAAGGTGCTACCTAAGTCCCATTCAAAAATTTCATATTCCCCGCTATTCACATAGCTGTGTGGATTTCGTGTTGATGCGTTTTTGTCGACCCATTCGTTAAAGTCGGCTGAACAGATCGATAGGCAGTAGTCGGTTACTACTGGGGGCACTCGCATGGCGGTTTTCCCACCATAGCTTAGGCCATAAAAAGCAATCCGATTTTTGTCAACAAAGGGAAGTGTTTTAAGCCAAGCTACAATTTGTTGGTGCTGGGGAATAATTACAGAGAATAGGGTTTTTTTGAGTGGATTTGCTTTTCGCTGAAGGGTGCGAAAACGATCCTCAAAGATATACAAGTTTTGAGGAGAAAATGTAATGAAGCCTCGTTCTGCAAGTTTAGCTGCAAAGTCGTGATAGGCATGGTGGTCTCCTTGAATGATGTCCTGAGGGCGTCCTTCTAGTCCGTGTTGGCAGACGACAACGGGTCTCCGCTCATTTGCCTTCAAATCTCGAGGTAGTAATAGCACTCCATAGGCGATGACATTAGGAAATACATCCAGAACAATTTCGTGACCAACCCATTTTTTAGTATCGTAACTCTTCCGACTACGTACGTTTAGAGGTAGTCGATCATAATCGAATTTTCCGATAACATCGTTGTAAAATTGCTCGCGATAATTTTTGTTAGAGGCTTCGAATTTGGCCAATGAAGACGTGTCAGGCTTATAGAATTTTTTTCTTACGAACGGACTCTCTCTAAGTAGCCACTGTGTGTGTCTATCTAGTTCATGGAATTGTTTTGCATGTCTTGTCGTTGGATCAAAGTTTTTGTTTTTGTTTGATATGTTATTTCGCTCTGCTTGCTTAAGTGCAGAATTGGGATCAAGTGATTTTAGAAATTGACTCAGTGCATTGTCGCCTAAAGGCTTTTGATTGTTGTCGATTAAATAGAATTTAGCTGGAGGGTTAAGGTTGCTAACGATTTGCTCTGCTCGGTTGAATTCTTTTTTGACCGAATCCAACGTGGGAGTGACAATGCGCGCAGGAGCACCACGGCCTCCTGGGATGGACGCTTTCGGCCCTAGTGCTGCGTCTATAATTAAAGCTCGAGGAGCAATGAGTGCTGCTATCTCTGCATCCCCAAATTGTTCAAGTAACCCGAAAATGTTTCGGTCTATGGGTTCCTGCCAAATGTTTTGTCTAGAGTCAAAGTACCCGCTCACACATGCCGAATGGATCCGTGTATCTATGGCAGCTGCGTATTGGGTAATTAATCCTCCTTCTCCCCATCCAATCATTCCGATTGGTTGATCAGGCCATTTCTTTTTAAACCAATCGACCAATGCTAGTGATTTTTGAATTTCATAGCCTATAAGTTGTCGTCCCAATTCAAAAGCTGAGCGATAAAGAAATTCACGACGAGTAAGTCGATTCATTTTTTCCTGTCTGTCAATTAGGAGTGGGACAACTACCCTACAGCCGCTTTCAGCCAATCGGCGTGCAAATTGTAATTCGGGAATTAAGCCTGATTGAAGGCCGGAAATTTGTTCGGGTGATTGGGCTGAGTCAGGAACCGCTACTATGTTAGCTATCACCTTGCTGCCGAATGGGCGTGGTTCCAGTAACAGTCCTGTGCCGTTGACATCGCCGAATGCAGGCCAGCTAACAGCGTAGATATTGATTTGATCTGTCTGACCAACAAGCGGGGGGATGTCTGTCGTGCTTTCGAAATTCAGTCCTTCAAATGCGATCCGTTGATCTCGTAAGCCTAGAATATGAGCCAATCGATCGCGGTTAGGCTTAACTGATTTTACATAAGCTTTGTGCGAGCTGAAATCTTGATTCCAATATGCTTTTCTTTTTTTGACTGAAGTTGCTAATTCATTCAGCAGAAATTTGTCCACCCCTTCCACAAGATGAGACGCAATATCTCCTTCCAAAATTAGTGGCTTAGTATTTAGCTTTGGTTGAGCCTGAATTGTAAGACTCCACAGAATTATAAATCCTACTGGAAGAAATCCTCTTATTTTCATGGATGTGTTCCCAAGTGTAGACTTGGCAAATATGTTGTCGAGACGGAATCAGTTTAAAACAATAACGCAAATAAACCCACGATGACATTTACATAAATGGCGGCGAGTAGATCGTCTATGGTTACGCCCCATCCATTTGGTAATTCTTGGCTTTTGCCAATCGGCCAAGGTTTGGCAATGTCAAAAATACGAAAGAGAATAACAATGCCAAGTGACCACATCACATTCACAGAGCTAAAAAAATATGACCAATCAGGCATTTTGCCAGTACTAAAATATATTGCTGTTACCCAGCCGGAAAAACATACTGGCACAGCAATAATTTCATCTATTACAACCGAAGCTGGGTCGCGTTGCCCTAGAATAATCTCAGCCTGAGCGCAAAAATAAACCGAGGCTATTGAGGTGAGTAGCATCATGAGCACAAAAAAAGTCAGGCTCTTTGGCAGTAGCAACAAGACTAGCAATGGAATGCCAAGAAAGGTTCCGATTGTTCCAGGCGCCTTTGGGGAGAGTCCGGTTCCTAGGCCTTGTGCAACAAGAAGTATTAGCCGATTCATATCAGCAGTCTTTTAGATAGACTTCACGGTTTTTCCAAAGGTAGAGAATTCCAGAGTAGGCGGTGAGCACCACAGCAGCCCATATGGAGATTGTTGCTACCCACCATGACCAAGAATGCCCTGCGATTTCGAAGCCAAAAATTTTGCCTACAACCCCCCAATCGGTATAGCTGTTGTAAATCAGTAGCGAAATAATAGCTGTGATTTGGGTAATTGTTTTGTTTTTCCCCTGTCTTTCAGCTGCGAGGACTTGATTTTTACTGGCTGCCAACAGCCGAAGTCCGGTGATAGCCAATTCGCGGGAGACGATGATAACCACCATCCATGCTTTCATCCAACCAAGCTCAATGAATCCAATAAAAGCTGAACAGATTAATATCTTATCGGCCAAAGGATCCATCAACTTTCCAAAATCTGTGATTAATCCGCGTTTTCGGGCGAGAGATCCATCAAGGAAATCGGTAATACTTGCAATTACAAAAAGCACCAGTGCCAGGGTATAGTGAAAGGGAAAATCAACAATCAAGGCAAACAGAAAAAAGACCGTCATGATAATGCGGCTTATGGTAAGTTTATTAGGAAGATTCATAAGCGATTGGCCAAATTTATTTAATTGGTTCGGCTATCAAATCGTAATCAGTGTGTCCAATGATTTTAACATTGGCAAATTCTCCGATAGGCAGATTGCCATTGATGAGAACTCGACCATCAATATCTGGTGCATCAACTTCGCCTCGTGCAATGAGGTAGCCCCCGAGATCGATTTTGTTTTCACTACTCTCTGAGCGGATAAGTCCATGTTCCCAAGAACTGAAGTCCGCTTGGTTGATCTCTTCTTCATTAGCTTCTTTTTCTACTAGTACGCGCAATGTTTTACCTACCTGTGAAGCAGCGATTTCCTGGCTTATTTCCAACTGAGTGGTCATTGCTTTTTCCCGGCGATACTCCTTTTGTTCCTCGGTTAATTGGTTTTCCATTATACCAGCTTTGGTTCCGTCTTCTTTGGAGAAGGTAAACACTCCAAGCCGCTCGAATCGTATGTCGCGCATAAAATTCAGAAGCGATTCGAAATACTCTTCAGTTTCGCCTGGAAAGCCGACGATGAATGTGGTTCGTATCGCAATGTTAGGAATGCCTTTTCGAATGCGTTTAATCAAATCTCGTATGTATTGTCCACTTGTCTCTCGGCGCATACGTTCGAGCATGGAATCGTGAATATGCTGTAAAGGCATGTCTACATATTTGACCACTTTGTTGCATTCCGCTATGGCTGAAATTATTTCCTCTGTCCAGTGTGCTGGATGAGTATATAGGATGCGGATCCAAAAATCGCCTTCGATCATATTCAGTTCACGAATCAGACTGGCTAGTGTTGAGGCATCTGCGGGCAGATCTTTCGAAGCTGCTGTAAAACGTTCAGGAGAAGCGATGTTGACCTTATGATTTTTTCGGAGGTCAAGGCCATAGTACGTTGAGTCTTGAGAAATTAAGTTTAACTCCTTAACTCCATCGGCGACCAGTTGTCGAGCTTCTTGAATAATGTCTGATTGCGGCCTACTTCGATGGGATCCTCGCATTCGAGGTATAATGCAAAAGCTGCATGGATGATTGCAGCCTTCCGCAATTTTCACGTAAGCAAAATGTTTTGGTGTTAGTCGAAAACGAGGAGTTTCAAACTTAGGGATATAGTCAGGACGAGAATGAATTTCTACAAGTGGTTGGCCAAAAGCATCCGGTTGTTCATTAGTATTACCTTTGAGGATAACTTGGGCAGTTACAGGCTCTTGTTTCGTTCCATCCACTTCGGCGGAGTCTTTATCTTCTTGCGATATGGCTTCATTAACTCGGGAGCTGCGATTGTCGACCGCCTGTCGCACAATGCTTCCGACTTCTTCTACCTGATCAATTCCCATGAACGCATCAACTTCTGGCATTAATTTGGGAAGTTCTTTGCGATAGCGTTGGGAAAGACAGCCAGACACTATTACCGCTTGGCTGATATTTGCGTGTTCTCGAAAATCGGTGGATTCTAAGATGGTATCAACGCTCTCCTCTTGCGCTGCATCGATAAATGAACAAGTATTTACTATGAGCGCATCGGCTTCGCCATTTTCGTTTGTGATTTGAAATCCTTGTTTTAGCAATGAGCCCATCATTACTTCGGCATCGACAAGATTTTTTGCACATCCAAGTGAGATCATGCCCACTTTTAATGACTCATTTTTATTAGCTAGAACACTCACGCGTTGGAGAAACTAAAGACAACTATGAAAAAAATGAAGCAGTTGTTGGTAGGCAGGCACGGAATCTGTTTTGGCTTGAATATGTTTTTTGATATTACTTCTAAGGCTGTTGCCGTCTGCAAACCATTTTACGAGCCTAGAAAATTCATCTAACGATTCTGCTAGTTTGCCGTTTACTCCATCGTCAATAATCTCATTATAACCAGATATATTGTAAGAAAGCACGGGTATTCCGAGACTGTTTGCTTCCCTTGGCGTATAAGCGTAGGTCTCGCCCCATTGGCTGGTGCTGATGAATAAATCTACATTCGCATACGCTGCGGGCATAGATTCACGATCGATATGCCCATGTAAGTAGACATTGCAGTGTTCTGCTACAGTTGATGAAATCTGTTCTTTTAATTCGCCATTACCACATATGTGCCATGCGATTTTTTTGTTATGTGTGCGATTGACTACACCTATTAGATCGCAAAGTTGGGTGACTCCTTTTTGTGCTGTCAAACGGCCAGCCCATAAGATGTTGTAAAGTTTAGGATCTAAATCGAAGGGTCTTTTTGATTCGCTTGCGCGTGCAGCATAGCCAATTGCATCGAATGGATTTGGCACTTTTTTCACAGGATGATTCTTAAATTGCTCTTTGATTGCCTGAGTATCATTTTTTGAGATTGTGTGAAACCCTGTGGCTCGTTTAGCTAGATGTGTATAGATTGGAGAGCTATATAGAAGATTATGTAATTGGCTGTGAAAGGTGTTAGCGCCAATGTACTGATGCGGACAGTGACAGCCGAATATGACAGGTGGGATTCGATGATAGCCAACTAAATATTGGAAGATAAAGGCCTCTGTAATTTCGTTTCGGCTGTATACAAGATCATACTTTCTTAGGGTTTTGGTAAGTTCAATGAAGTTAGCGCATTTTAGGTAATCCGCTTTATCGAGTCTGGCCTCAATTGACTTCCGGGATTCACGATAAATTATTGATTGATCGAATTTTCTTAGAAAATAGAGTGAGTGTAGTTTGCTGTACCGAATGTTAAATGCGTCATCCATTGTCACGCAGTCAGCTTGAATGCCTTTTAATCCAGATAGGTGCTTAGCTGTCTGAATGCAAAAATGTTCCATTCCGCCAGCGGTCTCAAGTTGAACGGTATTGAAGATAGCGATTCGCATCAACGGGATTTAGATTTTTTGTTATTGTTGCTTTTGGTAGAGGTGGATTTGATTTTCTTGCGCCCCTTAATTTTAGTGACTGTGCCTGTTTTAAGATATTTATCAGCCAAATTTTTCAATAATTTGTTGCGTTTGTCATAAAGCCTTTTAGCTCTACGTGGACGGTTTCGAGTAAGTAAATAAGCTGTAAGAAGCGGTAGCGCAACAGTGGAATCGACGTAGGCAACAACGCAGTCTGGCAGTGTTTCAGGATCAACCTTGCCCCAGCTTACAGCTTCTGCAGGGGTTGCTCCACTGAGTCCACCTGTATCTGGTCGCGCGTCCGTAATTTGCAAAAAGTAGTCGTGGCCACTTTCTTCTATGCCCATTACTTCCTGAATTTGTGGTTCAGTCTGAAGGATGAAATTTTTTGGGGATCCTCCTCCGAGGATAAACACAGATGATGTAAGGCCACGAGATTTGGCATCATACACAATTGCAGTCGTTTGGTTTACATCACGGTTTGGATCGATCGTTAAAGAAGAATTTCTTAGCGCCATCGCGGCTACGTTCATACCAATTGAACTGTCACCGGGGCTGCTAGTGAATATTGGTATGCCGCACTCATATGCTGTTGCAAGTACCGAGCTATCCTTGAGATTCAATTTCCGCCCGCGTTCATAAACGTATTTACCTAGGAGGTGATGAAACTCATCGCTTCCCATAGATTTTTGGAATTCCGAGCCGCTGATCGCTTGCCTGACAAAAGCGTCTGTATCTAGCAAAACGTCATAGTCGAATAGAACATCGTAGATTCGAATCATGGAACGTTCACGCAGCTCGAGATCGTCTAGGAACGGTGAGCCGGCATAGAGTTTCATATCCAAACCATAGTGGAGATCATGATAGAGATTAGCCCCAGTCGATACGATCCAATCAATGAACCCGACTTTCATCAAAGGGATAAGGCAGGACTTGCCTAGCCCGGCAGGTGTAAGAGCCCCGGTCAAGGTGACCCCAACAGTGCCGTTTCTAGGCAACATTTTTTTGCTAATCAACTGTGCAGCTTCTCTCAATCGGCCCCCGTTATAGGCCATAAATGTCTTGTCGATCAGATCTGCGGCAGAGATATCACGCCCAATGCCCAATGGATTCAGACGAGGATAATTCGCGAACCTCTTGGAATCAGATTTGTGTTTTGCCCCCATACCCCAAAGCGTCCACGCCCAAACCATCGGTTGCAATCGCATTTTTCCGAATTGCCGATTGAGCCTAGTTCCCGTTTCATTCGGGAAGCGTGAAAATTGTTATACTTGATGCTTATACTGCCAATCCTGGAGATCTTGACTGGCAGGCCTTAAATGAACTTGGCCAATTGCAAACCTATGATCGCACTTCGGCGGAAACCGTCAGCGAACACGCTGCTGATGCTGAGATCGTTCTTACCAACAAAACTGTCCTTAGTGCTGAAACTATCGGGAGTTTGCCGAATCTTCGCTATATAGGTGTTTTGGCAACGGGTTACAACGTTGTTGATCTTTTGGCTGCCGGAATGAGAGGAGTGCCGGTTACGAATATTCCGGCATATTCCACACCGGCTGTGGCTCAAATGGTTTTTGCTCATGTGCTAAATTTAACTCAGCACGTTGCGGCCCATGCTGAGAGTGTTCGAAATGGCGACTGGTCCAGTTGCTCTGATTTTTGTTTTTGGAACGCGCCATTGACAGAGCTCAAGGGGCAAACTTTTGGCATAATTGGTCTTGGACAAATCGGAAAGGAAACAGCTGCCATAGCTAGTGCTTTTGGTATGCGAGTAATCGCGTACAATCATCGTACGCCCCGTGAATTATCAAATAATATAGAAATGGTTGATTTGGATGAGTTGTTTGCAAAAAGCGATGTGATTAGCCTGCATTGTCCGCTGACCATAGAAAATCACCATCTTGTTAATGCTAAACGATTTGCTGAGATGAAACGCGGCGCCATTCTGATTAATACAGCACGTGGCCCTCTAGTTGATACGGAGGCGTTGGCTAAGGCATTACAAGAAGGCGAAATAGCTGGGGCTGGATTGGATGTGATGGAAACGGAGCCGCCGGTTGCTGGTCATCCTCTTTTTTCAGCTCCCAACTGTCATATTACGCCTCACATCGGATGGGCTGCGCAGGCTGCGCGTCGGCGGTTAATAGGAGTTGCAGCGCAGAATGTGAAATCCTTCCTAGATGGAAACCCTGAGAATGTCGTAAATCAAGATCAGTTAGTTTGATCCAGTGGTGATTCAGTTATCCAAATTAATGTGCCACTGGATATTTGGTTGTAAAAAGGAATTAGATCGCTAGCTCTCATATGGAGACAGCCTCTTGAGGCTGGTTTTCCAAGCGTTGATTCGTTCCCTACACCATGTATGTAAACATATCTTGCGTGCGTGTCGACTTCGCCCCCTCTGTTTACTCCGGATTCCAAGCCTTCAAGCCATAGGATTCTGTGTGCGATGGCAGCATCAGGGTCATCTTCGACAGTTCCAATTACTTTTCGCCCCTCAAATACCATTCCCGCTGGAAGGCCATCTCCAAATTTTTCAGCAATTCGATGCAAGCCAAGGGGCGTCTTTTCTGATCCTGATTGCTGTCCAACCCCAAATCGAGAAGTTGATATTATAATTTGCTGTTCTTCTGAAAATGACCATTCTCTTTTCTGGAGTAAGACAGTTAGACGTTGATCCGCTACGCTTGCTATAAGTAAAATAGGAGTTGGGGAAACGTTGTGCTGTTCACACGCTTCACGAATTGTATGAAGCAGGCTGTGGCTCATTCGAGGGACTTGAACAGTACTTTTGAATTACGGCCGCTTGCAGTAGCCAACTCTTGGCGGGCTTGAGGTAATTCTGATAGTTCCCCCTCAACAAAGCCGGCTTTTAATTGAAACCATTTAAACGTTTGTGTAGATAGCACAAAAAGTTTGGTTAAGCCATTTTCCCTAGCCAACTTTTCGGCATAATCAACAAGTTTGCTTCCAATTCCTTGGTTTTCATGAGCCGGACTGACACAAACAGAACCAAGTTCGCCAACTGTGTTTTCAGGTAATATGGAAAGGGAGAAGCAGCCCACAGGATTTCCATCTATTTCAAAAAGGTGATATTCGCCAATATTGGCTTCTATCTCAGTGAGGCTACGGTCCGCAAGCTCAGCCGCCTCAACTGCATTCTTAGTCAATGCAATGATACTGCTTAAATCTATTTTTTTTGCCTGACGAATTTGCCGGTACTCGTTGGCATAAACTAGTGTGCCGATACCAGTATTAGAAAATACTTCAGCGAGTAGGCCTTCGTGAACACTTCCATTAATGAGATGTACTCGTGGAATGCCGTCTCGGCATGCTGTTGCCGAGTTGTGTGCCTTTGCTAGTTGGTCAGGTTGTAAACTTGAAGGTTCTTTTTCTAAAATCTGATCCAATTCCCCGTTTGGTATTTGTCTGATTACCTCGCCATTATGAATAAGGCCATCATGGGTGGTTACATAAATCAACTTGGCAGCTTTAAGTTTTACGGCAACTTCTCTTGCAAGATCATCAGAGTTCAACCGATAGGTATTTCCTTCACGATCAAAACCTAATGGCGGTATCACAGGGATATTTCCTTGGGCTAACAACCCTTCCAAGTGTGCAAGGTCTATCCGTTCTGCTTTGCCGGCAAAAAAATAGTCGTTGCCATCAATGATGCCTTTTGGCCGAGCGGTTACAGCATTGGTGGAGACCCCACGAAGTTCGTTGGCTGTAAAACCTTCAAGAATCTCATGAGTTAGTCTGTTTGCTGCCGTCAGAGCAAGTTCAAGTGTAGTCTCGTCAACGGGTTCTGTTCCATCAAGGTCGGACGGTTCTATACTGCGCTGTAGTGCCATCGCCGCAATCTGGCTTGCTGCCCCGTGTACCAGTACAACGCGTATGTTGAGAGACCGAAGTACGGCAAAGTCTAGCAATAGGTTTGCGAAATTCTCATCGCTAACAATCGCGCCATCAATGCTGACTACGAAAATCTTTTCCCGAAACTTGGGAATATACTGAAGAATACCTCTTAAATCTGTTGGTTTCACTCGGCTCCTTTATGGTTCGGCTAAGTCGCCGCACCTCCACAAATAAGAAAAGCGATTCCCTTTAGATTCAACCTATTTCTGTTCGAATATAAGTGCTGAGGTTTCGATCGGTTTGGCTTCAGGCTTAAGAGGAAGGATTTTAGAGAAGACTAAAGTCTGTACGAGCCCCAGTAAGGAGATAGCGGTTAAAAGAACACTCCATGTTTTAAGTGTTTCTTTTTCCGTGAACCCGCTGAGTCGCTGTACGACCCAGAATCCACTATCATTCATCCAAGATAAAGTAATGGAACCAAAACCAATTGCTAGAAAGATGTAAAAAGGATGATAATCAAGTCCGCTACCGTCTCCGATTACTGCTCCCATCAAACCCACGCCGGTGATCATGGAGACTGTCGCAGATCCTTGCGCAATCCTAACTACGGCGGTGGCTCCCCATGCCAGTAAGACAAGCGAAATGTTGTAGCTATTAGCCAACGCCTCAATCGTTTCTCCTACACCAGCCAACCGAATCATCCCGCCAAATGCTCCGCCAGCACCGGTGATCAAAATAATTATTCCGGCGGTTTGAAGTGGATCTTCTAAAGCTTTAGCTAGTGTAGCCATTACGCCTTCCTGAAGAATGCGGCTTTCGCGGATCATTTGTGATGCTAGTGTGAAAATTGCAACAATTGCCGCCAACAACATTGCAATATTAGAGTCTCCAAAGAATTCCAAATAGCGAAATCCAGAAGTGCTAGTCACACTTCCGCCAATTAGTTTAAGAATTGAAACTAAAGAAATTAGTATAACAGGTAGCGCAATGGGAAGTGCAGATAAAAATAAATTCGGCAGTTCCGAGTTTTTTTTGTCCACAATACTTTTGAGTTCGCTATTCGATGTGCCAGGTGTCTCGCGCATGGGTATATTAAATTTAGCGTCAAAGAACCTAGCCATATATAGCACCAAAAATGCCGGGAGAATGCTGGCAAATAAACCGGCCATCATTGCAACCCCTAGATCGAGTTTGAGTCCATCAGCGATCATTAAGGGGCCTGGGGTAGGAGGTACCATTGAGTGAGTGATCGCTCCGGCTCCGGCCATCGCTATAACATATAATGTGTAACTTTTACCCGTGCGGAGGCTTAGAGCTCGTGCAAGCGGGATCAGCAGAAAAAACACTGTGTCAAAAAATACTGGGATCGAGAGAAGAAATCCACTTAACAAAAGAACAAAGCCAGCGCGTTTCTCTCCGCACAAATTCATCAATGCCCTCACCACGCGATCCGCTGCACCACTTCCCAGCATACAAGTGCCAATAATAGCAGCAAGTGCTACAACAAATCCAATGCCAGCGGCTGTATTCCCAAACCCTAGTAGTGACCACTTTAAGGCTAGTAACATATCGTTACTCGTATCTTCCGGGGTATCGTTCAAGGTGACGCGGCTTTTGAAAAGACCGACATTTTCAGTACTCATCCCAGGCAGGTCCCCTGTCAATAGGCCTGTCAATACTGCGGCGAAGATGAGTGCCAAAAATGGATGCAGTTTCAGCTTGATGATCGAGAAAACGATAAAGATTACACTGATTGCTAAAATGCCTAGTGGCCAATATGAGACGGGATCAGCGGTTTGTGCTAAAAGTGAATATGTCATGGTTTGCTAAATGCTTTTGAACGGGTTCCGCAAGTCCCTCAAAAAACCATCCTTTGGTCAAATCAAACCTCACTCAATTTGACTAAACACCTTGTACTTAATCTGATAATTTTAGCCGGTAAAAACGCCTAGAAGAATTTTGTGGTGTATTATCCAAGTAAATTGCAGTGGTGTTTTCCATGGTTATCTTTGTCAAAGCATCCCATTTTTTGAGGTTGCTACTGTACTGTAATTCATAAATTGCCCCAGTCATGCCGCTAATAACCAACTCACGGGTTTTGAGATTATAATTTAGGCGAACCAGCTCGTGCCCTAATTTAGCTCCTTTTTCTAACAGAAGAGGCTTTATTTCATTACTGGCAAAATCAAGTGGGGTTGAACCGGATGCGTCTTTTGCATTTAGCGGTGCTCCCGCAGCAATCAATACTTGGGAGACATCTTCCCTGCTTGAGGCTGCCCAGTGAAGTGGGGTAGCCCCATCAAAATCCTTTGCGGCTAGATTTGCTCCGTTGTTTATTAAAAGTGATGCAATAAGTTTGTTAGATGCAAAATGCAGAGGTGTTGTTTTGTCTTTGGCTGAGGCATTTATATTTGCTCCCTTTGATATAAGATATTTTGTCATGCCCTCGGACCTGGCAAAATGAAGGCAGGTCATCCCATTGTCATCGACTGCTTTTATATCGGCGCCATTCTTAATTAGTAACTCTGCTCCGTCTATATGGTTAAATATTGAAGCCTGATGCAAAGGTGTCATGTTGTTCTTTCCATGTGTGTCAACATCTACACCGAGTGATAATAAGTACTTTACTGAATCAAGCATGTTTTCTCCAATCAAGCTATGAATTGCTTCATTGCCATCCTTAGCTTTGGCATGAATATCAGCTCCGCCATCAATTAAAGCTTTGGCGGTTTCAGGATTTATAGCTACGTGAAGTGGAGTCCATCCCCAATCGTCTCGCACATCAGGATCGAGCCCTTTATCAAGAAGCAACTGTACCATTTCGGTTTGGCCAAAGTGTGCTGCTGCCCTTAAGGAAGTTTTTCCAAGAGACTTTTCCTTAAAATTGTAGTCAGCCCCAGCTTCAATCAAAATTTCTGCAAAGTAAGGGAGCCCTCTGGTGCAAACTACACGAAAAGGAGTATCTCCTTTTCCCCGCTCGATGTTTACATCCGCGCCCCCTTCTAATAAAACGCGCAGTAGAGCTTCATTTTTATAGCGTAAAGCACTCCACAGCCCATTGTGAATCCCAGGAGCTCCATCTGGATTAGCCCCATTCTTTATAAGCCAAGATACCATTTCTGTTTTTCCAGAAACACATGCAAGTTCTAAAGGGGTTAGGGCGGGAACTCTTCCAAGCACTTGAGAAAAA
>JASLKL010000052.1 GCA_030747605.1 Verrucomicrobiota bacterium | reverse complement strand
TAAAAAACTCAAGATCATCGAACCAGACCTAAGCATTTTCACTGTTGATGAATTTGACCTTGTCCGCGATCAGATCAAAGAAGAACCGGTTGAGTTCTTCAAGGAAGTACTGTCGAGAAATTTGAGCTTGGTGAATTTTATTGACTCTGATTTCGTGATGATCACGCCGGAGCTCAACTACATATATCGGATCAAAGGACATCCAGTCGCGACGCCTAGCAAAAGACCTGGTGCAAGTAAAATATCACCGAAAGATTACAGGCCTAAAGAGATCACATCAGAGTTCTCTAAAGTGATGCTGGACGAAAAAGACCGCTATCGCGGAGGCCTACTTTCACAGGCAGGTTTCATGCTGATGACGACCAACAACGGGGAATATACCAACCCGTTTTATCGCGGGGCCTGGGTATTGAAGAGTTTTTACGGAGATCATCTGGAGACACCGGAGGACCTTGAGATCTCTGCACTCAGCCCCCCTACGAAAACGGAGACTATCAAAGAAACTATCGATGCACATCGAGCGGATGCCAGTTGTAACATCTGTCACAAGAAGATGGATCCCCTTGGAATCGCCCTGGAGAACTTCGACGTAATAGGACGCTGGCGGGACCAATACACTGACGTAAGCAACTATGCCCCAAAGGGCAATAAGAAGGGTGGACGTTTTCCAGTGGATGCGAGAACTGTCCATATAGACGGCCGAGCCTTCGAAGGCCCCCAGGGTCTGAAGACAATTTTAATGGAAGACAAAGAGAGGTTTTCCAAAGCGTTCGTGGAGAACATGTTGTCCTATGCAATGGCTCGTGAGCTCAACTTTCTCGACCGTGAGTATATTGAACAGCTCTACGAGCAGTCCGCTAATACGAACTTCAGGCTGCGAGACATTTTGTTGGAGATCGTGTCGTCAGACTACTTTGCCAGGCGATAGTAATGAGCCATCAGAACAACTCCCTCCACCACGCACGCTACGGTTACTGCGATTGGTGCTCGGTCGCTTCGCCTCGAAGTATTACGGTTTCAAGCTCGCCCTGGTCTTAACCCTTGCAGTAATGAGAGGGCTTCTGTTCGCGGTTTATTTAATAGACAAACTGAGGGGAAGGCGTTGATCATTGTGAATGCTGTTTATCTAAGGCCTATCGATTATTGAGGAGGTTTAGGTGAGAGTGAGTTGCCAATTATCCCAATTACCCCAGAAATCATAAACGAAATTATAGACGCAATTCCGAATACGAATCTTGTTTTAATTTCAGACATCACCAGAAGGATGCTAATATCGTTAGCTGGCCCCATGCCAAGACGGTAAGTTGGCCCCATGCCAAGACGGTAGAATGCTACGAATGCAAAGCAAAAACCAGCAACCAAAAATATAATCCCTATTCGTTTCATTAAATACGTTATCGTTGGATGCCGGGAAGGTAGCACAAAGAAAAACCTCCTAAACTATAAATTTTTCGGGGTTTTTTCTTGTCATTACACTATTTTCACGCGTTCCTCTGTATACCGGCAGTATGCACAAGTTCACATCTAAAAGAGGGGGACAAGAATCCCTGAGGCTAATCCGGCTAATGCAATGCGGATAAACCTGCAACTTCACCTGTTCGTCTTTCTTGGAGCCTTTCTTCTTTTCACAATGGAACCTCTTGTCGCACGTATGTTACTGCCGATTCACGGGGGATCTTTTCATGTCTGGACAACCACACTAACTTTCTTTCAAGGCCTCTTATTCCTCGGTTATGTTTACTGTCATCTTTTGGCACGTCGATTGGGGTCATGGCATTTGTTGTTGGTGGCTTCTCCTTTGCTTTGGCTGCCCATTGCCAACAGCTTTGGGATAGCCTCGCCGAGTGAAGGGGATCCAGCTTGGGAATTGCTAAGTCAGCTAACATTACACATTGCATTACCATTTTGCGTGCTGGCCACCACTAGCGTCATTGCTCAGTCATGGTTCACCAGCAGCAACGCAGCGCAAGGTTCACCATATTCACTGTATTCTAGTTCCAATATCGGCTCTCTGCTTGGGTTGCTGGGTTATATTATAATTTGTGAACCATTGTTCGGCCTGAAAGTTCAGCAGACAATTTGGTTCGTTGGTTATGCAGGCTATGTAGTCCTCGCTTGGCAATGTTGGCGTGTGACTCACCAAAAAAATACAACTTCCTTTTCGAAAAAACACCTAGTGACCAATCTTAAAGGCTCCTCTGTTATTTACTGGCTCCTTTTGAGCGCTTTACCCTCAGCATTTATGTTGGCTGTCTCAAACGTCTTCACCCTCGAACTGGGCTCTGTGCCATTGGTCTGGGTTGTGCCACTAGTGATATACATGCTTACTTATATTCTATCGTTCAGTAAACGACAGTGGATTCCGGCTATAGTATTATATTTCCTTTGGCCAGTGGCAGCCGTGTGTGGTGTGTGTTCGTTTTACTTTGCGAATGGTGGTTCTCTCTGGATATTTGCGGTGCATGCGGTGGGGTTGTTCGGCTTGGCTATGGTTGGTCATGGAGAACTGTATCGACTTCGTCCACCTCCTGGACAACTGACTGTTTTCTATTTGGCTATCGCGCTCGGTGGATGGCTGGGGAGTATTACTATCAGCCTTATTGCACCTATTTTATTTAACAGCCTTACAGAATATCCACTGGTTCTAGTTATTTTTACGTTGGTCGTCATTGCTCTTCATCGCGGTGATATTCCTAAGATCATTCGTCAACATCCAATGTGGGGCGTTGCGTCATTGTGCCTTACCATTGCTTCCCCGTTTATAATCATTGCTTCTCCGCTTATAAGCATACCAGATAAAACGGTGGCTGGACGAGAGGTGCTATACCAGTATCGCAGCTATTACGGCATCTACCGAGTGATCAATAACCCCCTTAGCGCAGAAAAACATAAGGCTCTAAATAGTGATGAACGACGACTTTTAGGTAAACGTGATTTCGAACACGGTTCAACCATACACGGCACCCAAGTGATGTACCCATCAATGAAAACCGAACCCACGACATACTACCATCGTTCGGGGCCACTGGGTGATTTACTCGACAACTCAACGGCACCTCGTAATGCAGCAATAATTGGCTTAGGTGTGGGTACATGCGCAACTTATTTTAAGGAAGGTGAAGTAGTTACCTTTTATGAACTGGATGAGGCTATTGTGAATATCGCACAAAATTTGTTTACTTATCTAAAAGACTCTCCCGCAACTAAACAAATGGTTTTGGGAGATGCGCGGTTAAAACTTGAAAAAGCACCGGATCACTCATACGACCTTATAATTGTTGATGCTTTTAGTAGTGATGCAATTCCAACTCATCTACTGACCCGCGAAGCAATGGCTCTTTACGAGAGCAAATTAAAACCCAAAGGCAGGCTGATTCTCCATGTCTCGAGCCGCTACTACGCCTTGCTGGGTGTAATCAAGGCTACATGCAGCGAGGATTGGGATGCATATTACAAGCGTCAGGGTGCGGACAACTTACAACCCTTCCAGACTCCCTCCACCTTCTGTGTGCTTACACGCAAGGATGAGGGAATATTGGGCCCGAGTCAGAATGGTTGGTTTTCTCTGGCACAGCATCCGGAGGGAGGAACAGCCTGGACTGACGACTACATAAACACCCTCCTTCCACTTTACCTAATGATTAAAGCCTTATAGCCCACGTTGTTAAATAAACCGTCCAACTCTGACAACGATCCAAAAAATCTATCGCGTGGACTGGGGTATCATTGTACAGGTGGTTTACTGTCTTTTTGCACGGTTGGAGGGAAGATCGCCTCAAAGCGCTGGAAGATACGGGTGCGCTCCACGAGTGGGTTCATCCACCCATTGGTGATGCAGTAGTTGCTGTCGCACTCGCCGGAGTGGTGCTTTTTGTGATGCTCCGGGTTCAAGATCAGGCCAGTCTTCTGGAGGAATATGGCTACTTTTGGTGGGTTCTCTTCGTGGGCCCAGCTGTGGAACTGGTTGGTGAGAAACCCGCTCATGGAAATACCGAAGAAGAGGCTGACCCAGAACAGCTGGTGAGCTGGATCGAGTATCAAGCCAGCGGCGAGTAATGGCATGCCGGCAATACAGGTATCTCCATTGGTTTCTACAAAATTATGCCCACAGATGTCCTGAGGGTTTGTGTGGTGGTCTCTGAATGGCTTGATGAAGCTTGGCCCCAGAATTGGAATATCTTCCGTGCCGTAGCGATCAAATGCCCAATGGATGATGCCACTCAGGAGGTCAGAGCAGAAGATCGCACAGATGGCGGATGCAGTGATTAACCACACTGCTCCGGGCTGAGTCAGCTCGGGAATAATCGACCCCAAAAGCCATATGCTGGCCGCTGTCCAACTGATGAGACCGAGCCATTGGTATTTCAGATTTGACGGGGAAGGTTCCATAGCTGCAATAGTTATTAATAAATGATTAATATTCAAGTATTTCATCAATAAAATGGAGTTAACTTATCCACCTCTCCTGAACATCTTTGTTTTTTTCTTGTCTTTACACTTTAATTACGAGCTAATTTCCTCAGCACGGATATGACTAAGCTCACATTCAAAACATCCCCTTCAAGCGTTAGTGGCTTTAAGCGAGGTTTCACGTTGATTGAATTGCTGGTGGTGATTGCGATCATTGCTATCCTAGCAGGGTTGTTGCTGCCGGTTCTGGCTAAGGCCAAGCAGAAGGGGCAAGCCACGATTTGCCTAAACGATCTGAAACAGGTTGGCTTGGCTATGCAGATGTTTGCTGATGAGAATGACGACATGATCCCACGTGGCACTGCCGGTAACTCGCCACGTTGGTGGATGGAGTTCATGCCATACTTGTCGAAGGGTGGCACCGAGAAGGATGATCGCAACATCCAGATATTCATGTGCCCAAGCTACCCCATCCCGAAGAATACACCGAACAAAAGGCAGGTGGTCACATATGTCGTGAACGCTTTCGGCTTCGGATCGACCAGCACTTGTTCCGGAGAAATCAAAGCGAGTGAGGACATTGGCTTGAGCAAGATCACTGCTTTCAAATCATCATCTGACTCTGCTTATTTATTGGACAACGAGGACGGTATCGACACGGGGCTTAACCGGCCGATCATTACCAGCTTTCAAGATATGCGAACGGATCTGAACGGTGTGTGGCTTCCCGGTCATTTGCCATATGGTTCGGGAGGTAAGCGTCTTAGTAATCTCAGGCGTATTGCTGCTAATCGACATAACGATGGATCGAATATACTGTTCATCGACGGTCATGCTGGTTTTCGTAAAGCCAAGCTGATCGATATTGATTTGTTCAGAGAAAAGAAATGGTAGATTTGTTGGATCGATTCAATTAAATCAACATCATATTAAACAACCCCCTGCACCCGCCAAAGCCAGTGCGGGTTTTTTATTTCTCCCTCAATTTTTCTAATTCAGCACAAACAAGGCCAGCCTCAGTATTAAACTTTGCTTTCGCGTAGCACGTAGAGGACGACAACGTTAATTCGATTGCTTTTTTGAAATTAGATTTCAAATATTGCATATGAGATTTGTAATAAGTTTAGTTCTGAACGTCATCCTTTCTGGTGGATTGATCTTTTCAGTAAATGAACTATTCAAAACTAATCATGATCTTGAAGAATTGAACGAAGAGTTCTGGAATCAAGATCGAGAACACGACAGGATCATGAGTGATTACAACGAACTTGAGGCAGAACTTCAACAAACCAAGGTCGATATGGCTAAGCTTAGTGATATGTTTGCTATCCATATGCGGTCACACCGTTAATAACAATCAGTTTGTGTGAAATACCTCCGGCAAAATGTATAAAAATAAGCTGCTGTTTTGTTTTTCGTTTCAACTATTATTATCATCTGGGATCTTTGCATTGTGGCTTTATAACGATTGACGGTTAAGCTGCGTTGGCTTCTCATTGTGTTGTGAGAGAGATTATGGAGGGCGATGCCTTCAGCGCTTTTGTTCGCTGTCTTTATTCTGTGGCTGTATTTGCGAACTAACAAAAAGAATAAGTAACTCATCGCTTTACACTGTACTATTTGAGCTCCTTTCTTAATGAATCAGAATGTTATAAATATAGAATCTAAATTTGCCTGTTTTAAGGATTATTGGTCCCCTCGAGTTATCGCAGAGTTGAACGATTATCAGTTTAAACTTGTAAAGGCTAAAGGGAAGTTTGTTTGGCATACCCATCAGGAAACTGATGAAGCTTTTATTGTTATTGATGGGACTTTAAAAATTGAGTTTAGAGATAGATCAGTCAATCTTAATCCTGGAGAAATGTTTGTTGTTCGAAAGGGTGTTGAACATCGGCCAATTGCCCAAGATGAATGTAAAATAATGATCTTGGAACCTAAGAATGTTATCAATACAGGCGATTCTGGTGGGGAGCTCACTGCGAGTAACGACATATGGGTCTGAATATATAGTTTAACAAATTGACCCAACGCACTCCACTACTTGAATGAATCGCTACTTGCGTAGGCTTATTATCCATTTGGCAAAAATTGCGCCAATTATTTGACCGGCTAAGACTACCAAAGCAAAAGGCATTGTCAGTTGATCAACTAATGGGTCTGGAATGTTTAAAGCAGACAAGGCAAACATACTCGAACAAATAACGCCCATTAGTTGACTTGATCCCATTAAAAGAATCTTTTGGTATTTTTCTATGAACTCATGATCCATCTTAGCAGCTGAAACACTCTGTTCCCTTCTAAAAAAAATCAAGTAAATGAATTTTTTCGGGCTAAATGGTAGGCGTGGGTTAGCAGGAGGGTTGAGTAGTAAATCTCCTCAAATGGTAAAGTTTCTGGGTTGTTAAATTGGTAGTGTGAGTGCTAAGGCCGTCGTAATTTAAACACCTTGAAAATTACATTTACTAATTTATAATTTTACACAACTGAAATCATACTGCTATTCTTGGTGCTTTTAGTGATTGTCTTAAAAATACCATTAATTATCTACAAAGTAAAAAAGCAGATTCAAAAGATAAAAAAGATCAACAATCAAATGCTCTGCCTGTCATTGGCTCTGAGCAAGACGAGTGACGAATTGAAAGCTGAAGGGAAATGAAAAAAGAAAATAATAGTCTTTATCAATTATGCGAAATTATCGTTCAAACTGGAAAATTGGATGAGGATTCAATTCGTCAATTAGCTGAATATATTAATAATGACCCTAAAGCCTCCGAGTGTTGGCCAGGTAATAAGCTGCTGGGGCCTTTAAAAAAAGTCTGGGAGGATGGGGTTGTTGATCAATCAGAGCTATATTTGCTTAAGATGGCACTAGAAAACATTGTTAATAATCCAGAAAAAACACCAAATGAAATTACAGCAATTGAAAGTTTGCATGAAATTAAGGAAGTAAAGACAGATGCTGAAAGGGCGAGAGGCGGTTGTTGGATGACAATATTTATATGTCTAATAATTTCAACGGCTGCTCTTTGGATATCTGGTAATAAATTATATATATTTTCTCTTATTTTTACGATTTTGTTGGGTGTTTTCTTTACATTAGTGAAGACGTTAGGAGTGGGAGGCCCCAGCGGCCGCAGCGGAGGCCTTGGAGGCCTTGGAGGCTGCGGAGGCTGTGGAGGAGGCGGAGGCTGTGGAGGAGGAGATTGAAATACATACTAATCACAATCGTAATTGTGTTGTTGGTGGGGTGCTTTACCCAAAGTGGATACCAACACGATTTGGATACATCGAATCCGTTTTCGATTGATTCCCAACGTTACGATGAGAACCATGATTTTTTACGTGATTAATATATAAGTTTACAATTCGATAAGACAGAAATGAATCACGTGTTAATCATAATTGCAGCTGTGCTTTGCGTAGAATTCGTACAAGCAGATTCCAAACCCTTCAAGGGGAAGGTTCACCAAATTCCCGGTAAGATTGAGGCTGAACATTATGATGAAGGCGGTCCCGGAAAAGCCTATTATGATGTTGATACAAAAAACCTTGGGGCCGACTATCGTGGAGTCACCCAAGTAGATATTGAGAAACGCTCTGATGCCTCAAATGGTTATGGCATAGGTTGGACGCGTAAGGGCGAATGGCTTAATTACAGCGTCGATATTAAAGAGTCGGGCACCTACACCATCGAGATGCCAGTTGCATCCAATAAAATTGGCGGACTATTTGTTCTTGAGATTAAAGGTACAGCGCTTTGTAAGCCTATTCAAATCCCGGACACAGGTGGATGGGATAAGCTCAAGCTTATTAAGTGCGTAGGCGTAAAATTGATTAAGGGACGACATGTCATTCGCGTGGTGATGCTTGATCAAGGAGAGTCAGGTAGTATTGGTGATATCGATTATTTTAACTTTGTAAAATATTCTTCAAGTTCCGAAACCTCCTCCGCAAACACGGATCCAAGGCAGGTAAGGGATTGAGAGCTGAAGGGGAATGAAAGAATAATGGCAAAAATTGTTTATGGAATTTCTGGCTGTGGCTCCGGACATTCTTCTCGTGCACGCGAAATAATGGCGCATTTACGAGAACAGGGGCATGAGATCCTTGGTGTGAGTTATGATCGCGGTTATCAAAACCTTAAGGATGATTTTAATATGTTCGAGGTGCCGGGGCTACATATTGTTGCTATCCAAAACCGGGTCAGCAAAAGGCAGACAGTAATTAAGAATCTCAAGTCACTTACAGGTGGTATTGAAAAATTTAGAGAGTTCAAGAAAGCTGCATTCAGCGACTTCCAACCCGATATAGTATTATGCGATTTTGAGCCTTTGACTGCCTACATGGCTACGCATCGAGACTTACCATTAATTACTATAGATAACCAACATCGTATGCGCTATATGGCATATCCATGCCCTTCAAATCTTAAGAAGGATGCTACCATTGCTGAGACTGTAATACGCGCCTTTGTGCCTAAGCCTGATGTCTCATTGGTGACTACGTTTTTCTTTGGTGATATTAAAAATGAACGAACATTTTTGTTTCCCCCAATTTTGCGAAAGTCGGTATTAGATGCACAAGTAAGCAACAAAGGGCACATTCTTGTCTATTTGACCCAAAAGAGTGGAACTATTATTGATATGTTAAAAAAATTCCCTCGAGAACAGTTCCTAATTTATGGTGCCGGTTGTGAGATAAAGGAAACCAACCTGAGTTATAAACCCTTCAGTTTCGATGGTTTTTTGGATGATTTGGCTTCGTCTAAGGCCGTAATTTCAACCGCTGGTTTCACCCTAATGACTGAGTCATTGCATTTGGGAAAACCGATGCTTGCACTGCCTATGGGTGGCCAGTTCGAACAAGAACTCAATGCACATCTCCTAGAAGATCTAAACTATGGGAAGAATGGGCGTAATTCAGACAGCGAATCGATCGGTGATTTCTTGTACCGCCTTCCCGAATATCGGTCGGCTTTAAGAAACTATCCATCCCAAGATAATAGAGCCATCTTTGCCAAGCTTGACGATTTACTTTCTGATGACTGTAACTTGGCTAAAGAAGCCCATAAAAATCGGCGAAATCCAGTCTAAGCCAAGCGATAGATCATCATGACGCGCACGGTTCTAACCCTGACAACCTCGCCTCAGCGCATGCATCACCTGCCTCTGGTGTTAGATTCACTATTTAACCAGCTCACTTCGCCTGACGCTGTGTACCTCAACCTACCGGAGCGCTATCGGAACCGTGATGATTATATAATCCCCGATTGGTTAGGTGATTCGTTACAGGTGACTCTCCTCCACCGGGGAGATGATCTGGGGCCGGTGATGAAAATTCTGCCGGTACTCGAAGTCGAAACGGATTCAGACACTCTCTTGATTACTGTTGACGATGATGTTCGGTACCCTCCGGATACTATTTCGGAATTGCAAACTGCAGCTCAGACAAATCCGGAATCTGCTTTTGGCAGCAGGGGATTTAACTTTGCGAATATTGGCCAACATCTGGAGCCGGTACGAGGCAATCATGCGTCCTGCCATGTTTTGCAAGGCTACGGAGCTTGCGCTTATCGGCGGCGGCATTTCGACGTCGAACGTCTGCGCCTCAGCCTGGCCTTACAACCCGAATCCTTTCGCTTCAGCGATGATGTCATTTTGTCAAACCACATTGCGTCAAGAGGCGTTGCCCGCTTCACCATTGAACTCGCCAGTCGATTGGAGCACATGCCTTGGGGGGATGAGGATTCACAGTCTTTGAAGTTTGTCGGTGGTGGCACGCACCGGCGCTATGAAACGATGCGGCAATGGTTAATCAAAGAGGGTGAGTGGTTTGCACAAGACCGGGTAGCGCTTCGCGGAGCCAAAGATGAAAAATGATAAGGTAGAAATTTTGTGCGCCTGTTTGTGTGCTCAAATCTTTTTCCCCCATAGAAAACAGCAGCATGACGGGGGAAGAATTGAAAGCGGCAGGTAGCTAAACCAATCCACTCGACCACTTGAACGGTTTCGGATTTTGATTATTGATGGTGTAAATTAAAAACAAGCTAATCATAATCGCAGCTGAGTTCTAATTGGGTCTTAATTTGGGTGCTACTCCGTCTCCAGTAGCTTTGCCACCAAGCACCCAAGCTAGATTGAAGCGAGCCATGTGGGCTCCTTTGATCGGATCGTGCTCATAAAACAGATAAATCCATCCTGCAGAGGGGCTCTGGTTGCGACCAACCGCAAGCGATGAGTATCCGCTCCGGCCAGCGTCAACCAGTCGTTTGATAGGCCAGGTTTTGCCGGCGTCGAAACTCACCCAGACCGAGATGCGCTCGCGATAAGAGGCGTTGGTATCGAGATTGCTAAAGATCAGGATATCACGCTCTTTTAGAGGCAATCGGGTTAATCCGCCCATGCAACCATAGGTTCTCCCCTGGTCTCCATCCGGTAGCACGTCAACAATTCGCCAGTCTTTCCACGACACGCCGCCGTCATCGCTCCAAGCTTCTCGTCGTCGTTTATTGCGTGGTCTTTTGGACCAGTGTAAACGTGAATTGTAATAGATACGCCCGTCAGATAATTCCAGTAGTGCGGCTTCACCTGTTCCCTTTTCAGGGAAAGGCTTACTAGTTTTCCAGGATTTGCCACCATCGTCGCTGTAGATGGCATTGGTATACTGCAGTGGCCACTCAGCTTCACCGCCGTTTGGTCCGTAATACCGTGTTGGTCGAAGCAGCCGGCCCTTGTGAGAGCCATGCCGCAACATGATGCCGTGTTCATTCATATGCATTGAGGGAGAATTCCCCGCCTCATCTTTTTCAATGATAGTGAACTGAGATTGCCAAGATGTTCCATCATCTTGACTGCGATAAATTGTCAACGGTGCAGGGGGTTGTCGGGCTTCGACAAAGACGAGGATATCACCAGATTTGTCATCGACCGTTGTGCCTCCTCCATGGTACCCAGCCTTGGCCACCGTGATTGTAGGCCCCCATGACTTGCCACCATCTTCGCTCCTACGCACGACCACCCCTTCATTGCCCCATACAGATAGTACCGTTCCTTTTGTTGTGACTACTACATTAGGGTAGCGTTGGTCATCGAACAGGCGCTGTTTCTCAAATGCCGCTTCACTCAAGAAAGAAGCCAGCGAATTGTCAGCACCAATAACTGGAGATGTTCCACCGAGGGCAAACAGAGTCATGATTGTTAATCTCAGAAGATTCATTCTTAGTGGGAGGTTACTTAGTAATACTGCTGTCTTACAACTCTTTAACAACAGTTCTTGTAATTTAAACGTCTTGAAAACTGCATCTTATATATTATGATTTTACTCAAATGAAATCATTTCAAAATAATCTTTCGAATGCTGGTGAGGGGCTCTGTTAGATTGGGCCAGACTTCGCCTTTGAACTATTACGATCTTTCGTAAATGTGTATTTGAATAATTGAAAGTTAAATAGAGATGAAACTCGAATTAAGACGGGCGTTCACGCTTATTGAACTTCTGGTAGTGATAGCTATCATTGCAATTCTGGCTTCTCTGTTGTTGCCGGCACTCGCTCGAGCAAAGTCCGAGGCAAAGCAGATTAAATGCAAGAGCAATATGCGTCAGATTCAACTGGCTTGGTATCAGTATGCTGATGATCATGATGGGAGAGGTCATCCGCGGCGTAATTGGATGCGCTGGATTAGAGACAGAGGCGATTTTTCGGATCCAACCCCGATTAGGAATCAAATGATTGCTCCCTATCATCCTGAAGCCTACTGGGGAGTTGCATATGCGCCCTATACAGGCTGGAGTCCACAGGTATTCTTATGTCCAGCTGCCAAGGCAGTTGATGATCAATATATAAGGCCACCACATCAGGATGGGCTTTTTAAGGATGGGTTCAAATATGTTACTTATGGATTCAACGGATTTTTTAGGACATCCAATCGGCGATCTTTTGGTCTGCAACTAGCTGTCTGGGAAGGGGTAGTCAATCAGGGTTCGTCGCCTAGCAAGGCGCGCTCTATTGCTAGCTATCCGCGTCCTTCTGAAACTTTGATCTTTCAGGATGCATGGGAATCCATGCTGGATGGGGTGGACGATACTCCTATTTTTCTTAGCCAGTGGGCTGCCTGGAAAGAGCGCCTTGACGAATATTACCGTCACAGTGATGTTGGGAATATAATGTGGGCAGATGGGCACGCATCACAGGCAAGAAGAGGAAAAGTCTATTGGAAAGAGGAATGGTACATAGGAAGGTATTTGCGGTGAAGAAAAATCAAGTAAAATGAAACTCTTACTAAATATAATCTCAGACTAAGTTTGTGGGGCGTGCCTAATAAAATGAGCTATTTAAATAATGGTGAAGATGCCGTTTCTGATAATTCAAACTTGAAGACTTCTGTTAAGAAAAAAAATGGTTTATCAAAAATTAGTCTGATATTTGGTATTCTTTCGGTGACTGTTGGTTGGTTGCTTTGTTGTATGCCAGGAATTTTGGGTATTCCAGCATTAGTTACTGGCTATGTATCTCTTAGTCAAATTAAGGCGCAACCTAGGGTGTACGGGGGGGAAGGTATGGCTAAGTCAGGTTTGGCAATGGGCTATATAACTGTATTGTTTACCGTGGGATCATTTATTTGGGTTTCTCTCTATCAAGAGGATATTTCCCCTATTAGGTCTGATTCTTTTGAACAATGGATTGGGGAGTCAGCTCCGGACTTTTCTATCACTACTATCGATGGGACAGAAGTAGCTCTTAAAGATTTTAGGGGGCGTATGGTAATTGTGGATTTTTGGGCGACGTGGTGTGGTCCTTGCAAAAAAGAAATACCACATTTCATTCGTTTAACTAATGAATATAAATCCAACGAATTAACAATTATTGGGATTAGCGATGAGCCAGAATCGAAACTTCGTCAGTTCGCACAAAAGCACGGAATAAATTACTTAGTTTCATCTCATAAATTAAATTTCGCTCCCTATAATAATATTACCGGAATCCCGACAACTTTTTTTATCGATGGGGATGGTGTTATTCGGGATATCCATGTTGGTTATATGGATTACAAAGAAATTAGAGATTCGATATTTCCATGATTGTACTTCTGTATTTCTCTTTAAATCTAGAGAAGTTAAAGTGAACACCGCATATATAAAATCTGAAGGGAAATGAAGCCTATACTATTTATAACAATTGCAGCTGTGCTGTTGGTGGGGTGTAGAGAGGTGCATGAGGAGAGTTCCTCCGAAGAAGCAAAACCAGAACCATCTAAAGTTAAAGAATCAGACACCTCAATTCACGATGCTGCAAATGCGGGAAACATTGAAATAATAAAAGAACAATTAGCTGCAGGTGTTGATGTGAATACAAAAGGGATAGGAGGGATGACTCCTCTGCATCGTGCAGCACGAGAAGGGCGCGAAGCAATCGCTGAAATACTTATCACAAAGGGTGCAGATATAAATGTGAAGAGTACGTCAGGTTCATTCAAAGGGGAAACCCCGTTAGATGAGGCAATAAAGCGCAAGCGAATCGCATTAGTCAGCTTACTTCAGAAAAATGGTGGGAAATATGGTTCAATTACTGTTGCAGCTAAAGTAGGAGACATTGAAGCGTTAAGGGATTTTTTGGCTGCCGGTGCTGATTTAAGTGTATTTG
>JASLKL010000051.1 GCA_030747605.1 Verrucomicrobiota bacterium | reverse complement strand
TCCTACAGGGGGAAAGGTCGGTTACTGAGACATCCACGGTTTTCCTACTTTAAAAATGTGTGAACATCCCGATTGTCGGCATGTTAAAAGCGGCGGGAGATTAGTTTTGCTGCCCCCGCCACGTCAAGCCTACGGCATGCCGGGCGCTCGACATTCAAAAGAAGCCTTACAATACTGGGGGGGTATGAACAACTCATCTCAGTCGATATCGCGGCGTCAGTTTATTGGCTCAACAACAGCTTTTGGGGCGCTCGCTTCAGGCGGGGCAGGCTGTGCGACTACGGATTTGAAACATTCTTCACAGGCAAAAGCCAAAAGGATCAAATTGGGGATTTCCTCTTACTCATACTGGCATTTTCGTGATCCAAAAGTCTCAATTGAAACGGTAATCGATAAGACGGCGCAACTTGGCGTTGAAGGAGTGGACATACTGCATCGGCAGATGGATTCTGAAGATAATGGATATTTGCAGAAGCTCAAGCGGCACGCCTTCAAGAACGGTGTTGATTTAATCTGTCTGTCAATTCATCAGGATTTTGTTGATCCCGATCCGGCAGTTCGAAATAGAAACATCGAGCACACAAAAAAGTGCATCGAACTTGCTTATCGCATGGGGATTCCATCTATTCGGCTAAACTCCGGACGCTGGGGAACGGTAAAGTCGTTTGATAAACTAATGGAATTGCGCGGCAAGGAGCCAATCTTGCCAGGGTATACTCTGGATGACGGCTTCAAATGGTGTATTGACTCTATTGAGAAATGCTTGCCTAAGGCTGCGGATTGCGGGGTCATGCTCGCTTTGGAAAATCATTGGGGGCTAACGCGGACTCCTGAAGGGCTATTGCGGATCGTTAATGCCATTGATTCTCCTTGGCTGGGACTGCTGATGGATACAGGGAATTTTCTTGAAGACCCGTATCCCAAATTGGAGATGGTCGCCCCTAAAGCAGATTTCGTCCAAGCCAAGACATATTATGGGGGAGGCGAGTGGTATACGTTGGATCTGGATTATAATCGGGTAGCCAATATTTTGAAGAAGGTAAACTATTCCGGTTATATTTCATTGGAGTTTGAAGGCAAGGCTCCGGCGGATGAGGGTGTTGCCAAGAGTATTGAGCTGTTTCGAGGAGCTTTTGGCTGAGGAAAGTTAAGCCCCTAGAAGCAAGGTTTTCTCGATTTACTTTGAGGGCTTTCGCTGGTAATTCTCCCAGTCCGCTTGAATAATACCCAAAGGCCCATCCGTCAGTACTAGTACTATCCGATGAGGCTTGTTTCCTTGAGGGCGATACAAGCAACTATAATTTTAATATGATGAACAAAATCCAACATATCAAAGCGAGGCTTCGTTTAACTGCGGCGATTATCTTAGGGATAGGAGCTGGAAGTTCTGGACAAGCACTGGACTTTAACCGAGGGGAGCATGTTGTGCTTATCGGGAACGCCACGGCAGAGCGCATGCAGCATCACGGGTGGCTTGAAAGTTATATACAAGGCGCCATGGCCGAAAAAGAGTTGGTGTTTCGAAATCACGGTTTCGGAGGGGACAAAGTGAACAATCGCCCTCGTAACAGCGGGTTCCCAAGTGCGGATGCGTATCTCGAAATTTCCAAGGCGGATGTCATCCTTGCATTTTGGGGGTACAATGAGTCTTTTGACAATAGTCCGGATGCATACCGGGCGGACTTGGCCAAGTGGGTCGACGAGACTAAAGAGAAGAAATACAACGGGAAGAGCGCTCCGCGCATTGTACTTCTATCACCCATTGCCCATGAAAATCTAGGACAAGCTAATTTGCCGGATGGGTCTGCCAACAATGAGCGACTCTCCAAATATACTGATGTTACTCGTAAGGTTGCCAACGAGAAGGGAGTTGAATTTGTTGACCTTTTCACGCTTTCCAGTGGGCTTTATGAAAAAAGCAGAAAACCGTTAACCCTTAATGGCATCCATCTTACTAGCGAGGGGAACAAGCAGTTAGCACAGGGTATTTACAAAAATTTATTTGGGAAAAACCCTAGGGTGAGCAGGCGCAAACTAACTCGTATTCAGGACGCAGTGCTCGACAAAAACTGGCATTGGTATAACCGCTACCGTGCCACGGATGGCAATGATGTTTGGGGAGGGCGTTCCGGGCTTAAGTTTGTTGCGGGGCAAACCAACCGAGAAGTATTGCAGCATGAACTCAAGATGATTGATGTCATGACAGCAAACCGGGATAAGGCTGTGCATGCCGTTGCCAAAGGAAAAAAAATTGCTGTGGATGACAGCAATGTCCCTGCCCCAGTCAAAGTTGTTTCGAATGTAGGGGGCAAATCTCCAAGCAGTAATTCCAACAAAGAAGGCTCAGTCAAATATGACAAGCCAGAGGAGACCGTGAGCAAACTTAAACTGGCTCCAAACATGAAGGCCAATGTGTTTGCCTCCGAAGAAATGTTTGATGGGATGATCAACCCGGTTCAGATGGGGGTGGATACTAAGGGGCGTATTTGGGCAGCTGTTTGGCCGACCTATCCGAAGTGGGAGCCGATGCGGAATCCATCACATAAAAAGATTGAGGATGCGCTTGTTATTTTGCCGGACAAAAACCGAGATGGCAAAGCCGACAAAATGATTACTTTCGCCCGAGTCCACAATCCTACAGGGTTCGACTTTTGGAATGGAGGCGTGATCGTCGCAAGTTGTCCAGACCTGATTTATTTCAAGGACACCAATGGAGATGACGTTGCTGATGTTAAAGAACGGTTGCTTCATGGTCTCGACTCCGCCGACACTCACCATGCAGCCAACAATATCGTCTATGGGCCAGACGGATACATATACTATCAGCGCGGTGTTTTTCACGTCAGCAATGTGGAAACACCATGGCAAGGGCCACAACGCGATACGGCCTCAGCCATGTATCGCTTTAACCCTCGTACGTTCCGTTTTCAGCGTCACGCAAATAACAGTCCAAATCCACACGGGATTAGTTTTGATTACTGGGGGTACCATTATGCGACAGATGGCACCGGAGGCAGGGCCTATCAAGTTCGTCCGGACGGCAAAGGAAACTTCAAGATGCAAGAACTGTTGAAAAAGACCGTTCGCCCGGTTTGTTCGAGCGGAATTCTTTCCAGCGATCATTTTCCCGAGGAGAACAATGGTAATTTCCTTATTTGTAACGCTATAGGATTTCTGGGCATCAAGCAGTACACGATGGCATATGATGACGAAGGGGATGTTTGGGGAACGGAAACAAAGGACTTACTCGTCTCCGGAGATCGCAACTTTCGCCCAACCGACTTTGAGATAGGCGGGGACGGGGCCCTATATGTTTCAGATTGGCAGAATGTTATTGTTGGCCATATGCAGCACAACGTTCGAGATCCTAACCGCAATAAAAAGCACGGGCGTATTTACCGCGTAACTTATGAAGGAAGGGAGCTTTCCAAACACGTGAAAGTTGATGGCCAGTCTATCAATAAATTGCTTGATCTACTAAAGCACCCAATCAACGGGGTTCGGCACAGGGCTAGAGTGGAGCTTTCCGAACATCCTAGTGACAAGGTGTTGGCGGCTACAGATAAGTGGGTGAAACAGCTTGATCCAAAGTCCAAGGATGATGCCCATCATCTCCTAGAGGCGTTATGGGTTTATCAGCGGAATGATAAGCACAATGAGGAGCTGTTGAAGACTGTACTTGGCTCGCCAGTTGAACATGCGCGCATTTCTGCAAAGACTGTGAAACAGTTTTGGGATCAGAATAAATAGGGGATTCTTAAGTCAAAAAGAATGATTGTTTCTTTGCAGACAATAACCCGGTCGCTGGTGCTGGCGTGTGGCGTTGTCGCCTTGGCAAACGAAGGCAGCGCTGCAGACGTGGTTGCTCCACAAGCTAAGCCAATTAAGTTGGCTGGAGGCTTCAAGTTTACAGAGGGCCCGGCAGTTGCTGCCAACGGGGATGTTTATTTCACTGATATTCCCAATAATCGCATCCATAAATGGGCCTCTTCGAGTAAGGCGCTTTCAATTTTTGCCGAGGAAACCAACGGAGCGAATGGGTTATACTTCGCTGATGACGGGAGGCTTTTTGCTTGTCAGGGCAACGCAAAGCGTGTGGTTGCCTATTCCGTAGATGGGAACGATACCAGTTCGCTTGCCAAGCGTTATGACGGCAAAAAATTTAATAAGCCTAACGACCTATGGATCGATCTTAAGGGCGGGGTCTATTTTTCTGACCCTAACTATGGGAATAAAGAACTCATGCAGGACGGAAAGCATGTTTATTACATTAAGCCTGACGGAGGAGAAGTAATTCGAGTTGCTGATGGTTTTAAGACCCCAAACGGCTTAGTTGGAACCCCTGATGGGGGCACACTTTACATTGCGGATATAGGGGATAGTAAAATTTACAGCTACAGTATTCAGGAAGATGGCACACTGAAGGATCGCAAATTATTTTGTGAAAGTGGGTCTGATGGGATGACGCTTGATCAGTATGGAAATGTTTATCTTACCTCTGGCTCAGTTAAAGTTTTCAGTCCAAAGGGGGAACAGATTGCAGATCTAAAGTTTCCGGAGAGCCCTGCTAATGTTGTATTCGGAGGGAAAAATCGCAAGACGCTCTTTGTCACTGCTCGCACAGGGTTTTACTCCTTGGACATGGCTGTGACCGGGGCCATTCGGGAAAAGCCGTTTAGGATTACTATTAGTACCGTTGAGGACAAGATGGTTTATGATGTGAAGGAGTTTAATGTTGAGACGGGACGGCCAGTTTTGCTTACTTTTAAGAACAAGGATTTCCCCCCGCACAACCTACTCGTTGTTAAACCAGGTAAGGCTGATGAGGTGGCCAATCTCGCAATTGCCTTGGGGAACGACGGCTTTGGGAAACAGTGGAGGCCAGATACCCCGTTAATTCTTTGGGGATCCACGATGATTGATTACGACGAAGAAGCTGTAATTAGTTTTACTGCCCCGCCACCAGGCGATTATCCATACGTCTGCACATTTCCAGGGCATGCCATGATGATGCGCGGGGTGATGAAGGTTTTGCCAAAGGGCGCTGAGAAAAAGAAATAAGCGATCCAGCGATTGCGCGCAGAATATAGTATAGCGGCTTAGTTTATTCTATTATTACAGCGGTTCCGTACGCCATCATTTCCGCTGCTCCGCCCATAATTACTGAAGTTTGAAAATTGACTCCGGTAATAGCATTGGCCTCCAATTTTTCCGCTTCTGCAATCATGCGGTCGAGGGCTTGTTCCCGACTCTCAGCAAGTAGTTTGGCATATTCGGTTACCTCACCGCCCACCAGGTTTCGCAGCCCTGCCATGATGTCTTTGCCAACATGGCGAGCTCGGATTGTATTTCCTCGCACAAGACCCAATGTTCGCACGACTTTTTTTTCAGGAACAGTTGGAGTTGTGACAAGAATGATTTTAGAATCGCTCATATTAAATTTGTACGTCTTTGTATTTATCGGTCTTTACGGCTTTCAAGCGCTGGAATAGCACAGTAAAAAATAGTATTCCAATTCCGGCGAATAGAACAGGAACACCATATTGAATGTACATGGGAATTTTGTCCGTATCTTCGCCCCCTTGAATTAGTTCTGCGCACACCCAAAAGGCGCCGAATCCGTAAAGGATAATCAACCCAGCAATGACCAGAAATTGGCCGATGTTCGCGGCGGGAGTTTCTGACTTATTTTTAGACATAATTAAGGCATCTGAGATTCAAAACACAAAATAGCGTCGGGGAATTTAAAACAAGAAAAAAATCAACGGCTTGTTGCTAACTTACAAGACTTTGAGAAGTAAACCTTTCCCTATTAATTCGTTATGACTCAATTCAATTGCCGAAGACTCATGTAGAAAACAGGCGCGCTGTCTGATTGAGTTTCCCAGAGGGATAAATCTAGTCAGCCCCTAAGTAGATCCTTTTTATGAAAGGTTTCTCAACAAAAAAGTAGAATCCGTAAATTCCAGCATGGCACGCCAGCGCATACCAAAGTCCGAAAGTGGAGCAGGTAACAACAGCGCCAGCATATGCATGAAAATTGCCAACCCCGTACATCGGGTTAGGAAGGAATTTATACGGCCCGGCAGCAGTAAATTCTCCCTGTGCACGATCAAGAAACAGGTCGCGAAAATAATAAGTGTTTATGCCCACGACCCATGTGGCCCAAAACTTAATTCCAAAGCCAAAGACAGAAAGCACAGCAAATAGCCCCCACTTCAAGTTGAGCGACAGTTCAAATGCTCCAATATTATGAAGTGCTGCTGCACTTATCCCGGTCCCAATATTAAAAAACATGATTCCACATATCATGTCATACAAACCGAGAGCTTTTGTTTCCCCAAACTTTTTAACCATCGCCCGCTTTATATTGGTTCCGAGAATTAAGCTGATACCTAAGTAGTAAAAGATCCAAGTGCCAATAATGTATGGGATGTGATAGTCGTTTTGGTCAACGTAATAGAGGAGGCCCGTTGATAGCCCCACCAATGGAATCCAAGCAAAAAGCATTCGCCCTGAGTCCAGGCGCAAGCCTGACATGGCAAGGGTGATGTCGATGGCTTTCCAAAGCATTTTGAATAAATTCATAAAGAAAGAGATGGGGATTTCCCGAGGGTTGTAGAGGCAAGTTTATCCAAACGAGGGCGGAGAGTAGCGACTGACTTATCCAAGGGCAAATATCAATTATTACGAGATTTACGGCCATTTAGCATGGCTCCTACCCAAGTGTAGCGCACCGCAATCTCATAAATCACCAAAAGAAACAGGGTTGTGGCAGCACAAATTGCTAGCAATTTTACCGCTCCTGGCCAAGGGGCATCTGCGATCCAGATTTGCAGTAGCCAGATTATGGGGAGGTGAGCAATATACAGCCAATAAGATGCATCGGAGAGATAACGGATGCGGGGATTTTCTCTGGAGCAATATTTCCGGAATGCGCCAATTAAACCAAAGATCATCAGCCAGGCGTATAAAACACTGAAGAGAGTGCAAAGTAAGTGGTGTCGCAAAAATGTAGACAGAGAAGTAGTTTGAGAAGGGACAAACAAACTGCCGCGCTCTGAATATTCCGATACACCAAGAATCAAGATGGGAATGGCGAGGATTAACGCTATAGGCCAGAAGCGGCCGGCAGTTGATTCAAAGGATTTGCGGCCATAAGACAGCGATCCAAATCCGAAAAACACTGAGTAATAAAGGAGTAACGGAGGCCAGGGAATTGGGCTTGCTGCGGTGTCGGGACCAAAGTCGGTGATCATGAAAAATTGCGGAACAATACTTAACGGGACCACCCAAATTAGGCATAAGGGCCAAGAAACCATCCAAGAAGGGACGGGCTTCTTATCACGGATACGAAACATCCAAGTAAAGGCTGCAAACCCCAGAACAATTAGAAATAAATAGTACAAGAACCATAGATGTTGAAAGACAGGCAACACTGAAAGTATCCAAAAGATGACAGTCAGTTCCATGCCTGTCTGAGCCGCCGGAGGCAACTGACTTACAAGAGGCTTCATTCCAGGCAAGAAGGGATAAAACCAGTCCAGAGGATCATTCCTTTCTGGGAATTCTAAGTTAGCCCCTTTCTCTTTAAGAAACAAAAATACCTCTTCACGATTGGCGGTAAGTTGGGAGTCATCGAATTGTGCCAACATCATTTCGGCGATCAGGATGGTGGTAAATTCATCTGTTCGGGTTAACGATATCGGGGTATCTCCCAAACTTGTTTCAGCATTTATATCTGCTCCGGCATTGACCAAAAATTTCACCATATCAATATGGCCAAAGAAGGCAGCATTATGAAGTGCGGTCGTTCCATCAGATTCCGGCGCTTGAATATTTGCTCCACGCTCTATTAGGGCAGCAGCAGCAGGAACATGCCCTGTTCGCGTAGCCCAACTTAATGGCGTTACTCCAGTTAAATCTGCAGCATTAGGATCCGCCCCTGAAGCAATATGCTGATTTATTGCACTGGGATCACCTGCTTTGGAAGCATTCCATATTGATAAACTGCTATCGCAGTTTGCTGTGACTTGCCTGCCGTAATGGTCGATTGCAATAAATATAGGTAGAAGAGGTATGGAAAAAACCAAAAGCGGCAATAGAATTCGTTTGGCTCTGTGGCCGAGGAGTTTTTTGAGTCCATACTTTTTCCACATCATCATTGTGAAAAATCCGCTCAACACAAAGAAGAGTTGCAATCGAAATCCATGGATAGCGTGAAGAAGAAACCAGTAAAATTCATCTCTAGCTACATCCTGAGTTGGCCATATTTCGATAGGAAGTGGCACAAGCGACATCATTCCGTGTAGGACAATGCCTAAAAGCATGGCTACAGAACGCAAGGCATCAAAGTCATGGTAACGTTGCATTGGTGGAAGGGAGGAGGATGCCATACAGAAAAAGCAGATAAACCGATGAGGCTAAAAACAAATCAGCTTAGAGGCCATGGTTTAGGCATGAGGAAAATTTCCAGACTAGTCTAGTTGTTGACTCGTAAGCCCACCTTGTTTACGTAGTAATGCGACAATTTTAGGGCGATTGGCCTCTACTTGTTGGATATCGATTTTTAGCTCAAGAATGCCGGCTATAAACTGGAGGATCCCTTTAGTCTCTTCACCCCATTCTGCGGACACCGTGTCGAGTGGCGTTTCTCCTTTGGTGCTCCGAGCATTTACCTTGGCCTTATGTTTAAGCAAGAGCTCGACTACTTCTAAATTACCGAAAAATGCGGCTCCGTGAAGGGCAGTGTTGCCATCCCTGTTTTTGCCATTGACGTTGGCGCCTTTATCGATGAGCCATTGAGCTGCTTCAGCTTGTCCAGCATTGGCAGCCCATGAAAGAGGGGTGATCCCTTTGTCGTCGTGTGCCTCCAATGCCGAATTGTCTTTGGTGTTGGCTTCCAGAGCGGCCAGGTTTCCAGTTTTGGCTGCATTCCATAGAGCTCCAAGGCCGGCGCTGGCTAATTCCGCGCCCCTTTTTCCTCCATTCTCTTTGAGCAATGCTTCAACCTTTAATCTCCCTGCACGTGCCTTCTCAATGTCGACTTCGATTTGAAGGAATCCAGAGATCAATTCAACGAAACCTTTGGTTTCGTCATTCCACCCGGAGCAACTATCAAGCGGGGTTTCTTTTCTTTGATTTTGTGCGTTTACCTTGGCCCCTGCCTTAACAAGTATCCCAACGGTTTCCACTTGTCCGAGGAAGGCCGCGCCATGGAGTGGCGTGCCGCCATCTCCAGAGGCAATATTCACATTTGCACCTTCTTCAATTAGGAATCCAACCATTTTACTTTGACCCGCCAGTGCTGCCAGGCCAATTGCTGACCCTCCCCTTTCATCGGTATCATTAACTTTGACCCCCTTGGCCAAGTATTCTTTAACGAGCTTGAAGTCGCCTTCTTTTGCGGCGTCAAAAAAGGAGGTTGCCTTGGCGCGATCACCACGGTCATTTTCATCTCTTCGCCCGCGCCGTTCATCATCGCCTCTTCTTCCTCGGCGCTCATTAGGCCTCCCTCCGATGACAGGGGGAGGTTCCGGAGTGGAATTCCATAGAGGCATATCGTCTCCGTTAATTTCTCGTTCAACATCAGAACGACGATTGCGTATGAATTGTCGTATAGGCTCGTAGCGGACTCTTCTTCTTTGTTCTGGAGAAAGATAAGGGTCTAGCAAGTCCTCGATACGCTCTGTTTCAGATAAAAGTTTTTCTTCGTCCCAATGTGTAGCAAGCAAGTTTTTCATGGTGGCGGCATATTTTTTGCGCACAGCCGGAAGCTGATACAGACGATGACATATAATGCCGACAGTGCGAACTGAACGAGGAGACCGGCGGTCTACTCCGAGTGGGCTGTATTTTTGAAAGGCGCAGTCTGTTCCCCAGGGCATGAAATGAAATTTGTCTGTTTCAGGATTTAAATAGACAAAGAAATTATTGCGATTTCCAGAGTATCCATCCCAAAAACTCACGAGGCCTTCAAGTGCCCAAAATTTGTAGAAAGATTCTTCATCGATATGTTTCCACAACTCTTTTTCAAATTGAAAATCATTTTTTGCCAGCTCCGCTACTATGAGAAAGTCACTGCTTGCCCGACTGTTATTCATTCCATGGATGGCTAGAAGGTTTTTGCCTTCATGAAGCAGGTCGACATGCTTGGAGATATCAAAATCAGAGAACGTCATATTTGAGGGATCGGCCCTGCTGCCAGTTGCAGCGGAGTCCCAGGATGAATTTTCAGGGGCGTTAAAACGGGCGACCTCTTTGCCATTTATATAAGCTACAAAGCCGTCGTCGCACTTCATGCGAAGAGCGAGATTGGTTTCCTTAAGGGACTCAACATCTTTTAGTTCAAATGGGAATCGAAGATAAAGTGAAGTGGCTTTGCCATTCATTTGTTCCTCGAAATCAAAAGACTTCTGGATCAGCTTTTCGTAGCCTTCCTCTGTTTCGAATCCGGCTCCATTTTTTCCTGAGATCCATTGTGAGTCGTCAAAATCTGGCTTAAACCATTCATCATCCAAATCGCCGTTTTCAGGAACGAGTGCGCGCCCTGGAAAGTCTCCACTAAACAGAGGGGTGCCGTTCCCTCCCTCCATTACGTTGATTACATCAAGGATTGAGTTCAGGCCTTTTTTCTTTTTTCCGGTTTTGCGATCAAAGCTTCCTTCCCAATCTTTATAAAAGTCAACAACGGTTCCTTCATAAAGGGTTCCTTTAGAGCTTCCAAACTCTCGTTTAAGGAGGTGTTTGCGGACTGACTCAACGTGTGCATAAATGCCAAGATTTTTTCCGTTTACTATGATATTAGCAAATCCACAGCGTGAGCCAGGAGAGCCAGCCTGATCAAATAGATCATAACACATAAACTGATTCATCAACGTGGTGTCCTGCTTATTGTTGTTGAATGTTAGATTATTTAATCCGTCTATTTCTTGATCTTCGTCAAAATAGTCTAGTTTGATTTTGATGGATGGCCGGCCGGTATCCTGTGAGCCAATGAATCCTTTCTTTCGGATACCCACTTTCGGATAAGTTACCCCATCGATTGTAACGCTTGCTTCCACATACTCGTAAGGAGAAGGGGGAGGTTCAAATTGTCGGCTGGGTTGGAGGGCTTCGAAAAAATTGCGTGATTTAAATCGCAGCTTGTCCCAGTTCGCCGGAGAAACCTTAATATCAACTTTGATAACACGATCTTTTTGGAATAGGTCATCGAGTTTAAGGCCCTTGGCTTGAGCGGGGGAATTGCCAAGTGCAAATAAAACGAAAGCTATAAGAATTATAAACGATTTCCTCATGATAGGATTTTTTCTTTGAACCAGCGATTAAGACAGCATTGTGGTGGTAAAACGATCATAAAACATGGCACAAGCGGAACATTATAGGCAAAACACAGCTTATTAGTTACAAGTTTAAAGATTTATATATTTGGCCCAAAAGAGATGTCACTTCACAAAATGAGGGACAATCCGAATAAGAGGTTGGCAAAAATTACTGCAGAGCCTTGACGATTTTTGGGCGGGTGGATTGGATTCGGTCGTAGTCCAATGGAGTCCCAAAAGGCTTGAATATAAGCGAATCAAGGAACTCGTAAATAGGTTTTGCGTCTTTCCATGGTATCAGAACGCCTTCTAGTGCGGTGCTTCCGTCATTATTTCTGGCTCCTTTATCGGCTCCTTTAGTCACTAAAGCTTGAACTATTTTTGTGTGACACAAAAACGCGGCACTATGAAGAGGCGTATTTCCATCTTTATTTCTTTTATTTAAATCTGCGCCGGCATTTATCAGTGCAATTGCTACAGCAGAATGGCCAAATGCCGCTGCCATTCCTAGTGCAGTATCTTTGTTCCCGGTTGGGCTTGGGTCTTGTTTATCTAGGTTCGTTCCCGCAGCAATATGTTGTTTCGTGGCATCTAAATCCCCATTAATCGCTGCTTCGAAAAGTGTTATATTGGGAGGCTGCGGAGCTTGCCCGCATGCGGAGAGAAGAACGATGGCCCCGAGGGCTATGATGTATTGTATGTTTTTTTTCATGAAAAAAGTTGTTTAATTGGATGTCCGTCACGTACGAGGTTAATTGGCCTTCCTACATTAGTCTGGAATTCTTTTTGAGGAGATATCCCAATATTTTGAAAAAACGACGAGGCTATATCTTCCGGGGAATAGCCTGCTCCTTCCGGTTCCCCCGCAAGTTTATCCGTTTTGCCGATCGTTTGCCCCCCCCGGACATCCCCGCCGGCCATCAGGGCAAACATGGCTCTTGCCCAATGATCTCGTCCGCCTTGATTGTTTATTTTAGGGGTTCGGCCAAATTCACCGGCGACCATTATCGCTGTTGAGGAGAAAAGACCCCTTTCCTTTAGTCTGTCGATTAAGGAAGCCAGTCCTTTATCAAAGGGTGGCAGCAAATTTCTTAGCCGCGAAAAATTATCTGTGTGAGTATCAAAATCAAATTCAGCTGGACGCAATCGGACCGTAACAAAATGAACCCCGGACTCGATTAACCTTGAAGCAAGTAGCAGGCTTTGACCGAACTCGTGCCTTCCAAATCTAGTTGCTTCGGCAGGCTTTTCCAGAGAAAGGTCAAAAGCTTTTCTAGTTGTTGGAGAACTGATGATGTCGTGAGCCTGTTCCCCAAAACGATCAAGGCCGCGAACTGATTCGTCTAGGTCTTCATAGCCTTTGAACGCGGTGTCCAGATCGTCTAGAAGTTTCTTTTGGGAATTATATTTTTCTACTGTTAATCCATCCTCAAGAGAAATGCCTCGAACACTATAAGGAATTCCATATGTCGGCTTTTTAGCCGTAAGCGCACTAAATTCATTACCAAGATAACCAGGGCCTACAAACGATTCGTCTATCGAAACGTAGGACGGCAGGTCTGGCGCAGATGGATGTACTTTGCTTACTACCGCGCCATATTCTGGATAACTTAATGTCTGAGAAGGACGGTTTCCTGTGAGCAAATATTTTTTCCCAATTCCATGATCTGCAAGAGTATGAGTGAGGCCACGAATAATCGCGTAGTCTTTGGCGCGTTTAGCCAATTCTGGAAGATATTCGCAAATTTGAATTCCAGGAACTGAAGTCGATATGGGATTGAATTCGCCACGGTATTCAGAGGGAGCATCCGGCTTGAGGTCAAAAGTGTCCTGATGGGAAGGGCCGCCTTCTAGAAAAATAAAAATTCCAGACCGGGTTGGCGAATTCGATTTTGAGGCAGCTTGAACTCTCAGGTAATTAGATAATGAGAGCCCTCCTAAGGCTCCCACCTTTAGCATTTGCCGCCGATTAAAATGCTTCATATCCATGTTTGCTTATCTGCGAAATTATTTTTTGCGGCGTGCTGTCCGCTTTGCTAGGTCGAGATTAACTTTTTGATATTGCTTATAGCCAGAAAAAGCGGCTTGAAAACGATCACCAGTAAATTTGACCTGAGGCCATTCATCCTTTGGAACGCCTGGCTCTTCAATCATAAAACTGCATTCAAATATCCCTTTGCTGTTGGTTTTTCCTCCCAAATAATATGCTGTTACATCAACTAAATTACTGGGATTTCGCTGTTGAGGCTTTTTGGAAAATTCCTTTGTCTTTTTGGAGCGCTTAGTTGCAGAAGCTATTTTGGGAAGGGCTTTGACCTCGTATCCTTTGGCTATTCGGTAGAGATGCGTATCGGACCGTATAAGCATAGAATCTTCGGCAATGGCTGGCATGGAAACAAATACTGTATCGAATTCATTTTTGGAGAGCACCTTAAATTCAGAGGAAGCTTCAACCACTGAAGCCCCTCCATCTTTGCTAAAGAAGTATATCTTTCCATCGGCATATACGGGAGATACCCAATGGTTTTGTAGGCCCCCCAGTCTTTCGCTAAAGATTTGTTTACCAGTTTTGGCGTTGTAGCAGCTTACCATTCCTCCGCTATCAGTAATCATGTACAAATTGTCTCCAACAATCAGAGGGGCAGGAATATTTGAAACGCCTCTACGGGTTGTCCAACGTATGTGCGAATCTGTTACGTCTCCCGACCCGGATGGATCAATGGCGAAAAGTTTTTTAGAGATTCCTGAGTTGGTGAAAATAAGGCCGTGCCTGAAAATTGGGCGACATGTGACGTTATAGCCATAACCAGATCCGTGACGAATAAACCATAACTCTTTACCAGTCGAAGGATCGTATGAATAAGTCGCTTCTGCGGCAGGGCTAATAAGTTGTTTTTTTCCATCATGCTCAATGATGGTAGGCGTGGCATATGATTTGCGATTATCATTAGGCTTATCCTTTGGAGGGACCCGGCCGGACTTGTATGTCCTTTTGGTCATCCAGCGAGTCTTGCCGGTTTCTTTTTCTAGGGCAGCAACGAACTGTTGGTCTACTCCATCATAAGTCAAAAATATTAAGCTTCCATCG
>JASLKL010000050.1 GCA_030747605.1 Verrucomicrobiota bacterium | reverse complement strand
AGAAACTCCAGAAGCCTTGGTAAAGTTACCACCTACATAAAAGCCTCCTGAGGGATCAATTTTTATATCATGTACAATTCCATTAATACCCTGATTAAATGAAACAGAGGTATCAACCTGTCCTGTTTCACTATTTAGAATAGCAATTGATGGACTGTAAATTTCCCCCACAAAAATAAAATCTCCACCAATTATTAGCCTGCCATCAGCCATTACAGCAACTGAATTAACCGGGCCATCAGGACCCAACCCAACATCAAAATTTAAATCCAACTTTCCGTCACCTGATAACTTAGCTATAGAATTTCTACTTTTGCCGTCTATCTCATCAAAGTCTCCAACAATTACAATACTGCCAATCTGATCTAACACTTTTAAGTCAATAACTTCGCCATTGACACCCAGTCCTGGCTGAAAACTTTCATCTACTGATCCATCATAATTAATCCTTACAATTCCTTTTCTTGGCTTCCCATCATACGAGGTAAAACCACCACCCGCCACGACCTTGACGATATCATCATCATCAACAGACAAATCTAGGGCATTTACATAATAGTTTGCACCTAAACCAACATCAAATTCATCATCAACTGTTCCGTCATTATTTAAACGTTGAATTCGGTTTATCAATTCCCCGTTGACTGATGTATAATCTCCTGCAACATATATCTTCTCCGATTTTTGTGTATCTAAAACAGCTCCAGTATCGTACTTGGCATCCTGTATCGCCAAATCATAAACATCATTATTAATATCAGGGATAAAAGGATTATCTATTGTATCACCAACTGCACCTCCTGCAGGTTGATCATCATCCATAATTGTAACTGTTGTCCAATATTGCACCCCAAGATGAGAACCGGGCTTGATCAATTTTTCCTCTTCAGGTTCATCACCGCCGTCGCCATCGCCATCGCCGTCGCCGTCGCCGTCGCCGTCGCCACCACCATCGCCACCATCATTTTCAATCTGATCTTCTGAATCTCGTGCAAAATCATCAAACTCAGTCTTGAGGTTATATAGAACTATTACTATATCCTCATTAAATTCAGCTATATCATCGTCAGCAATTTTAAATTCAATTATTTTTGGTTCTATATCATCTACCCCCCAGCTCAATTTTCCAGTGACTACCCCAAAATCTCGCATCTGCGGGTCATTTGTAATCGGGAGACTAAATGATGGTGTAAATAATCTTTGACCAAACGGTGTTGCCACATCAGATCCTGGATTTAATATTTTTTGGGGCAAACTAAGCCTTGAATGCATTGGTTGCTCAAAATCTCCAAAATCAAGTAAACCAGATAACGAACCAGGAGTAATTCTCGGCTCATCACCTGGTAACAGTAAATATTTCACACCTGTATCAATATCGTCCCCATGTCCAGAAAGCAGATTTGACGCTTTTGGACCTTCATTCACCCAATTCTCACGGGCATCATCGACAATCATTCCCCTATTAGGACCAATCATGTAACCAACTTCCACACTGGCATCGTACGGAAGCGCTCGCATTACTGGTATTTCAATCATCCTGTAACTTGGATGGTCGAATTCCTCTTGAGTTTTAACCCCAAAGAGACTCTCACTTCGCTTATAGCGAGCCTGCATAAAAGAAAAACCGCGACGTCTGCTTCCGGGGGTATCCGGCCAAGGTTGTTGTTCCCAAATTACGTCAGTGCCAGGACCTGTAATATCATTAATTCTTAAAGTTGAACGAAACTTACTCGCATGCAAAACAGGCTGAATATTTTCAGACTCACCCTCAACCGGCCTTGGATTGGACAACACCAACTCCGCCATTGTAAACGGAAAAGCATCACCATCTCTATTAGGCAACAATTGAATCTCAAAAATCTTGGACATTTCATAATCCCTAAAGACTAAAGTTCCTTTGAGCGGATTCATAGGCGTATCAATGAAATCCCGCCCTTCTTTTGCAGGCACTCCTGCTTTGAAGGTGTACTCTATGTCGGCATTTTCAACAATTGTATCAGGTAATCGACGCGCAAATTGTACCGTGCCAATCTCATTATCAGAAAGATCTTCACCGCCTTTTACTTCATAGTCGACTTGCACAGCTCCCTTCGCCCCCAATCCACGAGTAACCAAGATCTCTACAGTTCCATCAAATTCTGATGTTATATATCCTTCTGAGGCAAATCGAAAAGTACCGGATTCACTGCCATAAATTATTACAGTCGAACTCTTGAGGTCCCCCAAAACCAAACCGTTTTTCGGATCGGATAGATTTATCGTAAACAATTCATTAGGTTCATTTTCGGAATCATTTATAATATCAATTGTAAAACTTTTACCACCCTTCTCTCCATCTGCCCAACTTAGCATTCCATTTGACGCACTATAATCAAGACTACCAGCAGTCAGCGGTTCAATTTCATAACTAACAGATACTGCCCCGGCACCACCTCTTTCTCTATTAACAGTAATCGTTAAAGACCCATCATTCTCATCAACGGCGTACTCGCTCGCAGCAAACTGAACCAATCCCGAACCATCTGCTATTATCGCCTGAAGAGAAAAAGTAAAAAGTGCAAGAGGCAGCAATGACTTGCCTGAGAAAAATCCTCTCATCAAATTCAACCAAGAAACTTTCATATATCTATTAGATTTAAAAACTACCATGTTTTTTATGTTACTCAAATTAAGGCGCCACAGCCCTAAAGTAAGCAGCTCCATCTTTAGTATCTATTTCGACCTCAGTCTCAGTAATACCATCAGCATCTATAATTACGCTATCAAATGGCTTCCACGTAATTAGATCATCCGAGACTTGAACATTATATCTATGACCACGTACTCCCCACACTCTTACTTTATGTCCATTATCGGATGGAACTAAACCAACTGACGCCTTCAAACTTAGGGGCAGTTTAATGTTATCAACCCAAGCAGAATCCGCTCCAATACTATTGGCAAAATCCTTTTGATATCTCCATGACAATTGGTGGCTTCCCTCTGACAAATTAAACTCGTACTTATTCCATTCAACCTGCCCCGACCACTGTTCTACAACTCTTCCGTCTATCAAGAATGTTAATTTATCCCAATTAAGTTCTGAATCTAATTTAACGTAAAACGAACCCTTGCCATTACTGCAATCAACCGAAACTGTTATTTCACTTACTTGACCATCACTAATGGGACCGGACTGCAATGCATATTCACCGTCTAAACTAACTTGAGACTGAACAAACCAACCAGCAGACTTATCAGTTGACCATGGCAATCGAGCCAAGCCCCCGCTCTCAAAATCGTCAGATAAACTTCTTGGACTAAAATTAGCTTTTATATCTGTATCATCAGTTACTACCAAACGAATTGGATTATCTAGAGAATTAATAGACCCACTCCAAGCAGTAAACTCATAACCTTCATCAGCCACAGCTATCACCTCAACCTCTGAGTCCCCTGCATACAAACCGAAGCGATTACCTTTGCCATCATGAAACGGCAACTTGGGCGTCTTCAACGAACCATTATCACCCGCTTTAATAAGCAAGCTATACACTTCCTGAGCAGTAAATAGGGATGAAACTCCAAGATCCCCCTTAAGCCCACCAAAGCCATCGACTGCAATTTTCACTGTCGCGCCTTTTGCAAGTGCCTGGTCAATCCTACTAAGACCCGGATTACCATCCAAATTTTTCAAAGATTCATCATCATCATTAGACTGTATCAATAACAAGTCTCCTACACGAGATCCCTGATATAATGCCATTATGGTATCAACTTTCGTGTTTATAGTCCGCACACTTAGGACTCCATCAAAAGGTGCTGTAAATGTCCACCACACTGAAGAACCTCCCTCATTACCGGCATGGTAAGGTTCATTAGTCTCTTTAGTGGCTTTCTCAGTATTTACCATTTCTGATAACCAATTATTATAAAATACTTTGACTTCAGAACCCTTAGCAGGCGCTTTCTTAATTGTAATCTTTCTATTACTTAACTCGTCGAGAGAATATCCCTCTTCATTCAAAGCCACTCCATTAACCTCAACATGCAGCTCACCCTGATTTTTAACATCTTGCGACAGTGAAAATTCATCTATTTTGCCGTCAGCAACAAAAACCTGCATATTTAAATTATCTGCATTCCCAAAATGATCATTTGGAACATCAGGCGCCTTGTAATCAATTTCCATTATTGTCGGTTTGGATACATTGTTTGAAAAGTCAATGGCCACAATCTCAATTGAATTAATCCCATTCTTTAATAGTAATGGAATTGACCAATCTTCTGCACCGATCGCCTGAACTGCAAAGCTGCCATTAACCCGCACCTGAACCTCTCTTACCCCTGAAGCATTAGGCACAGGATCTACAGCATTACCGACAATCTCAATCCGCTCCTCTGATGTAACTAGACCATTTGGCGGACTCTTAATTGCCAAATAAGGAGGATTCTCATCAACTATCCCTCCAACCTCTGCCCTTAACCGTATGTATCCCAAATCGCTTGCGCTCTGACTAGCAACAACAATTCGATATGTTTTGCCCCTCTGAGCATTAAAATTAACATAAGACTCACGCTTGCCATCTAAAGGTATATTTGCCGCAAGCTCTATTAGATCTGCCATTTCAGCCCCATAATAAATCGACACAACCCCAGAAATATCACTTCCTGATAAATCGACAATGGCTTGACCAGATTTAGCTGGCGACCAATTCCACCATAGCGATGCAGTAGGATTCTCTGCCAGTGAATGTTTTTGTTCTCCCGGTTCTATTGTTGCAAAATTATTAAATGCTTCAACAAGGCCGCCTTCATTGTGCAGTTTTATCGCATCAGAAAAATTATCATTCAGCGGCACTGGAACAATCTCATAATTTACAACACGAATTAATTCTTTTTTCCCAGGAGCATCTACCAACAATGTTACCTTCATCTTCCTAGGTTCCTCCGGAAGCTTCATGTAATAAGAGTATATATTGTCTTTTCTTAAAACATCTGGCGCGTCTCCATCATTGTTGAAATATAAATTATTCCCGTCATCTTTAATTCCAATGACTGTCGCATTTTGCACAGGCTCCCCATCAATGACCGTGACAAAAAACTCTTGATCTGCACCTGCTAAGAGCATTGAACCAGAAGGCGGAGAAATTGATATTTCCATATTACCATCTGGTATTTTTGTTGCCATTCCATCCAATGCACTGAAGGCATTTAGTCTGCCAGAGGTTTTTACAAACCCTTCTAATGACTCCAAGACATCAACACTGGAAAGTAACTGTTCCCTAATTTCCAAATTACCCCAAGAAGGCTGCAAAGACCTCATCAGGGCCAAGACACCTGAAACATGAGGGGCGGCCATGCTCGTGCCATCCTCCAATTTGTAAGCATCATCTGCGGAAGATGTTGTTGAATATATATCTACACCCGGGGCAGCTAAATCAACCCCCATAAAACCATAGTTTGAAAAATACGCTAATTCATCTCTCCGATCTGAAGCTGCAACCGATATAACACATTCAAGATCATAACCAGCTGGAAAAAATGTAACCGAATCGATATCAAGACCATCATTGCCACTCGCACATGAAAATATTATTCCAGCCTCACCGCCTGCAGCATAAGCTTCAAACATTGTTTGAGAATAATTAAGACCTCCGAAACTACAGTTGACCACCGTGGCTCCCTCGGCGATTGCAAAATCTATGCCTGCAAGTTGTGCTGATCTACTAATTCCATAATCTCCCCCTTTCACACCCATCAACCTTACATTCCACGCAATTCCTACATGGCCACCACTATCATTTGCCGATGCACCAATTGTTCCAGCAACATGTGTTCCGTGTCCAACAGGGTCATCTAAATCACCATTATTTAATGCCGGATTTATACCGTTTATATTATCAACGAAACCATCACCATCATCATCTCTACCATTATTAGGAACTTCATCTTCATTGATCCATAATTGATTTTCCAGATCCTGATGAGTTACATGAAGTCCTGAATCCATAACCACCACGATAACATCTTCACTTCCTGTGGTAAGATCCCAAGCTTCTGGAGCATCTATATCAGCGTCAAAGCTTCCACCATTTTGCCCCGTATTGTTCAGCCCCCATAAATCTTCAGAAATGTAAGCGCTATCTGTAGGCGTTTTGGTGTATTTGTCTATTACATCGTACTCAGCGTACTTTATTATTGGGGCCTCAGACAAAAAGGCCAACTTTTCGGATAAACTTTTTTTGATTTTAGGAACAGCGTTATTAGCTATCCCAGTATGATTAACTTCCAATAAAACTAGCCCCGGCAAAAAGCTAAATTGTTTTTTATACTCAATACCTTGTCCTTCAATTAACTGCTTTAGTTCATGTAAATCATTCTTGTTTTCGAGTCTTACAAGCAAATGAGATGGATGAATTGAAACGCCCTCTTTCAACACCAAGGCTGAAATACCATTAAACTCTGGCAAGTGACCATTCTTCTCCTCAATGGCCTTTAGATTTGCAGCCAGCAAAAATGCAAAAGCTAGTAAAGATCTTTTAAAGAATTTTACCATGCGATTACTGAAATTATTTCCCAAATAAAGTTTCATTTAAATGTTACTCTTACTCAATATACAGGACGCGATAAAATTTACTGTCCCTCTTATTGGACAACACTTCTTGATGGACAATCTGCTTAACTATGTATTCATCATTATAATACTCAGTAAGCAAATTCCATTTTGCATCTTCAACTTGTTCTTTATATTCAATTCGATAAAGACTTGAGGGCAAACCCATCCATTTAATATTGATTCTATTATCCTGATCTATGTTAACACTAGATATTTTTGGTATTCCATTTCCAAATGGAGAAAGATCATATCCATTTGCAATACCATCGCTGTCTGTATCGTAAGCAATACTTTGACGAAAAGACCGATTTACCCTGATAGTTTTGTCAGTACCACTAATGTACAATGGCATTGAACTATTATGGCCAGGATATTCCTTAATCCAGCGCAACCTACCGTTATACATCCCGTCGATTTCTTCTGCCGGCAAGTTAGAAGCAGCAAAATAAACTCTGTATCCCTCTTTTATATCCAAAACAGGAATAATGCCTTCTGAAATATCATCTTTAGTTAATCCATCAAACTCGAGATAATCTATATATATCGCATTATCTCCTTCTTCACTTCCATGAAATTCGAATTTACTTAATTTACCATTTTTCAAAATCAATTTACCCAAAGCTGCGTTATTCTCGAAACCCTTCACAGTCACACCGTGATCATCAGAGTTCCAATCAATAGCCTGACTCACAAAATCATCTGCAGTTGCAATTATTTCAGTTCCCAATAGATCTCCGGAAGCAGGTTTTTGCTGCATAACAACACCACGTCCTACTGCAATAGTATTGTTAGCCCCGACTCCTCCATCAGATAACACATTTGATACATTCAAGACTAATTGCGTGCCTACTGAATTGGTTTGAAACCTCATCTTAAAATTTTCAGCACTTAGAATAAGTGACTCACCAGCATTTATATTTCCGTTTTGGAGAACCAACTGCTGAGCATTGATATCCACAGTAGCCTCTGTTTCCATAAGGCCGCTATTTTCCACATAACTAGCATCTATAAAAATATCCTGAGCCGAAGTCGTCCCTTCGTTGACCCAACTATCATATGATTTATCTCTATCAGTACCATATTTAGCCTGGCCCGGTATTTTAACGGAGGCAAAGTTGGTATAATTTTCTAGATTTGGTGCAACTTTATTATCCCATACGGCCTGACCATCAACCTTACTGTAAACACCACTACCCAAGAATGTTTCCTTACCTAAATTAATGTCTCTATGAATAGAAAGGCTATTAGCATTAACTGACAACAATTCGGTAACATTCATGGCATCTTTAAATATTACCTTGTCACTGTTAACAGTTAAATCTGTGACAGTAACAGGGACTTCAGCATTTAGAAATGCATCTATAACAAAGAAGTGATAGTGAAGATTAACCGTCACTTCAGCAGACGGATCTTCAACAAAAAATATTTTTTCTCTATCAATTAAAGCTGCGCCCGTGGTTCTGTAATTATTAGCCCAAGCCACACTGTATGACTGCATCCCACCAGTAAAACGTTGCACAGATTCCTGCACAATATTGGTAATCACTAGAACACCATTTGTACTCCCCAAATTAAGACTTAAATTTTGAGAATCTAACACAGCATTTGTACTCCCTATAAGATGCTCGGTTTCAATTCTTATTCCACCCTCAGCCCTTATCCTTGCGTTTCTAAGATCCAAATTCTTAGCCTTAACTCTTACCAAACCCGCTTGCGTTTTGCTTTCGTTATTTTCCAAATCAGGATTTGGCAACTCCGAGAAAGGAAGTCTAGAAACTACATTTGTAATCCTAAATCCATAATAAGAGTCATTAAATGTTGTGGTGTCTTGTTCGCCTCTATAAAGATCCATGAAGGAAGGCTCATATCTACCTGGTATACCATCCACATACTCTTCTGGTTTATACCTTGTAACCACAAAATTTTGTGGCATTCCAAAATCAGTGCTTGCCGTCTCTTGAGAATTCACTAATAGGCCATTCCCCGCATAACCTATATTAGGATGCTCATCGATGACATATATCGAACGCGTTTCATTAACCCCTTGGATAACGTTTGTTATCCCTTCTGGAACCGTAAAACTAGCAACTGCTCCATAGAAGAAACGTTCTGGATTATTGTTAGCAGGCGCCTGCGTTGGAACAAACTTCCCATCAAACAAGACTTTTTCTGAGCCTGAATTCTTTAAGAGTATACCCTGATATGTCTCATGGTATTCATCTCCAATTCGGATGAAATCAGTACGGAATGACGACTTGTATCCAACGCCCGCAATGGGGCCATCCCAAATAGCATATTGACCATAAGGTGGAGTATATTTACCTGTGAGAGAGTATGGCGAAGAGACTTCCTGCCACACCAATCCTGAAGGTGCTGAAAATGAATAATAATCTCCAAAACCAAATACTCCTGCAGGACTTGAACCATTATAAGCTGATCCAACTCTTAAACCCCAAAAGACATCTCTAACGCCCCAGTCCTGCTTTACCAACAACGTCCCCGCCCCGCCTGGATTTGATGAAAATCTTCGTTCTTGATAGGGACCAAGCGAACCATTTAGGTAATTAAGATTATAACCCCATGCTAATGGCCTGCCAAAATCATCCAAACCATTAGGATGCTCAAAATCAGGACCAGATTTAATCTCAATACCTCCTCGCACTAAATTAACATCATCCCCTTCCAAATGTAGAACCCCCGCATTCTCTGCTGAGATCAAACCTTTATTAATGATACTTTCGGCATTTATTTTCACACTACCAGTAGAAAACTCATCGGTTATACTAATAATTTTACCAGTCGAATGATTATGAAATACTTTCGCTTTTTTTGGTTCAAAATCCACACCAGACTTTTCGTCGGTGCTGAACGTACTGAATTGGAAATCTTTTCGAATATTTACCGTTCCAGAATTAGTAAAGTATTTAGCATTAAAAAAGTAAAATGGAACATTGTCAGGAGTAGCCGCCTCTATAAGACCACGATTTTCAACTTTTTCCGCATTTACATATGGTGCTTCTTCCAAAATAGAATTATTAACCCAGACAGAACCTTGAGAATTATCGCCACCGGTTTTTGTACTCTGGCCAGACACAGAAACCACGACACCACTGACCGCCATGCCCAATAAAAGACACATTGACCATCGAAATAATTTAAGTAAATTTAACATTTTTGTGCCTCTTTATTCGCCAGAATATATTTGTTTCTCAAGATCTCGAATTGTTTGGCTGTTTGGAAAAACCATAGGCTCACTCATCGAGCCATCGTAGTGCCCCCAAACCCAACCCGGCGTTTGGTTTTCTTCATTAAGGAAAAAGCTCGGATCCAACTCCCAATGCAAACCAAGCTTGTTAAAACTAAAGTTTAAATTACCTGAAGATTGAATCACACCCGGGCCATTCAGACCTGCTGTCTGAATTCCATTGATTGCATTATTATTTACTGCAACCGCTCCAGCAGTATTTGTTGAAGTCACAGAAGGAGGCGCATTTATAGCAGTAAAAACAATGTCCGGACTTGAGAAAAACTTAATAAACTTACCCGTCTTACGAACGCTATTTTCAACATAATCCATCTCGTATGAGTAGGAAGGCATTGCAGCATTAGTCAAAGCCTGTGCTGAACCTGGAATCACATAGGTAAAAGTTTGATCTTTCAGATTTGGAAACTTGTAATCCTTAAGGAATCGGTCCGGTGAATAATTTGTAGTAACAAGCGAATCACCCTGCATTCTCATATAACGTATTTTATCAATTCCACCTAATAACAGTGAATTTGTCTGAAGAACAATTGGGTATGCCAGATAAGCATGATTCGTACTCGCCCACACCTCATCCTCCATCACTCCCACAAAATTTGTTATAGCAGTTCCACCGGCACCCAAACCACCACCTTGACCCGGCAATGCCCCTCCTGGGTTAGCCAAGTTATTAGTATCAGTTAACATATTTGTTAATACATTAACTCTCTCAAATTGCATCTCTGTAAAATGATAACCAACTACATTGGCAGGACCACCTCCACCAACTCCGCCTCCACCTTGCCCTATCCCAGCTCCAGCTCCACCTGCAGTATTTCCTGTAGGTAATATAATTATTTCCCCGTGTGGAAACTCATCATTGAGGATTGTTGTAGTATAGTTTGTTGTAGTGGGCACACTTCCAATCACACTCCATAAAGGAGCATTTGGCACTACCTCCCATGAGCGATAAAGCACTTCTGATTGCTCAGCTGGTACATGAATATTTGTGATTACATTAGCAAACATATAATCATAACTAGGCTTAAATGTTCTATATTTATTTGTTAAATTCACCAAGGTTGGCGGTTGGCCAACCGGAGTCCAAGGGAAGTTAGTTAAGTAAGGCGTAACATTTGTCGTCCAGCCCAATTCCCAACTGATATTAGTTTTAAGAACAACTAAAGGAGGTACCGATATATTGGTATACATTGGTCCCCACCATTGATTGGTTAAAAGAAACTGCTGGAAAGCTGTCGGTGTATTTGTTTGCGACTCTTTTGAGAACCATCGAAGATCAATACTGAAAATAGCCGGGTTAGTAAGATTCGGCTGGTTGGTAACCATCTGATATGTGCTTGGAGGTAAATTTTCTACATTAAAATTATCTTTTCTATAAAGATAACGATAACCGCCTATATCATCACGAGTCGGAGCAACTAGATATTTACCCTCATCCAAACGTGGCACTCTATTGTCAGCGGTTCCCGCCAAAGTCATTAACGACTTAGTTACATCTATCGAAAAAGGCTGAGCGTTAGTAAAGCCCAGAACAGCCCAGGAAATTAAATTCCCATTTAAATACTTACTTGGCCCATAACTTATTGGATCCCAGTTACGCAAAACAACAGAACCAAACTCAAGTTGAAAGGCATTGTCCTCAGCATTACCAAGCCCCATGAATCCAAACAACTCCGCCAAAGCGTAGGATTTAATATCTAAAATACGGTCATTGTATGCACGCGCATGAAAACGATCCGGTCGAACTGGGTAATTCCACAAGTTATTTTCATCTGCATTTGCAGGTGGATAGTTCGTTTTAATGCTAGATGCGGGAGGAATAGAATTAAGCATCTCCATCCCCTTCTCCACTGCCACAACCCCATTAGAACCAAAGTAACTCAAAAATGACTCATCGTAGGTGTAAGTCACAATAGGAGAATTCCACCGATACTCTTCTCCCAAATTGTTTACAACAACCCTATTAGTGCCGTTGGCCAAAGTGAACGCACTCGCCCCAGCTGCGCCTACAAAAAAAGCGGCGGCAGTTAACAGCAAATTTGTTCTAAATAAAAAATTCAACATAGGACTAACGAATCTTTTTGATCCTGTAAAAACTCATATCTGCGACAGACTTTAAAGTAACTCCCGCTTCTCTTTCCGAGGCTAAAATAGGCTCTCCAACATTCAACCACTCTTCGCTTATCTCGTTTGACTGTTGAAGTTGATAAACTGCACCTGGTTGAGCATTCCACTGCAGCCTCTGCCCTTCTTCCATTTTGGATAAATCCAAAACTAATAAATCGGCACTATCTGAAGGATCTGTTCCTGCAGCAAATTCTTGTTGGTTTGTTGCTCCGTCCCCATCACTATCTTCCATTGCTCCAGCCCAATTATCTGTTTTGTTGCCAAAATATCTATTCTGCCAATCATCAGGTAATCCATCTTCATTATAATCTCTACCCCAAGTCTTATTTACACCAAACGCAGAGAGTTCCGACCTACGACCATCTTCCGTAACGTAGGCAACTCGAAATGCATACTCACTACCCGGCCTTAAACCAGGCCATAAAACGTAATTACCACCAAACGTTTTCGGATTAACTTGATCATTAAAATAAAGTTCATAGTGCTTGATGTTTATACCACCCACTTTAGGCCAAGAAACAAACATCTCAGTCTCGCTAACCGGATTAACAAACAAATCTGAAATAGCAGGAAGAAGAGGTTTTGAATCTTGAGCAACATAACGTTGTCCAACTATATCAAACCCACTATCTCCCGATCTCGGAGTAGACCAAGCCACGATATACTTATCAGCAGTTGCAGTTAATGTTGGATGTATTTGCGAGTGATCCTGGTAGGTATTCACTACAACTTCATTTTCGGACAATCGCCCTGTTGTATCTATAAATCGACCCATTACCGCTTCTCTGGATTTATCCTGACCAAGGCTATTCCAAACCAACATTGCACCAGAGTAGTCACCTTTAAGTTGTGGCGCAAATTGATCCCCTTTGAGTTTGATATTAGCTAGAGAGGCATCAGACAATGGTTTTAAATTTAAATCAAAGCTACGCATCGCAATATCCCAACGATTCTGTTTCTGCTTTAAATTCAATTGCTCCCAAGCAACCACCAAGTTGTTACCAGCAAGTGCCACAACCGGATTTGCATTAATACCTTCTGGAGCCAAAACGACTTCACCTGTTAACGGCTTTCCATCAGCAGAAAATACTCTGCCCACAATATCCAATGATTTTTGATCTAGTTGTTGGTCTGAAACCCAGACAGCAGCAAAACCTCCTTCAGGCAAGGCAACTACTTTTGATTTATGCTGATTACCAATATTAAATTGATTCAAACGAAAAGAGTCAGTAAGCGGTTGTCCATCCTTACCAATGACTCTTGCAGATACTCCCTTATGGCTGCCGTCAGCTAAATAATCTGTCCAAGATAAAATTGCGGACCCATTCTTTAAAACAACCAAACTGGGTTCAGTCTGCTCACCTGAGTCTGGTGTTGTGGCAAAATTATCTTCTGCAATGAATACACCTAATGAATTGACTACTCGGTAGTGCACTCGATGAAACCCACTGGCTCCTCCTTCCCAGACAAAATAAGCACCGCCTTCTGGAATCATCCCAACAGAAGGCTTTTCCTGATCACCCTCAAGTAAGCTATTGACCCTGATAGGTGAACCCACTGGATTACCAAGAGTATCAATTCTTTGGGCTGCAATTCCATAGCCAAAAGGATCCGTAGAATTATCCTGCCAAACTGCAAACCCTCCCTTAGGGCCGAGTGACAAACTAGTTTCCAGTTGATCACCCACGAGTTTACCTGTTAGTTCAAATTCATGACCTTTTGGCTTGAATCTAACATCTCCATTTAAATCAGACACAACCAAGCCAAACGCAACCAATGTAAATAATCTAACTACACGATTCACAACCTGATGAATCTTTCCTAAATCCACCATTAAATTTTTTATTACCACTTTATCTGAATTCATCATTCGTCAAATAAGACGCTCTGGCGCGCCTCTCGTAAATTAGCCAACTTAGCCTTGAAACCCCATTTCTCATAAAGTTTCTCCAATTGAACCGTGTCTTCGAAACCTTTCCTTAAAGAATCAAGTTCCGGTTCCCCTTCCAAATCCATTTTTAAAGATACAAGTTCTTGGTTGCGACGCACATCCGCTTCAGAATCAACAAGCGCTTGACGCTGTTTATCCCGCTTCACATCTCCCAATCGTTCATAAATTGCATCAACACTACCAAACTCATTGAGGAGCGCAGCCGCTGTCTTAACCCCAATTCCCGGCACACCAGGAATGTTATCAGCAGCATCTCCAACCAAACTCAACCAATCCACAATCTGGTGTGGACGAACCCCGGTCTTAATTTTAACCGCATTTTCATCCATCGGCTCACCCGATTTGTCGGAAGGATTCCATATCTTTACTCGATCATTAACTAACTGAAAAAAATCTTTATCAGAACTAGCAATCGCCACTTCAAAGCCCTCAGCCTCAGCAGTCTTAGTCAACTGACCAATCCGATCATCAGCTTCTACCCCTTCATGACAAACCGAAGCAATTCCACTGGCCTC
>JASLKL010000004.1 GCA_030747605.1 Verrucomicrobiota bacterium | reverse complement strand
ATGAAACAGCAATGATCGGCAAATGGCACCTTGGGTTGGAAAATGAGAAAAATCCGGCATCAGATCAACAACTCGGCGGTGGGCCTTTCGATCATGGGTTCGACTTCTTTTATGGTATCCCTGCTTCGCTTGACATTCCTCCATACTATTGGATCAAAAATGATCGCCCTGTCTCCCCTCCAAGCAAAAAAATTGGTGATAATAATACGCCGGGCTGGACCCGGATTCAGGGAGCTTTTTGGCGGGGGGGCGGTATTGCACCCGGGTACAAACACATCGATGTACTTCCAATCATTCGAGATAAATCAGTAGAATTCATACAGACCGCCTCAAAATCGGATAAACCATTCTTCCTATATACAGCCCTGCCAGCACCGCACACACCTTGGCTTCCAACCAAACGTTTCGAAGGAAAATCATCGGTTAAGGATTACGGAGACTTTGTCCTAATGGTCGATGATGTCGTTGGAAGCTTACTAGCTGCACTTGATAAAACTAAAAGCGCCAATAATACACTTTTTATATTCACCAGCGATAATGGTCCGGTCTGGTATCCGCAAGATGTAGAAAAATACAGACACAGCAGTGTTGGCCCACTTCGAGGAATGAAAGGAGATGCTTGGGAAGGAGGGCATCGCATGCCATTTATCGCACGCTGGCCAGGGAATATACCCGCTGGCAGTGATTCAGCACAAATTATCTGCCATACCGATATGATTGCCACTGTTGCCGCCATAACCGGACAGAAACTTCCTGCCAACGCCGGTGAAGACAGTCATAACTTATTACCCGCGCTTCTCGGCAAAAAATCCAAACCTATTCGAGAAGCAACCGTCCATCAATCGTCACGTCGTTATCTAGCTATTCGACAGGGCCAATGGAAACTCATCCCAGGGCTAGGTAGTGGCGGGTTTTCAAAACCATCTACTTTGAAGCCGAAAAAAGATGGAATTAAAGGGCAGTTATACAATCTGAAAAATGATATTGGCGAAAGAAACAACCTCTACGCCAAGTACCCAAAAGTGGTTAAGCGGTTAACCTCACTTTTAGAGAAATATAAAAGCGAGGGACGAAGCACTCCCATAGATTAAAGAGTAAACTTATCAGGAAAAGCAGCGCGATATTCATCCCCCAACTTCTGGATTTCCTTTTTAACCTCTCTGTTTTCATCACGAAGTTGGTTCAAGCGTTTAACATTAAAAATAAGTTTTATTTCCTCCCTTAGGGACTGAAAAGCCTCAGTCGCGTTCAACCAATAATGAAATGAATAAATGCCCAGAAATGGCAGCACGGCAACTACCATGGCTATCTTATAGTCATAATAATGCTTCAAAAGGAACCAAACCACCACATACCAGCAACCGTAAAACGGTAAACCAAAAATCAACCGGTAAAATGAAATGGTCGCCTTGCCTGGGAGTTGAAATTTAGGACTAATCATACGCACCAAGAAAAAAGGAATCAAATGCAGTAAGGTTCCAACAAGAGCTGGAAACCCGAAAAACACATGCAATGTTTTAAGGATCTGGTGAAAAACCAAAACCATACCCGAATGTCTCAGCAAAGGTGATTTGATCCGAATCCCCTCTTGTTCAAGCGCCTTATGATGCTCTGCCACTCTAGCGGTTATTGTCTCTGCTCGGGTGGGGTCTTTGGACTCAAAATAATTAATGGCATCCGCGATATTCTTGCGTCGCTGAACTCGGGAAACAATAGCAACCTTTTCTTTATCTTTATAAGCAGGCGCAAGCCATTCAAGGCTATTAAGCAATGGCTCCCAACGCGCATCATCCAAATGAACCATCACTGACTTAAGTCGTTCATCGAGCATGTTCGTAAGTTCTCGCATTGCCTGCTTTTCATTTCCTTCGTGTTCTTTAAACCAAACCGCTGCATCAACTGGTTCCGCGACCGAAACCCAAAGGCGACTTCGAAAAAGAGACTTGTCTTCAAAATTCAAACCTAAAGGCACAATCCAAACTGGCACAGCCCCATCACTTAATTCAACAGCACGCTGGGCAATCCGAGCAGCTCCAGTTTTCACCTGTTCCATGTGAACCAAATCATGACTTTTTCCTTCTGGAAAAATCCCCATAGGCAAACCTCTGGCTAAATTTTCTCCAGCAATGTTAAGGGACTCTACATTGCGCCTGACCGAAGAAGATGACTTGTCATCTTGACCTCTATACGCAGGGATCATCCCTATCGCCTTCATCACATGGCCTAGCACTGGAGTTTTAAATAGTGGAGCCTTGGCTAGAAAACGAACTGGTCGATTAGACGTAATACCAATAACAACTGGATCAATCAGAGAGTTTGAATGGTTAGCAATGTAAAGAGTAGCACCTTCTTTCGGAAGCCGCTCAGGATGGCTTATATGAATGACTGGATAATATATACGAATAAAACGACGTACAATTTTCCGCAGTAGCATCCCTAAGAATGAAGTTTGATCTGACAAAGCTGGTAAAATTTAATCAAATGAAACAGATTTCTGAATAAAATAATATTATATTGTTAATATTCCTTTATAAAGTTGCTCATCCAAGAAATTACCAACTAACGGTTGAGACAAGTCCGACTGTGATTGCTGCCAACTTGCCATAATGCCTCCCTGAGTAACCAACGTGGAAACATAACGACTACAACCTGTCCCACTAGGTGAAACAAACAACGGAAAATCAACCGATAGACGTTGTATTTTGGGAAATTCAGAATCCCAACCCCAAGCCAAGCCGCCTAGTTCTTCACAGGAGAAACCACGCGGTCGGCTGACCGCCGTTGCGTTTTCACCAAGCGAACGTAAACACTCAGCACCATCATAAAAATAGAGAGACAACGCCGGTAAATCTGCAAGGCAACCAACCTGAGGCATTGGCAAGCGATCAGTGACACGTGTACATGCAACATCCCATGTCGCACCTCGCTCAAGAATAGCCTGAGTATATAATTCGAATACATCTGATCCCTCGGCACGCATCGCCAATCCTGTATTGGAACTCGACCAACTAAAAGGATGACTACAAAAAGCAAGAGCTGTCCCATGATTTGGCGACCTAAATACCACCGGATCCTTTATGTGCAATGTCGCCCCCTCCTGAGAAGATTGGATCTCCTCCAATGTTGAACTATCCAGCTCATTAACAGTTTCTGCCGCAATCCGATCAATTGACCATACACCGGTGCCTGGTTTTTGAAAGCCCACTAACTCTTTAGGATACTCTACCGCCTTCTCTGTTGAGATAATCATCTCCAAACCTTTTGATCCAAGAAAAAGCTTCCCCCCTTCGATTGAAACTACGGAAGCTTCAGGCTTGGATAAATCTTGTTTGGAAAAAGAACGGATTTTACTGAATGGCCCTAAAGGTGATGTTGCTTTGAAAATAGAAAACTCCAACCCGCGCGTTCCTAAACCTGTACCGGTCCGTGAATCACCATGGTTACGATATCGACCGCATAATAAATAACTGCCTGGCTCAGTTTCAATAATATTACCCGAACCAAACCAAAAACCATCAGCATTCTGCTGAGGCTCAACCAAGACCTTAGCCTTAGCCTGATCAACCAGAGTCCCGGCCAATTTTACCAGTGCATTTTTAACTTTTGAATTCAAGTCAGACATCTAATGGGGATGAAATCAAAACCGAGAAACAGAAAAAATCAAGCTGGACCTTCAAGTTGTTTCTCCATTTTACTGTGCGGAATTTCGCCAAACAAAAGATAACTACCGCCAGTAATCTTATAACCATTCCTAATATAAAAGCCAACAGCGTGCTCTCGAGCATCGAGAACAATTGCTGTCATCCCCTGCTCTCTAGCCTGTTTCTCCAACTGCAAAAGTATCGACTGACCAACACCCTGTTTCCGAAAATCCGGTTCCACTGCCATGTAACGCACCTGACCTAATTTTTTCTCTACTAACTGTAACCGACCTACACCAACCAGATTTTTTGAATCGTTGAAAGCCGCGATATGGATCGCTTTCTCGTCATGCTCATCATACTCCGTACCTCGAGCCTCTCCCCATGGCTTGCGCAATACACGCCAACGCAACTCATAATAAGCTTCAAATTCTATATCATTATTTGGAGAACGAACCTCCATATGCGTAGGGTCGCTCGAACAAGCAGAACGGCCAATCATTTTTTATATAAACATTTCAGAGGAAAACTTGCTGGGATTCCGAGAACTTTCCAGTAACTTCGCCATGTGAAAATCACCTCTGTCAGGACACGTCATGCCAACCGCTCTATCTGGGGGCACTTGGCCGAGCGCGAAAAAACGCTTCCACTCGTGACACCCCTGGATATTTACCCTCAGTTTAAGGAAACTCGAGGTTCATGGTTTTGGGACTCAGGTATGGCCGTGGTCGAAATTGAGACCGAGGACGGTCTGATCGGTACAGGCTGGTGTGAGGATGGTTGCAGTGCCATACCCCTTATCATCGAAAACCACATGAGCCGTCTATTACTAGGTCAAAACGCCCGGGAAATCGAAGGTCTTTGGGATCGCCTGTTTCGCGCCACTCTTCCCTACGGTCGTAAGGGTGTCGCACTTCAGGCACTGAGTGCAATTGACCTCGCTTTGTGGGACTTGGCCGGCAAGGCCCACAACAAGCCAGTATATCAATTACTTGGTGGCCCAGTACAACCCGACATCCCAGTTTATGCTTCAGCCTTACATCCCGTTGGAGCTGAAAAGGTAAAAGCAGAAGCCAAGGCTTACGTCGCCGAGGGCTACAAAGCTATGAAGATGCGTTTTCCATTTGGCCCTGGTCACGGTATTAAAGGAATGCGAGCTAATGAAGAACATATTGCCAACGTTCGAAATGCCGTCGGTGACGATATCGAAATCATGGCTGACGCCTACATGGGCTGGGATTTTCTCTATGCAAAAAAAATGGTGAAACGACTTGAACCTTACCGACTTGCATGGATTGAAGAAGCGTTTCTTCCGGACGATCTTAATAGCTACGCCAAGTTAAGACAGGAAACCTCAATTCCAGTCTCTGGAGGAGAACATGAATATACACGCTTCGGGTACGAGCAGATTATTGAAAAACAGGCGATGGATATCATCCAGCCGGATCTTCGTCGTTGTGGAGGATTGTCGGAAGGGCGTCGTATTTGTTCTCTTGCACTGGCTGCCGGTGTCACCGTAATACCCCACGCGTATGGACCTTCACATATTCACTTCGCACTCGCTGAAACAGTCATACCAATGATTGAATACTTCCCGCTTCCTTGCTGGGATTCACTACCTGAAGCGGAAGTCGTACCAATTTTCTATGATGAACCTCAACCGGTAAATGGGCGTGTCAATGCAACCGAGAAACCAGGACTCGGCGTCACTATAAATGAAAAAATTTTCAGCGACTGACATCTGCTAATCACCATTAAACCATGAGTACCATCGACTGGATCATCGTGTTAGCCCTCAACGGGCCGGTCATCCTGTTTGCCCTACTTAAAAGCGGCGGAACAAAAGATAGTAAAGATTGGTTCCTTGCTGGTCGCACATTACCTTGGTGGATTGTCGGTCTTTCACTATATGCAACACTAGTTGACTCCACAGATCTAGTCGTGGACTCAGGTGCAACCTACGCCGGTGGCGTAAAATTTTATCTAATCAACTGGATAGGATGCATTGGAGGTTGGTTGCTTCTTGCGCACGGCATTATTCTCCCAATGTATCGATCAGGCATGTACACCAATGCCGAGTATCTCGAATCACGTTTCGGATTGTCTGCGCGAATTATTAGCGTTCTCGTACAGGTTTTATATCGGACAGTTATTCTAGGGATGATCAGTACTACAAATTTTCTCACTCTAAAGATAGTGTGTGGATGGGGCGATGTCACGGCATGGTCGGTAGTAACCTTGATCGCGTTGTTGGCAACATTTTACACCATGGCTGGCGGACTCAAGATGGTGGCGATTACTGATGCCCTTCAATCAATCGTTATGATCATCGCAACCGTGGTTTTATTCTTAATTGTCTCCAAAGAAGTTGGCGGCTGGGATGGATTGACCAGCAAACTGTCATCTCAATCGACCGAACTTGAACAGCAAATAATGCACACCGGTAATGATGTAATTAGCCGAACGGACACATCATCACTAGACCAATCAGAAATAGCAAAGAAACTATTATTGGGAGGAACATACGACGATTCTGCAAATCAAATAGTCAACCGAAGCCCTGCTTGGCTCGCATGCTTAAGTCTTATCATAGCCGGCTTGGCCTACTCGATTGTCAATCACACTCAGTCAATGCGCCTACTCGGAGCCCGAAGCGAAAGCCATCTCAAACAGTCTGTTGTTTTTGCTGGGTTGATATTGATCGGCGCAACATTCCTCGCACAGGGACTTGGCCTCTTCGGTCGTGCACTCTTCCCGGAAATTTCTGAGTTGCCAGTGGAAGAATCCGTCCGATCAAAAGATGCTATTTTCCCGGTAATGGTCCGCGACTTAACCTCAGCTGGATTTAAAGGGTTAATCGTTGCCGGCGTAATGGCAGCCGCCTTTTCCACCTACGACTCAATTGGATCTACTTTGTCTGCATTAATTACGCGCGATGTTTATCGCCGACTAATCTCACCAGACCGCACCGACCAACACTATCTCGCGATTGGTCGCTGGATGACACCAGTGATCATCTTTGGCTCATTCCTTTATATACCCGCACTGCGCTCAGGAGGGATGATTGATTTCTACCTCAAAGTAGTTGGAAGTTTCGTGGTCCCCCTTCTCGTGGTTTATCTATTTGGCTCATTTACTCGTGCACACCGCAGTTCCGCACTGATTGGCCTAGCGGCTGGAGTGGGCTTTGGTGTTTATGCATTTATCGCCAAATCACTTGCCACATCTCAAGGCATAGCATTGCTACCTCCAGCCCTAATGAATGGAGACACAACCGGGCCGATTACTTTATTCATCACAGCCTTGGCCATGGGCATAACGACAATAATCTGTGGACGCGAATCGAGTCCGCTCTTTTGGCAAGATACAGATTCTATTGCAAAAGCTGAATCAACCGGCCTCATGCCTCTCGTGCTTGGACTAGCTGTATTGGGATTTGGCCTATTCCTTGGATTCGTCATTCTCATTTAATCAACAATAAACAAACCATGAATCGCCGAAAATTCATCGCCACAACATCAGCTGCCGTTGCCTCAGCTGGCTGTTCGTCGTTAACCCAGAGAACAATAAAGGCGGCACCCATCGTCGACACTCATCAACACCTGTGGAACCTCGACCGCTTTAAACTTGCTTGGCTTAATGAGGCCCCACAGGTACTCAAACGTAGTTTTCGATTGAATGACTACCTTGCAGCAACCAAGGGATTGAATATCGTGAAAGCTGTATATCTAGAAGTAGATGTGGTTCCTGAACAACAAATTGAAGAGGCAAAGTTCATCACGGAAATTTCTAAGGATCCAAAATATCCAACTGAAGGCGGCATCATTTCTGGACGACCGGAAAACGACGGCTTCGCCGATTATATTGCCACTTACAAAGATAATTCGCATATCAAGGGTCTGCGACGCCTTATGGAAACAACACCAAATGGCTTCTGTCTTCAACCGAGATTCATCAAGTCCTTACAACTACTAGGAAAAATGGGGAAACATTTTGAGATTACAATCCAGCCGACCCAATTAAAGGATGCACTGGAACTTGTAAAGCGTTGTCCGGACACAAAATTTGTCATTGATCACTGTGGAACAGCCGACCCCAAGGCATACCTTTCAGAGACTCAACGCGAAGGAGCTACACCAATGCACGAAGCCAAACCATGGGAGGAAGCGATGTCACACCTAGCCGACCAACCAAATACTGTTTGCAAAATATCGGGCATTGTCGCTCACACCACCAAAAACTGGTCTGCAGCACAACTAGCTCCGATCATTAATCACTGCCTTGACCGGTTCGGCCCAGATCGAGTCATGTTCGGGGGTGATTGGCCGGTTTGTCTTCTTGGCGCACATTATGATCAATGGGTATACGCACTTAAAGAAGTTGTCTCGAACCGTTCGACTCAACAACAGCATAAACTATTTCATGACAACGCAATCAGCTTTTATCAATTGACTTGAACCAACAACCAATTCGCCCTAGATATGCGCCAACAGGTTGGGTGCCGGAGTGGTCGAACGGGGCGCTCTCGAAAAGCGTTGAAGTGTAAACTTCCGGGGGTTCGAATCCCTCCCCAACCGCCAATCATTCTTTAACACTTCAAAATGATTAGAATATTCACTGCATTATTAATCCTTGCCTCTTCTGTTTCACCTTTCAGTGAAACTAAACCTAAACCGGGTGACGCCAATTTCCCCAGTCCAACTCCAAACGCACGTCATAATGCCAAAGTTTTAGCAGTCAAAAATAAACACTACGACCTAGTACTAATTGGGGATTCGATCACACATACCATCGGAGAGTTAGGCGGAAAATATAAACCGTTTAAGTCCGTCTGGGAGAAATATTACGCTCCTCATAATGCAATCAATCTAGGTTACAATGGTTATCGGACTGAACAGATCCTCTGGAATCTCCAGAACGGAGAACTCGACTTCAAAGCATCACCTAAAGTTGCGATGATCTTAATTGGAACCAATAACAGCGACGATCGAAACTACAAAAAGACACATACTGCAAAAGAAATATTCCTGGGCACCAAGGCAATCGTTGAATTAATAAAAACTCGCCATCCTGCAACAAAAATATTGGTATTAAGATTATTCCCCCGAGGAGGCGACAATCAAAAAGGCATAAGCGCACCCGACTTCAACTCTTCAAGAAAGTGCATAGAAACCTGCCAAAAAGCTGGCGAAATGACCAAGGAGCTTGCTGATGGGAAACAAGTCTTCTGGCTAGATATAAATGAGATTTTTTTATTACCTGACGGCAAGATTAATACCAATCTGATGTGGGACCTACTACACCCCAGCCTAGCCGGAGCTGAAGCATGGGCAAAGGCAGTAAGCCCTACTATCCTGAAATTACTAAAAAATGAAAAAGTGAATTCAATCCAGACGATAAAAAGAATTCAAGACCCCAAACAAGGCTATTAATCGTTCGTCTATGAAATCCAATATCAACCGACGAAAAAGCCTGAATCGATTAACATCTGGTTTGGCCGGAATATCCACTCTCACTGGATGTGGCACACTATTTAAAAACAGAAAACATAATAACAAGGAACTTGAAGCCGATCTTGTTGTTATAGGGGGAGGACTAGGAGGGTGTGCAGCAGCTCTAAGCGCATTGCAATCCGGATTAACAGTTATCCTGACCGAAGAAACGGATTGGATTGGAGGCCAACTCACATCTCAAGGTGTGCCACCAGATGAACATAAGTGGATAGAATCTTTTGGTTGCACTCAAAGTTACAGAAGACTGAGAGAGGCAATTAGAAAATATTACAAAGACAACTATCCACTTACCTCAAAAGCCAGACAGTCAACTCATTTAAATCCAGGAAACGGAACAGTTTCCCGAATCTGTCACGAACCCAAGGTAGCGTTAAAATGTATTGAATCCCTTTTTGAACCCTACCTGATTGAAGGAAAATTAAAACTCCTCAGGAGGGTAATACCCATATCTGCTGATGTTTTTGGGGATAATATTAAGGCAATACAAGTGCTCGATCTTGAGAGTAACAATTCGAAGATATTAGTAGGTAAAATTTATGCCGATGCAACCGAATTAGGAGATCTTCTCCCAATTACAGGATGTGAACACGTAATGGGTACTGAAGGAAAAAATCAAACAGGTGAACTTCACATGCCAAAGAAAGCCTCTCCCAGTAATCAACAAGCATTCACTGTGTGCTTTGCCATTGACCACAAGGAAAACGAGGAACATGTAATAGACAAGCCTGTTACATTTGATTATTGGAAGGAGTACATTCCTAACATAATCCCAGCGTGGCCAGGTAAATTAATCGACTTTACCTACACACATCCATCATCAGGAAAAGCTAAACGATTGGGATTCAATCCTACCGCCCCTCATAAATACGGTATCATTAATCTTTGGACCTATCGACGCATACTATCAAAGGACAATTTTTTACCATCAAGCAAACTATCGGATGTCAGCCTTATAAACTGGCCACAGAATGATTATCTCGAAGGGAATCTTACAGGTGTATCCCTTGAGGAAAAACAAAGGCACATAACCAAAGCAAAGCAATTAAGCCTTTCACTTCTTTACTGGCTACAAACAGAAGCTCCTAGAGACGATGGTGGCACAGGCTGGCCTGGCCTAAGATTAAGGAAAGACATCATGGGAACACGCGATGGAATGGCCAAATTTCCCTATGTCCGGGAATCCAGAAGAATCAAAGCTCTAACAACCATTATTGAACAAGATTGCGGTGTTGAAAATAGAAAGCTAGTACTCGGAAACAACAAGCAAGCAACTAAGGGGAAAAACTATCACGACTCAGTTGGTATAGGGCATTATCAAATTGATCTTCACCCAACATCCGAGGGAGATAATTACATTGATTTTGCTGCCTTACCTTTTGAATTGCCATTAGGCTCACTTATTCCAAGAAGATTAAACAATCTAATTGCTGCGAATAAAAACATTGGAACTACTCATATCACAAACGGATGCTATCGTCTCCATCCTGTAGAATGGAATATCGGTGAAGTCGCAGGGTTCCTAGCAGCAGAGGCAATAGGTAAATCAGAATCACCTATTGCAATCAGGGAAACTAGAAATAGCTTAATTTCATTTCAAAACAAAATCCAAAAAGCCGGAGTCGAAATCCACTGGAGCCAACTGCAGAATTAGGTCAGGTGAATTTCCACTCACCGCGACCAAGCCGATTTGCGATTTTACTGCCAAGCTTACTGTTACAGCCGTAGGACTTTGGGTCCCATCGAACTTCTTGACGAGTTTGGTAACCAATATTAGCCATACTGCATACAATTGAGGTGTGTGCTCCACGGGCAACATCGGCCACTGGTTTTTTACGAGAGCGAATACAATCGATCCAGTTTCTCCGGTGACTTCCTCCAATTTCTTGGAGTCTCCATGCATCCTTGCCAAACGGAGAACTTATGGCCGACTTTGGGTTAGCGTCGATACCACCTCGATCAACATAAAGAGTTCCTTCACTACCATAAAAAACACAGTCATTAAAACGGTCACCAGTAGTTTCATGAACAAACTCAACCCCATTCTCATAAACCATGGCCAGCCCACTGTTGCCTTCCTTGGGAGGCACTACCTTCACCGGAATAGTCTCATCAAGATTCATTGCCCACTTGGCAATATCAAAGTGGTGCGCTCCCATATCACTCAATCCCCCACCGGCATATTCACTATAGCGACGCCATTGCGGAAAGTGTCGATGAACATCGATAGGACAAAGAGTCTTGCTGAATCCGCGACTAGGTGCCGGCCCTTGCCAAAGCTCCCAGTCAATGCCATCCGGTTTCGGTTCTGTAGGCAGATCACATGGCACCGCCGGATTCCCAACACCAATCTTTACTTTTTTAACCTCACCAATACGACCATTACGAACACATTCAACTGCCTGACGAAAGCGTCCGCTAAACTCGGTGCGCTGCTGGCTACCCACCTGAAAAACGATGTTGTTACGACGTGCTGCCTTTAACGTTTCCAAAGCAGCACGCACCGTGACCGTTAATGGCTTCTCACAATAGATATCCTTCTTGGCATCCGCCGCCATGATGGCCGGCATTGCGTGCCAGTGATCAGGTGTACCTATGACTACTGCATCCACCGACTTGTCAGAAATAATCTCACGAAAATCATTATGAGCCTTGCACCCGTGGTTTACGCCGTACCTACTCACCACTCGCTTCATAGCTTCATCCAATCGAATTTTAGCAATTTCGGCGACACCAACCACACGACAATCCGATTGGCCAAGAAAGAAATTTAAATGGCTCTGATTCATCCGACCAAAGCCAATGAATCCAAGGTTGACTTTATCACTTGGTTTATCAGCCCACACCCGGGAGGAGATGATGTTAGGCGCTGTTACCGCTGCAATTGAAACTGATCCAAGGAAATGACGGCGTGTTGTTTTCATGATTAATTTCCAAGCCATTGGTATTATTTAATCGCGCCAAGTCAAGGCCACATTAAACTTTAGGCTTTCAACCCGAGAACTATAGGCTCATTAAGTACAAATCCTTTCGGATGACAGATGAAAGCTCTCATCAAGAAACAATCAGGAGAAGGTCTTTGGCTGGAGGACACACCAAAACCTGAAGTTGGGTCGCGTGATGTACTCATCAAGGTGGATCGCACCGGTATTTGCGGCACCGATCTTCATATATACAAATGGGACGACTGGGCCAGTAAAACCATCCCTACTCCAATGGTCATCGGTCATGAATTTGTCGGAGAGATTGTGCAAGTTGGCGAAAATGTCCAAGACTTTCACATCGGCGAAATTGTCAGTGGAGAAGGCCACGTAGTTTGTGGTCACTGCCGTAACTGTATGGCCGGTCGCCGGCATTTGTGTAATGACACAGCCGGCATTGGAGTCACTCGGCCAGGAGCGTTTGCCGAATACATTGCCCTGCCTCAAACCAATGTGTGGGCACACAAGCCGAAAATCGACCGCAACGTGGCATCAATCTTCGATCCCTTCGGTAATGCCACACACTCGGCACTAAGTTTTCCTGTCTTGGGCGAAGATGTGCTCATTACCGGGGCTGGGCCCATCGGTATCATGGCAGCTGCCATCGTACGACACGCTGGTGCCCGACATGTAGTGATCACAGACGTAAACCAATACCGACTTGATCTAGCAAAAAAGATGGGTGTAACGTGCGCAGTCAATACCAAGAAGGAGAAGCTTGCCCACGTACAACAGGAACTTGGCATGGAAGAAGGGTTTGATGTTGGCCTTGAGATGAGCGGTAACCCAGACGCATTCAACGATATGCTCGTAAATATGTGCCATGGCGGCAAAATCGCCATGCTTGGAATCCCCAAACACGATATGGCTATAGACTGGAACATGGTCGTGTTCAATATGTTAACCATCAAGGGCATCTACGGACGCGAAATGTACGAGACTTGGTATAAGATGACAGTCATGCTTGAAAGCGGGCTGGATATCACACCGGTGATAACCCATCGGTTCGATTATGAAGATTATGAAAAAGGATTTGAGAAAGCTTTGAGCGGCAAAAGCGGCAAGGTGATTTTGAATTGGTAAGCACCAATGCACAGCGAACTTAAACAACAACTACAAACCGAACTAGAGGAGATTCGCTCAGCTGGACTTTACAAGACTGAACGCGTAATCGGCACACCGCAGTCCACATACGTGAGAGTGGGCAATGAGATACCGGCACTTAACATGTGCGCCAACAATTATCTAGGGCTGGCAAACCATCCCGAGGTTATTACAGCAGCACGCAATGCGCTCGACGAATGGGGATACGGCCTTGCAAGCGTGCGGTTCATTTGCGGCACGCAGAAAATTCACAAACAACTCGAGGCCAAACTCACCGAGTTTCTTGAAACGGAGGATACGATTCTTTACACGTCGTGTTTCGACGCAAATGGCGGCTTATTCGAGGCCCTGCTCGGGCCTGAAGATGCTGTTATTTCCGATGAACTGAACCATGCATCCATTATCGATGGAGTACGCCTCTGCAAGGCAAAACGGTTTCGATTCAAGAACAGTAACATGGCAGACTTGGCTACCCAACTAGAAGCTGCTAAAGGCTCACGCCGTATTATTATTGTCACTGATGGAGTCTTCTCGATGGACGGTTACTTGGCAAACCTGCCTGCAATCTGTGACCTTGCCGACGAGCATAGCGCACTGGTTATGGTCGACGATTCACACGCGGTCGGATTCATGGGAACACGTGGCCGCGGGACACACGAACACTATGACGTGATGGACCGAATCGACATTCTAACCGGAACACTTGGTAAAGCCCTAGGCGGCGCCAGCGGCGGATATACCAGTGGCCGTGCTGAAATCATCGAAACACTCCGTCAACGCTCACGTCCGTATCTATTTTCCAATACCGTAGCACCAAGCATCGTGGCTGCCTCCATCAAAGCGATCGATTTACTTACACAATCCACCGAACTGCGTGACCGCCTCGAGTCCAACACGAGATTTTTCCGGGATCAAATGGCAAATAGCGGCTTTGAAATTCTCGAGGGCACACATCCAATCACTCCAATCATTCTCGGCAATGCCTCATTAGCTAGCAGCTTCGCTGAAGCCATGCTTGATGAAGGAGTGTATGTCGTTGGCTTTTCCTATCCTGTTGTACCCAAGGACAAGGCCCGCATTCGTACGCAAATCTCCGCAGCTCATACTCAACAGGATTTGGAGTTCGCCATAAAAAAATTCAAAGAGGTGAAACTCATGATGGGAATCTAAAGACTAAATAATGTAGTCAGGCGGGTTTTCCATTGGCCCCTGAATTTCACGAACTCTTCTGCATAGATCTGAAAGAGTAACTGCTTCAAGTACTTCAACTATAGCTGATCGCACATCCTGCATAACAAAGTTTATTGCACATTTAGCAGCCTCATCAGAATGAAGATTATGCTTCTTGTCGCCCAGGCTCAGCGAATGACTTGACTCAAGCGGCCCCTCGATATGTCGAATAATCTCCGACAACGAAATCTCTTCCGGCGTACGCTCCAGTCTATACCCCCCTGCCACGCCTCGACGACTCTGCACGAACCCCCCTGATTTCAAATCATTCAAAATCTGCTCAAGGAAACGTCTGGGAATATTTTGCCGCTTTGCAATATCCTTGATACGAATGACTTCAGGCCCATGGTACATACCCAGAACCAAAAGTGCCTGTATCGCATACTCACCTCTCTGCGATAATTTCATGCCACACGAAAATTAGAATCTCGACCAATTTAGTCAAGTATTGTTAAAGCGAAGTTATATTAGAAATTAACTAAGAATTATTTAACTATGAAACAACTTTACTTTCGTTATCGATTCCTAGGGCAATTATGATGCCTGCGACAATGGAGTAGGTAGGACCGAGTAACCAACCAATAATTGGAATTAGCAGGATTAAGCCGCCAAACAATGAAAATAACATAATAGTAAAAAAGTGTTTTCGCATCACACGAAAACTCTCCGCACCACTAAGGCCTACTCGATCAAGGTAAGGATCGATAAATCCGATTCCGGTCAAATAAATCTGGCATGGGATCACGAATATAAGGGCCAATAATCCACCAATCAATGGAATGAAATTAGCGAAAAACTCAAACAACAGCAACGTGATGGTTCCTAGTATGGTGATGAAGGCCATGACGATCATTCGCATGATTAATTCTTTGGGGGTTCGTTCACATTCAACCTTTTTCCCAATAACAGAAATTTCAACCCGATCAGTGATTTTATCGATCGAAAATGAGTAAAAAAAGAGGACAACACTTCGATATGTGATGAAACTCAATACAGCGAATAAAAAAAACACGATAATTTTCAGGAAAGACTCTATCCCACCACCCTCAGAAACAAAAGTTCCAAGGAGATCCTGAAAAAAACTAACGATGTATCCCGCCAAGAAATAAGCCGTCAAAAACATGAATGGAAAATAAGCCAAAGTCAGAAGTAACGGCACCTTGATTAATTTGATTATGCCCTCTTTCCAGATGAACTTATGAGCATCGCTATAGGCCGAAAGTGTGACCTTAATTGCATTCATTCTCTTAAATTCATAATTATTTGGCCATCTCAATTAGTTCGATTTCGTATCCCTCTGGAGCATCAACAAAGGCAAACCCACCTCCTGCTTCCTTCATGGTTGGTCCGTCAGAGTACTCAATGCCTAAGGAGGTAAGGTGTCGCCCAAATTCCTCAAGACTGTCGACCTCAAAAGCCAAGTGAGTTAAGTCCTCCTGCACTTCCACCGGACCACTATTTGGAAAATGGCAGATCTCAACAGTTTCCTCACTTTCTGGCGCCTTCAAAAAAACCAACTCGGAACCTCGCGGTGATTTGTGTCGACGTACTTCTTCCAAACCCAAAACGTTCTTATAAAAACCAATGGTTTTCTCCAAATCATTAACACGGTATCTAGTGTGTAATAGTTTTTTTGCCAGTGCCATAGGCAAAGACAATACCAAGAGGGCTTTGCCGCGCCAAGCGCAGCATCTTGTATTCATGCCTAACCAAGAGTAGTTTGCACACATGAACCGCAAGTTATTACTCTTAACCTTGGCAACAACGCTTATCGCGCTTGGCCAGAAATCAACGGCACTTAGTCAAAATACGCGAACAAAAGCAAAAGGTGACCGTGTTGATCCTGATAATTCGCGTTACTCCTATCGCCTACAACATAGTCGAGATGGCATCGGGAAGTTCTACATGGGACGCGAAATAGCACATGTAATGGGCCATCTAGGCGCTGGCTGGCTTGAACGTTCTTCACGCGAAGTCGAGGAGCGACCACAAACCCTAATCAAGGCACTCAAGCTCAGGGCCGGTGACAAGGTGGCCGATATCGGAGTAGGCACCGGTTATTTTGCCCGACGAATCTCCCGCATAATAGGACCAAAGGGAACCGTTTACGGAGTCGACATTCAGCAGGAAATGCTCGATCTACTCGCGCGCAACCTGAAAAATGCTGGAATAAAAAACGTTGAAGGAGTGCTTGGAACAATTTCAAATCCTAATCTCCCAGCTAATACAATCGATTTAGCCTTGATGGTTGATGTATACCACGAGTTTTCGCATCCATATGAAATGATGCAGAATATATGTAATGCCCTCAAGACTGGTGGAAGAATCGCCTTTGTCGAATACCGTATGGAGGACCCCAAAGTACCGATAAAATTGTTACACAAAATGTCCCAGTTACAGGTACTCAAGGAAGCATCACCTCACCCACTTGAATGGGTTGAGACGATTTCTGTACTTCCTCGACAACACATCATTATCTTCAAAAAGACTGGGCCTCAATCGACCGCCAAGACAAATACTAACGAGCCGAGGATTCCTTAATCGCCCGAAGTAAAATTACTAAAGATTACGAATCTGGATGGATTTTCATACTCCTTGTGAGTGTCACAAATTCGTCACAGAAAAAATCATTGTAAAACTCGCCGTCTTGTGCATTAATTAGATTGTGGTCGGTTGTAAGTACAACTGACTTAACGAAATAAACAGAAATGGCACACTTCGTAAAACTAACTCAGGCATCGCCCAACGGTTATGCTGAAGAAGATTCAAAGGTGCTTTTCAACCTCGACACGGTCATCTCCGTTGAACCGGTAGGTGACACATCCGTTATCCAGACCCGATGGGGTCGAGTGACGGTACGTGAAGATCTGAATAGCATTCTGGATCTATCGAATGCCGATCAGGCAGGCGCATCCGCGCCACAACTCGATTCGTATAATCGAATCAACGAGGAGACTCTCTCCTTGTAAGCACGGGCGAAGGCCCGGTTTGGAAAACATAAATAGAACTGACTCGCAGCCGGTTGCTCCTTAGGACGCCGGCTGCGTTTGTTTATGATATTCTATCTTCGAAGAAAGAATCCCCTTTGTTTCTGACTAATAGGCATATTAAGTCGCTCCATAACCTGCATCATGTCCTCCCAAACCTGACGTTTTACAGCCCAGGATTGATTTCGTAAAAGATAGGAAGGATGAAATGTAGGCATTACAGGCACACTCCGATAAGACTGCCAGTTACCACGGAGCCGAGTGATGCCAGTTGACATATGGCCAAGCAAACCCTCTACAGCTGTCGCCCCCAACCCAACTATTATTTTTGGTTGAATGATTTCAATCTGTCGCATCAAAAAAGGAAACCAACTTTCGATTTCATCTGGTCGAGGCTTGCGATTACCAAAAGATTTACCTGGAGTGTCAGGTCTATATTTTAGCACATTGGCAATATAAACCTTTTCACGATCGAGACCTGTAGCTTGAATGATTTTCATCAACAGCTGACCGGCCTTCCCAACAAATGGCTCTCCTTCACGATCCTCATCCTCTCCTGGAGCCTCACCCACAAACATTAGGTCAGCATCAACAGTCCCTACCCCAAAGACCAATTTTGCACCAGAAGCCAATAATTCAGGGCTCTTTTTTAAAGACGATATCTCGTCCCGTAATTGATCCATTGCTGAAACCTTATCCGCGGATGAAAGTCTCTGAGAATCATAAACACTTGGTCCATCTGCCCGACTCGATTGAATAACTGCCTGCGATGTGATCTGTGTTCCACCTTCTGAAGAACCCACTTCCCGTAAAACCGGCTCAATCAGAGCATTGACTGATTCCGGTGAAACATCCACATAACGAACCCCTTTCTGCTTTAGGGACTCAAGGTAACCAATAGTGGCCTCAAGAAGTTGGCTATAAGCACCAGACATTCGACAAAAAATAGGACAATATCAAACAGAATAACAGACCAAGTTATTCACTTGAAGAAAATCTAAATGAATTTAACTACACGAAATAAGATCAATGTTTTTGCTCTAATTATTACCTCCAGCACGAGCCCTCATATTGGCTACGGCCTCCACCCAACGATCGTAGGTCTCAGCAATACCGGCAGACTCCGCATCTCCTTCATGAAAAAGAAAAGCATAGAGAAACGACAGTTTTTCACCCTTCTTGATTGTCATATCGCCAACCCCTTTTTTCTTACCCTCGAAGTTATGTATACCAAACGGGTTGGCAGCTATTAATCCATAGTCTCTGGCGTGCCACCAAGTAGGATGACGCGGGTTGTTTGGATGATCAAAAATCGCCACACCAACAGTATGATCGTCAATCTTGCCCCAATAATCTACCCACTTAGCTCTTTTGCCCCACAGTTGCTTATCCTTATGCCCAGCACTGTTCAAAGCTTTTCCGTTGGCAGTAGTCACTCCCTTGCCATTGCTCAATCGAAGATTGGGATGAGTACGAATCCCCATTGAGCCTTCCTTTGTATCACCAAATTTAACGTCTCCTTCTGAAGCATGAACAGTCACGCCATAGGAGATCATAGTCCCTTTAGCCGTCTTAAAAAAACTGATGGAAGTGCGATCGGTGCATATAGTCTTTCCATCGGGTCCATTCCAATTATTTTTTGTAACAATTGAAGCAAAACGACCACCCTTGGCTCGAACCACTTCGGTAGGAATAATTTTACCAGTCTTTTCTCCGTTATGCCAAAAACTGATCCCATTCACCTCACCGTGAGTAAACCAAAGTGAGGCATGATGAACATGATCAGTCGCCTCACCTTTTACTGTCTTAAAAGGATAATTCCGAGTCATACTGACACCATGCGGGCCTATAACAGGATAAAGCACCGGCTTGTTGTATCCTTTGGTAATATACTCAGTGAATAGTTTCCCATCGATCTCAATACGATATTTGTCACCGTCCTTCTTGACTTCAAACGCCCCCTCCTGCGCATTCAACTTCAACTGACCAAATACCACCAATCCTGCAAAAACAGACAATAAGAAACGTGATTTCATCACTGAGAAAGTTAGAATTGCCAATGCTCTGGGTCAACGGAAAACCCACAACTTCGCAAAATGAAGAGAAACCACGCTTGGCATATGAGGACTAGTCTCGTTAAATCGGCGTGTGGCGGGATTTATCCGATTCATAGGTATTTTCAATATTGCTGTATGGACGGGCGGATCCGTTTTCTTTTCATTTCTGGCTGGAAAGGTTTTTTTTAGCCCTGAAGTAACACAATTTACACCACCTCCATACAACGGCCTTATCGCCCAAGCAATGTTAGAGCGTTTTTTTCTGCTTCACTATATTTGCGGAATCCTCGCTATATCACATCTCTTACTTGAATGGTTCATTAAGCAAGACGCCTTCCCTAAAAGACCGGTTAGTTATATTGGAATCCTGCTATTGTTGGCATTACTCGGCGGGAAATTGATTAGCCCTAATCTAAATGTTTGGCATCAGCAAAAGTACCAGTTCCAAATCAAGACTGAAGGTGATCCTCCAATGATTGAATCCAAACCTTACTCAAAGGAGATAAGGCAGAATGCAAAACTGAAATTCAGCATATGGCACGGCATCTCTCAAACCGTAAATCTAATTATGCTCATCATGTTGACTTATCATTTTTGGAAATTGATTTATCCTTCTAACTCTAGCCACTTGCAAACTTACTCGCAAAAGAAACGAAATCTTTTTTCCCAATAGCTGACAAGCTTCTTCAGTTCTTTACTGAACAGAAACAGCCTGCTTGATCCCAAATTTATCGATTCGATTTCGGAGAGTGGCACGGGTTATCCCAAGAAGTTTTGATGCCTGCACCTGATTTCCATTGGTTTCACGAAGAGCATGCGCAACTAACTCCCGTTCAACTGCAGGTAAAATTGCTAAATCAGGTTGAGACTTGGCCCATTGGAACAAAGTAGCCGCAAGTGAACTGATATCATTTGAGGCTACAGGTGATACCGGCGGTTCCGACTGATTAAACGTTTTATTTTCAATCGAACTGACAATCCCATCCTTAGAATACACATTTGCGGGTAAATCATCTAAACGAATAGCATCGCCCTTAGCCATTACAATGGTTCTGCGGATTACATTTTCCAATTCGCGAACATTGCCCGGCCATGAGTAATTTAGAAGAGCCGTCTGCGCCGTCTCAAGAATAGACTTAACTTTGCTCCCTTCAGATTCAGCGATAACTTTAAGAAAGTAATCTATTAACAATGGAATATCCTCACTGCGTTTCCGAAGTGGAGGAAGGCTTACTCTAACAACATTAAGTCGATAAAAAAGATCCTCTCGAAATTCATTTTCTGCAACTGCTTCCTCAAGCTTTTTATTGGTGGCAGCAATAATACGAACATCAACGTTAATAGACTTATTACCACCCACACGCTCAATAGTACCATTCTGCAAAACCCTTAATATTTTAGCCTGTGTCGCAAGTGTCATATCACCAATTTCATCAAGAAAAAGAGTACCTTGATGACATTGTTCAAACTTACCAATCCTTTGCGAGGTCGCACCAGTGAAGGCCCCCTTTTCATGACCAAATAATTCACTTTCAAGTAAGTTCTCAGGAATAGCGGCACAGTTGATTGGAAGGTAGGACTGGCTGTTTCGCTGACTATTATGATAGATCGCTCTAGCCACCAATTCCTTACCGGTGCCACTTTCTCCAGTGATTAAGGCTGTAGCATCAGAGCCTGCCAACTGACCAATCGTTTTAAACACCTCCTGCATTGATTGGCTACGACCGACTATGCCCATATCATAATCCTCTGATTCTAACAAAGGTTCACAAGCAACTACTTGTTTCATGTCACGCGCAGCCTTGAGCGCATCATTAACGATCTGCTTAAGCTTTGGGACATCGAAAGGTTTCAGCAAGTAATCGTAGGCACCAAGTTTCATTGCCTCGATTGCAGTCTGTGTAGTACCAAATGCTGTCATCATAATTATAGGCAATTTGGCATCATCCTCACGAATTATGCGTAGTGTCTCCAGGCCACTGATACCCCCCATACGGACATCCATAAGCACCAAATCTGGCTTAAAAGTCTTTATAACTTCAATTCCCTCTTCACCACTGGCAGCCGTCTCCAAAACCAAATCCGGAGAACTAAAAATTCGCTTAAATGAATAGCGAACATCATCCTCATCATCAATTAGAAGTAATTTATCCATTGTAGGCCAGTCTAAACAGGCCTGATCATTATACTTATTCTCTAGTATTTCCACAACCCACCAGAAAAGATTGCGCTTTAACAAGTATAAGCCTTAGGCTGATAACAACACTAGACATCAAAGATCGCTATTATGAATAAGCTTAATCGTAGAGAATTCTTAATAACTACTGGCGCAACCATCGGAGCCTCTTCCCTATCAGTTAAAGCACTTGGCCGAAAAGATAAACAGGAGATCATAGACCTACACCAGCATACGAATTACAGCGGCCGTAATGATATGCGTTTACTACGCCACCAACAGGCACTCGGCGTCAAATGGACGGTGCTATTACCAGCAGGCCGAAAATACGGTTTGGGAGCCATCTGCGGGGGCAATAAGTCTGTACGAAAAATAGTCGTTAAAAACCCAAAAAACTATGTTCATTTTGCCAACGAAATTTCCGATCACCCTGAGTGTATAGAAACCATTGAGACATATCTCAAAAAAGGAGCGCTTGGAATTGGTGAACAAAAATTTCGGGTTAACTGCGACTCAAAACATATTGAGAGCATTTCTGAACTGGCACAGGAATATGACGTGCCAGTATTGATGCATTTTGAGCATGGAAATTACAATACAGGAATAGAACGATTTCATAAAATCCTGGAGAAGTTTCCTAAAGTAAACTTTATCGGACATGCTCAAACTTGGTGGGGCAATATCGACAAAGACCATCAGCAAACAGTTATGTATCCCAAAGGAAAAGTGATGCCATCAGGCATCAGTGATCGTTTACTACAAGACTATCCGAACATGTATGGAGATTTATCGGCAAACTCAGGGCAAAATGCCCTCATCCGTGATGAGCCGCATGCCATCGATTTTATTAAGCGAAATCAAGACAAGTTAATCTACGGTAGCGACTGCAACGACCTTATTGGCCGCGGACCTAGTTGCATCGGAGCTAGAACAATTGAAATTATTCGCCGCCTAATCTCCGATCGAACCATCCAAGACAAAATTTTCAGCAAAAATGCCCGACGAATTATTCGATTCCCAAAATAAAGCTTATCAACAGCTAGTTGGCACTTCCTGCAATACTTTGACACAATGAGGGATGGCCCCTTCAACAAAACTGAGGCATTCTACTGCACCCTTTGGTTTGCCAGGCAAACAGATTACTAGCGTTGAATCTATCACAGCAGCCATGTTTCTAGAGAGGATTGCGTTGGGTGTAATTTTCATCGACTCAATCCGCATCACCTCTCCGAAACCAGGCAACTCTCTAATTGCCATTTCGCGAACAGCTTCCGGCGTAACATCTCGTTCTGCTACACCGGTACCGCCTGTGGTAAGAATCATGTGACACCCCTTATTAACTAACTCACGCAAAGCGCGTTGAATATCAACGATTTCATCTGGCACTACTGACTCCGCAATGACAATCCACCCATAATTACCAGCAGCATCCTTCAGCGCCGGGCCACCTGCATCATCATAAATACCTTTTGTGGCACGATCAGAAACTGAAATTATTCCAACCTGTATTTTCATCACTAATACAATCAGTAAATCAACTGAAATTCTGGCAGCATAATAAGCGCCCAAAGAACGTCTTCAACTGAATTAGCAGCATTTTCACCTTCAACCAATTCTTTGATCATCAAAACTTCAGAATTACTAGGCTTTCGCCCTAGTGCAAATTGAAAGATTCGATTAGCTAAAATTTGCTTTTCAGCTTCATCGTTAGCCAAGGTAATTGCACCCTCCTTAATTAACCTGGAAAGCACCTCACCATTGGTCAACGCCAACGCCTGGAGAGTAGTAGCTACCGAGGGACGAACAGTACTCACCTGCTCACGATTCGGTCGTCCGAGAGCTGTTGTCAGCCCCGTCTTGTTTTGAAGCGCCTCACGAAATCTACCTCCAAAAGCAAGATCAGAACCACTTACCTTCAACTTCTTCCCTAAATCCCAAGGCCTCATATTAATATCACCAAGCTCTGAAGCGTTCTTCCATTTAGCATCGTCAAATCCACGCTGACTCCAGTCCTTAATATTATCAGTACTAACTTTCCAAGATTTGTCGGAAATAATATCACGAGTACTTCCATCTTCAAATTGCAACCTTACACCCAACCAAAGACCAGCCGGATTGTTACCTGCATCGCCGTTAGTCACCAAAACGGTAATTAAATTTTCCCCTACATTAAATAGATCCGATAGATTACGGAATTTCGGTTCCTCCCAATTATTACCTGCAATTCCGTTACGCTGATTCACCAATAAAACGAAAGAATTATCAGCGGTCACAATCACGTCTGCTGTTTTAGGCTTACTACTCAATTCAAAAGTTTTACGAAAATAAGAGGTGCCCGGCTTGGCACTCTTAGCTGCATTACTCGAACTCCATATCCATTTAGCTTCTGGCACATCAGTCTGTTTTTTCTTCTCCAGATTTGCTCCATCAAATTTGATTTTTTTTGCAGGTGATTTCTTCCAGTTTCCAGTCAACGCGGCAATCGAATCAACAAACTGCTCAGCAGACATCCGCCGTACTAGCGGACCACGAAAGACAAAATCTTTTTTCTCTTGTTCGGAGCCATTCACTGCCGGCAGTTGATATGCACGTGAAGTCATTATCTGCTCCATCGTAAATTTAAGGTCGTAACCATTCTCCACTAAATCGCTGGCAAGCAAATCGATTAGATCAGTATTCCAGGATTGATTTTCCATTTCATCAACTGGTTCCACTAATCCTCGGCCAAGGAAACGTGCCCAAATCCTGTTAACAACCGTCCGACTAAGGCGGCCATTTTTTGAACTAGTAACTGCATCAGCCAATTGTTTGATTCGAGTACCCTTATCGGCATTGGGATCAATTTTTCCCAATTCAGGATGAATAAACCTAATATCTGATATTTTGCCAGTCGGCTTGTCGCACTGAATCATCTCCAGTGGCTTATCAGCATAAACACTTGCCAAGGCATAAGCATCCGCCAGCGACCAGTCATTAATAAAACTATCATGGCATGATGCACATTTCAGATTAACTCCCATAAATACTTGAGAGATATGCTGAGCAGCTTGCATGTGAGGTTTCTGGCTTGCATTCACGACCCCTCTCCAAACAATTCCCTTGGTAAATCCCTCTGAATGCTCTGTCGGATTAACTAGTTCATAAACAAAACTGTCATAGGGTTTATTATTATATAATGATCCGTACAGCCATCCAGTAATTTGCTTACGACCACCGTCTATATAGCCGGTACCAGCATAGTCATTACGAAGAAGATCATTCCAAAATGCCAACCAATGCTCAGCATAAGATTTCCGGTCTGCCAAAAGCCTTCGAACCAATATTCGGCGCTTACCTTCAACCTTACTAGCTATAAAATCCTCCAGTTCGTCAATAGTTGGGAGTAATCCAATCGTATCAAGATAAACACGCCTAGCAAAAATTCGGTCCGAAACTAATTTACTAGTATCAACATCATGCTTTGCAAAATACGGCTTAAGAACACGATCAATCTTATGGCCATTTTTTGGTCCTAACAATTTCGGACGGCGTGGTTTGAGATTTAAGACAGGGGCCTTAGCAAACGTCACATCATTTTCCCAAACAATCCCTTGATCGATCCATGCACGAACCAACCCGACCTCTTCAGCAGTAAATTTCGATCCCTTTTGCGGCATTACATTGTCAGGATCTAGACCAGAAATTAATTCAACCAAATAACTCTCGGCACTTTTACCAAGAACTACTGAATGACCAGAATCACCCCCGGCTAATAACTTTTCACGAGTCTCAAGACTAAACCCCCCCTTCGCCTTCCCTTTGCCGTGACACTTGGTGCAACTCTTCTCTAGTAACGGATAAATCTCCTTTGAAAAACTAACCTTGCGCTTGAGGGGCGGCGGCAATTTTCCCTTTTGCTCCTCACTCAAATTAGCTTGGACCACGCCTGGGAAAATTAAAAAAAAGCTAACAAACGCAAGAATTTTTCGGAAAACTACATTCACGGCAGAAAGAACATAAAAGTGTTACCCATTGTGTGGAAGAAAAATGAGCTAATGCAGCTACTTTATAATCTCGAATACTTGGAACCAATTTTGATTACCCAACGCAACAGTCACGTTTTTGAACCCAGGCTCTGACTCCAAATGTTTAGCCCATTTCGATTTATTGTTCGCAATTGTATACTTAGCTCCGGATTTCCGATAGGCATCGGCCCTTGCCTTGTTTTTCGCCAACACACTTAATCCATTTGACCGAGCTGGACTCCAAATATCACCATGCCAAGGCTGGCCAAGATGCCAAGCTACATACAATCCCAATCGATGGCCTTCATCCGAAAAAAATGTTGACCCAACAATTGGTGACTCAAGACCAGCCTTTTCCATTCGTAAAGCTAACTCCATAGCTAAAGGGCCTGCAACATCTGCAGAGCGTCGTTCCAAAAATGCCGGCACCACAAATAACGTCGCCACCACAATTTTGATTGCGGTATAATTCTGATAATATTTAGAACATAAACCAATTGATAGAATCAACAAAAGTGGCACGATCAGATAAAAATAACGTTGATCAGATGATAGAACATAAACCGGAAGATAAATAAAACTAAGACAGATAACTGGAACAACCAACCATCTCCATCGTTCATTAAACCAATTCTTAACCCGTGGTCTTTTGGTAAAACAAGCTAACCCCAAAACTAACACACCTATCCCAAACCAGCTCAAAAATAAACCGACCCCATCAAAAGATGAAAAGAACTTAAAAACCGTCTTAGCATTTTTACCAACTAGAGTGCATTGGTGAGTAAGTTTTTCATAACTTTCAAATGGAGACCAATATTCATATTCCATTTTACTCGGATCCTCCCAAGCAGTCACACGACCCGATTCCGGTCGATATACGGTGTTCCCAAAGGGATGTGGAGCGGGCTGATCATTACCTGGGCCGACAATCGCATGCGCAATTGCCCCAGAAGTTGAAAAAGTTACATAACCATACTTGACGGAAAGAGTGCCAATCAAAGGCAACGACACAGCAATAAACACCCCAAACGAGACAGCCAATTGCCTCCAAGCTAACAACCTGCATTTGAGTGAAGTAAAACGCCAGCAAAATGCCAGCAAAAGACTAGCAAGTATACCAAAAGGCAATGCCACCGCTTTAGCCAAATAAGCTAACCCCCAAAACAAACCTGAACCAATTGCCCGACGTCGACAACTCAACCATTCGGGTGAAATCCCAAAACCAATTGCATAGATTGCTAGCCCAGAAACCAGCAAGTCCGGTGTCACTTGTTGCGTCATCCATCCTGGCAAGACTAGTGCTAGTACGACAGCAACAATTAATTCATCCAACAAACGAAACCCTGCTGAGCGAGTTAAAAACTGACTGCCATGAAAGAATACAAGGCCAGAAATCAACATCGTCAATTTAGCAGCAATTAAAGGCTCGATACCCAGCCATAAAAACGGAACCATTAACAAGCTTAACAGAGGCCCCCAATAACCATTAATTGCAAACTCTAAATTTCCAGTCGACCAATACTCAGCAACTCTCATGTATGCAATTGCATCGGTGTTCAAACGAGTCAAGTTGTTGAGCATAGACACTATCATCAGCGAGTATGCGACCAACCACACTAATCGAATCCAAAAATGCAATTTAGAATCGGTAGTCCGAATGTCTTGATCGGTGTTTTTCGTACTCAAATCAGACTATTTTTTAAAAATGAATAAATTATTTAAACCAAATTGAAATGTTTTATGAGCAAACAACTTAAATCCAACTGATTCAAACAATGGTTCAACTTCAGCAGGATCGAAACCATGATGTTCTTCAAAAGCTATCCCATCAACCAATCGCAAAAATCTCAAAACAGTTAACAACACGTCCACTTTCGGTGAAGGCACCGTCAACACTATGACCCCGTCAGTCAAAAGCCGCTCGTAACAAGCTTTAATGAAAACAAACTTTTTGCCTTCGGGTATATGTTCTAATACAGCCAGCATCGAAATAGCATCAAACGATTTTTCATTTGGCAATGCATCAGGAAATGTCCCTGAATAAAATTCGAATCCCACAGGTTCAAAAACTTCATTGACGCAAGTGTCAATCCCCACCCCTATAATTCCACGCTTAGCTAAAATCCGGCACAACTCTCCATCACCACATCCTATATCCAGAATTACTTTGGCCTTAGCAAGGTGTGGAAGCGTCTTCCTTATCCGCCAATCACGAATGACGCAATCGAGCCACTTCACCCTCCTCCTCCTTTGCGCTTCAACCCCAACACGCTGAGAAAGAAACTCCCCAACACAATTTGAAAACCAAGAGCAATGGCTAGAATAGATGGAATTACCTGACGTAAAACTTCTGATGGATTCAATTCGCCATACCCTATCTCGCTCCAACTCAAAGTTACCAGAATAGATCCTCCCAACCCCAAAAAGACCAATAGACCCCCAAAAATTAAACCTGTCTCCAGTTTAACATATCGATACAATCTATTTAGCAGTTTACTTTCCCGTCCAAGCCCTTGCGTACTGGCAAAAGTCCGAGTAAATAGGGCAAATAATACCGACTGAAAGCCAAGAAGAACTGCAAGTGCGGAATAAGCTAGCGTATTTAAATCCAACGTTGCTTGACCTAATTTACGAGCTTCCGGCAAAAGCCAACCACCAACCCCTAAACCAATCAACATCAGCAACAACCCTGGATAAAAAAACAACCAATTCGGACTAAACAGCAACATAAATCGTAAGTGGCGCCAACCATCACGCCAACTACGCAAATGTGGCGGTCGAGTCCGCCCATCCGGCGAAAGGGTAGTGGGCACCTCACTTATCTCCATACCTGTCATTACCGCCTTTACCACCATTTCACTAGCAAACTCCATGCCTGTCGTCTGCAATTTCATTCTTTGAAAGGCTTCATAAGTTAAGCCACGAAGCCCACAATGAAAATCACCCACCGAACATCGGAAAAATAATCGCCCTAATCCACTTAACACAGGGTTACCAAAGTAACGGTGCAATGGGGGCATTGCACCAGGCGCAATACCCCCACGAAAGCGATTTCCCATCACTAGATCACTGCCCTCTCTGAGTTTCTCTATAAACAGCATCAGCGAAGAGAAATCGTAGCTATCATCAGCATCCCCCATGATAACAAATCTCCCTCGGGCCGCACCTATACCCTCCATCAATGCATTTCCGTAGCCCTTTGACTCAACTAAAACCACCCGAGCGCCTGCTGACTCAGCAATCTTGAGAGAGCCATCCTTACTACCGTTGTCTGCGACTATTACCTCACCAGAAACATCATTCTCTTTCAGACAACAAAGCGCCTTACTGATACATACCTGCAGTGTTTCTGCCTCATTAAGGCAAGGCATTACAACGGACACTTCTATAGGTTTAGACAGTCTTTGTTGAGACATGGTTTCATTAAGAAATATTTCGGGAGAAAGATGCCTCAAACAAACTAAAGCGACAACCAACAATGATTGTCATCTACTAGTAACACCTGATTGACATAAAGATAATTTTACAGCAAGAATTACCGCCAGTGGAAAAGGAAGCCAGAGAGGAAGTTAAGCGTAAATTTATCGAGTTTCTCGAAAAAAAAGATTTTCGCATCACTAATCAAAGGCGAGTAATCATTGATACTGTCTTTTCTACCGATGAGCATTTTACAGCAGAACAACTTCTAGAATGGGCACGCGAAAAGGACAGCTCAGTCTCGAGAGCAACTGTATATCGAACACTACCCCTATTAACCGAAAGCAATCTCGTCCACGAAATGGACTTTGGTAAGCCTTATAAATTTTACGATCCCAACTATTCTGAAAGCCCAAATCACAACCATCTCATATGTGAAGACTGTGAGAAAATTGTTGAATTTGATAGTGAAAAAATTGAAGCAATTGAAAACGAAATTGGGGACAAACTAGGATTCACAGTTAAATCTCAAAACCTCCAGCTTACAGCCTCTTGCGATACACTTAAACGCAAGGGAACATGTGACAAAAAATCTTGCAGCTAATCAATACGATCTCAGTCGCAACTGATGATCCACTCTTCCTCTTTGATTGTACTCTAGTGATGGCAGCTCCCCTAGTGTAGGTGATTGAGTCTCAGCTAAGATTGTTCCCGCCAGTTTCTGTAGCTCTTCCCATCTAGACCATTCCAACTCAGGCGCATGCTTAATCTGACGCATTAGGCTTCGCCATTCGATAACCGCCCGATCAATGTCCCCTGATCCAAGAAATTCTGTTATCCAACTACCTTTATCTGATGGGTTGAAATGTAATGCAGCAATAACACTTTCAGCTCCCGCACCATAACGAGGCGGCACCCCAGTTTCTAGATACCCAGCCACAGTTGTGTCACCGTAACATTCGCGGCAAGCCATTGGTATTCTACCCTTCCAGCGATCCTCCTCACTTGAAAACCGAAAACCTGCATCAAGATTGGCTAATTCATAAACCAACTCATTAATCGGAATAGATATATCTTCCAAAGCAGCAGCAATACCCAAGCCGTAATTTTGTGAAAAGAAACTAACTACACGACCACGAAGTGTTGGCTTACCTGATGCATCCACCAATTTAAGACGCTTCCAAAGCAAAGCAACACCTGTGGCCGGTTTTAGCTCTCGGCATTCATCGTGCAATCCGCAACCCGCACACGTCTTGTTAACAACCTGGCGCTGATGCGGTCTAAGTAATGCAACACCATGCGAATCCACATGCGCCAAAACCGACTGCAAATCTAACCGAACCTGCACTAGCAACCGGTGTTCAAACCGGTAAAACCGAACTACAGGAGTGTTTAATTCTGATAATTTATCCTCAAGTAGTGGTTGTATTCTTTTTTGCCAAAGCTTCACTGGTACAACCCTTTTATTCCAACCAGTCATCCTCCTTACCCACTTTGCTAAATCGAGCAGCTGATTATTCAATTCATCTGCAACTTTTTGCTCACGTCCAAATGTTTGGTCATCCGATAACAAAACCAATTTTCCAGAACCAGTCTGAGGTAAAACATCTGAATCCATCAATGCCGGACGTAATATCGGAGATTGACCACCCGTCGGTTCACTGGATGCACTATCTACAACAAATACATTCTTTAGTAGCTGCTGTGTAGCACTGGGCCAAGACTGCCAATCACCACAACTATTCAACATCTCACGAATGAGCTTTCGCGACTTTCGAGCTCTCTCCGAGTCAGTCCCTAAACCACAGGGTGCTTCGGGATGCTGCATTGAGAACTCCATTCCAAGTAATATTGGCTGGGCGGTAAATAGGCGCTCCTGCACTCGAACCGCCTCGACATACGGATTTCGATTTTGTTCGGCCGCACTGTACATCAGCCCGAGTAGTGATGCCCAATCAACCATACTATTACGAGATAGAAAACAGGGATAACCATCTCGAATACGAATCTCGTTTCGGGAAACCAACGCATAACCAACCTCATCAATCCCACGCCGACCTGCTCTGCCAAACATCTGATGAATTTCATCAGCCTTAAGCGGAATTTCAAGATGATCACGTCGATAAGAATCGGCCGCTATGGCTACACTTCGTAAAGAAAAATTAATCCCAGCCGCCAATCCCATGGTCGCTACTACTACTCGTAATTGACCGGCTTTAGCCAAAGGCTCTATTACTCCAGCTCTAGCACCGTAGCTAAGGCCACTGTGATGAAAGGCAACGCGCGAGTGGAGCATCTTTGCCAATCGCTCCCCAACCAACTCTCTTTGCTCAGCTGTAAGTTGAAGCGGGTTTGGATTAGGAAGATTTCTTGCAATATCTAAAGCCAATTTCTCTGCAGCACGACGACGTGGTGCAAATACCAGTATAGGCCCAAGTCCCTCTGCTAATGATTTAGCCAAAAACCTAGGCCAATAGCCGCGTATCTCAGTCGGCACATTGTAATTGAGTATCCCGGCATAAACTTCTTCAAGCGGCACCGGTCGTTCATCGTACCAGATCCATTCAGCGTCACGACCTAAACGCTGCAGCCATGAAACCACATGCTTAGGATTCGCCACACTACCACTTAACATCAACAATTGGGTTTGCGGTGGTGCCATAGCTATAGCCAATTCATAATTCAAACCTCTATCAGCGTCTCCAAGCATCTGATATTCATCAATCACCAATAAATTAGGTCCATCACCATTAACTAATCTCGTCTTTTGCGTCTCAAGTGTGGCTACTATGACAGGAGCATCGAGGTTCTCCGAAAGATCACCGGTAGCAATACCGACATTCCACCCCTTAGCTCGCCACTCGGAGAGTTTATCATTGGCTAATGCACGAGTCGGAACAGTATAGATGGCTTGACCGGGGTTTCGACCCTGCTTTGACCACAATTCGAAGATGAAGGTCTTGCCCGCACCGGTTGAAGCATGGACTACAACATCCTTCCCATCACGAAGATGCTGCACGGCTTCCTGCTGCCAAAGATCAGGAACAACAACCTCATCCAAAGCAGAGAAGCAATCTATAGAATCCTCAAACGCCGACACAGGGAGAACCTACTAAAAAGAAGCAAATACTCCAAACCAACGCTTAGGATAAAAATTGTGACCATGATTTTAAAACAAAGAAAAAACTCTAATTGTTCAAAGGTTGGGTACTGCGCAAATAGGCTAATAAATCACGAATTTGATCGTTCGAATATGATGATAAAAGCCCGCTAGGCATGAGCGAAACACCCTGAGCCCTCATCGTCTTAATTTCCTTTCGTTGCACCGTGATATCTTGCCCATCCAAACCACGTAAAACGACAATTCGACTATCTTGCTCCACAAGAAAACCCACAACTGTCCGGCCGTCTTCTGTGATCAATAAGAAATTTTCATAGCCTTCTCGAATTTCCGCACTGGGATTAATAATACTTAGCAACATAGTGTCAATATCATCACGCTGGTAAACGCTAAGGTCCGGCCCAATATATCCTCCCTGCTCAAAAAGCCTATGACATGAACCACAACTTGCTGTAAACAGTTTTTTCCCAGCATAAGGGTCGCCTGGCTTATCTTTTATCAAGAGGGAAAGTCGCTTTATTTCCTCCTCTAACTTGGCTGAATCAGTTTCTAAACTTGCAAAATGTTTATCTACTAAGAGAGATACTCTGGCATCCTTATGAGATCTCATCAAGTTGACGACCTCTGGTGAAACTAACCCGCTCGGAAGAGCTCCATCTTCAACGGACTGAAGCAAAGCTCTAGCAAAAGTTATCCTCCCTGCCAACAATGCCCCTGCTACCTGCCTAACCTCAATAGGCAGACTTACGTAGACATCCAATATTTCAATTGCAATTTGCGCCTCACTATACGGTTTAAGGGCACCGAGGGCCGCCCTTTTCAAGTCGCTCCCCGGCTCGCTTTTCAAGATATTCAATAGCACTGGAATAGCCTTCGGGTTTGGAGCTTCCCCAAGTATCTCTGTATACTGAAGACGAATTAGTTTCTCAGCTTTTACGTCAGCTATCACTCCTAATGCCACTTCAACCGCCTCAACCTCCCCTCGCCGCAGCCCCAAAGCAACAGATCTACCTCCATGTCGAGCCATCGCAGCCATCAGTCGCTCCGGCAAGGCGGCCATCGATCGCCCCTTGTAAGCTTGTTCGAAACCATCCATCAAAATCTTTGACGCATCAGCATGTGGAGCAAGTTCAAACAATTGCGCGCTGTTCAATAAATCCTGACGCGTACCAGACTTCGCAAATCTTCGGATTAATCGATTAAGCAGGTGCTGCCGAACCAGCGACTTCCCCCAAAGCACTTTATCCTCAAACAAACTGAGAACCTCATCAGAATGCGAATCCACTTTAGATTCAAGTGCCCACCAAACCATAAGTGGTTGATAGATATCCTCTGCGTCAGCGTCATGCCACATCAAAGAATAGACAATAGGAAGTGCTTGGTCATTCGGCAAACGCTTGGCTGTTGCGGCAAGCTGACCACGCACTTCAACATTAGATTCGCTTCTGGCCAATCTGCTTAGCAGGCTTGCCGTTTCCTCTGGCATAACCTTCTCATCACCAAGCAATCGAATAGTCCAAAGCCGCACATAAGGGTTAGCATGATTCAGTGTTTCAGAAGCATATTTCGGATTAAATCCTCCACACAAATTTACCGCCCAAAGAGCCTCAAGGGCTATCTGCCCTCTTTCCTCTGAGATGATCTTTTTTAAGTATGGCAAAATCGATATGTCCTTTCGGTCCCCTAACAACCTAAGTGCAGTTTGACGGTGCCATTTGTCATTACTTCCAAGTAATTCAACCAACTCCCGAGTTGAATACTTAGCCAGATCAAATAACTCTAAGTTCGACACTCCCTTAGCTCGCAACCGGTATATCCGACCGTTTTCCGGATCGATTCGGCCTTCATGATTTCGATAATGATTCACCTGATCATCATACCAATCGCATATATAAACCCCGCCGTCGGGCCCAGCCTTGATATCAACCGGACGAAACCATCGATCACTGGTCTTCATTGGGTGTCCAGTATCCTGAGTTTTGAAGGAAGACCCGATCAAAGTTCGATCACTTAAAACAACACGTCCTTGAATAGGCTCAACACCCATGATTTTTGTAAGGTATTTACTCGGCAACCCGCTACCTTCATAGACAATAAAGTTATGAGTGAAACGCGGAACTTTGTTATGAGGCATGGCGTCGAAGTAACCAAAAGCATATGGATTACTAAGCGGCCCATGCTTACTAAAGCCCTTTCGTAAATAGCCACCTTGCACATAGTGGAAGCCACGGGTATCTCCACCATTATGACCAGAAAAAATACGTCCCTTCGAATCTATCTCTACGCCAAAGGCATTTCCGCCGCCCTCTGCAAAAATCTCATATCGACGAGTCTCTGGATGGTATCGCCATATGTTCTGCCCCATGGAATAAATCTCTTTCTCGTCAAAGCCAGGCCGCCGCACCTTTGCTGTTACAGTACTACCTTGCGCAGCGTACAACCAACCATCTGGGCCCCATCTCAAACTATTGACTACAGAATGTGTATCTTCCAAACCAAATCCGGATAAATGAACAACTGGATCTCCATCTGGAATATCATCGCGATTCTCATCCGGATAGAACAGAAGGTAAGGCGGATTCAACACCCACACCCCACCACGACCATGAGCCAACGAAGTAGCAATATTTAGCCCATCTATAAAAGTTTTATGACTATCATAAAGCCCATCACCATCGGAGTCCTCATGAATGGTAATTTTGTCACGCCCTCGAACATGATTGGGTGGCGGCAACGGGATTTTGTCATAAACCGCTCGCCAATAATTATCACGGCTAGTCATCTTGAGACCTGCCGGATGCGGATACTGTCGATATTGCACGACCCACATACGGCCTCGTTCATCAAAATTTAAAAAAACTGGCTGCTTCACAAGCGGCTCAGTCAAAAGTTGATCTACCTGAAGATCTTCAAAAATTTCGAATTTCTGAAGGGATTCCTCAGGTAATAATGGGGCTGCAAAGACTTGGAAAAAACCAACAATACAAGCGCCAAATAAAAATAGTGTTTTCATTAAAGGCAGCAATGCAAAATGGTAAACAACTAGTGGAGCCGGGTAAAGCCAGACAGCTCAAACAAAAGCAAGCTACAACTAAAGAAGCTGCAACAACTGCTCAGCCTCCTTGCTCAGAAAAGCTTGTCGTTCCGACATAGAAGCATCGGCGAGTTTTTCGTCGTAGGAAGGAATCATATTCGCCATACGATCGCGCCCATCCTTTGTTTGAAGTAAATGCCCAAAATTTTCTCGTATTATTTGAAGAATGATATTCACAGAAACCGAGGCTCCCGGTGATGCTCCTAATAGAGCAGATATGGACTTATCCGAACTAGATAATACTTCAGTCCCAAAATGGACTATCCCAGCATCGCCGTCTTCTTTCTTAATCGCCTGCACTCGAATACCAGCATCAATCAATTCCCAATCGGCATCCTTTGCGTCAGGATAAAAATTACGCAACTCTTTCATACGGGTATTCATACTTTGAGTTCCCTGCTGCATTAGATATTTCACGAGTGGGATGTTATGAACCCCAACCTTGATCAGAGATGCTATGTTATCCCAGCGTATGGAACCAGGAAGATCAAAAAAACTACCACCTTTATGCAAAAACTTAGTAGTCCACGCCGCGTAAGGGCCAAACAAAAGAGCCTTCTTACCGTTGATGATTCGAGTATCCAAATGAGGCACTGCCATAGTGGGAGCTGCACCAGGCGACAAGCCATAGACCTTGGCCTCATGTTGTTCGACAATCTCTGGTTTATGACAAACCAGCCATTGACCACCTATCGGAAAACCTCCGTATCCCTTACTTTCTTCTATTCCCGAATTTTGGAGTAACGGCAAACTGCCACCGCCTGCACCAATAAAAACAAATTTTGAATTAGTACGAAATATCCGACTGTTATTTAGATCCTTAACCTTTACTGACCAACCGCTTTTAGCCATGCGATTAAGTCCTATCACACGATGTTGCGTTGCATAACTACAACCATTTTGGTTCCCTAACCATTCTATAAGCGACGAAGACAGAGATCCGAAATTAACATCTGTTCCGCGATCCACCTTGGTGGCAGCTATCGGTAAATTATCACGACCGGAAACTAAAAGAGGAGCCCACTGAAGGATAGTTTCACGGTCTTCCGTGTACTGCATGCTACTAAAAAAATGATGAGCACTCATTCCCTTGTAGCGTGAACGCAAAAAGTCGACTTGTTTCTGGCCGTACACGAAAGAAATATGAGGAACTGGATTAACAAACTTTTTAGGATCGTCAATGAGGCCATGACGAACAGCATATGCCCAAAAATATTTCGACTGCTCGAACTGCTCGAAAATTTCAATTGCTTTTGAGACATCAACTTCACCATTTACACCTCGATTTGGCGTATAACTGAGTTCACAGATTCCCGCATGCCCAGTTCCGGCGTTATTCCAGCCATTGGAACTTTCCTGCGCCAGATCCTCGGTCACCTCGTAAAGCTGAATCTTCAGGCTGGGCTCGAGGCTCTTTAATATGGCACCAAGCGTAGCGCTCATAATACCACTGCCAATAAGAACAATATCAGGATTTTCAATATGTTGAGCGCTACTCATAAAGGGGCAGAGAGAATGCTTAAAAAAATATATTAATCCAAGCGCAACCCAATAACCATCGATGAGTTGAAAGCCATCCAAATTTGTGGCTTTATCTTCTTTCTAGCCTTTTAATGAAACTTTCCAACATGAAACTAAATCAGTTACAATCAGCCCTAAGTATTGGTGCAGCAATACTCATGGCAACAATATCTCTTAACGCTGCCGAAAAAAGACACGGAGTAGAAGCAGCAAAAAAACAGGCCAAATTACTCATCCCTCACCCCGAACTAGAGGCCACCCTATTCGCATCCGAGCCTATGTTGGTGAATCCCGCCAATATGGACATTGACGCAGAAGGCCGCGTATGGGTCACCGAAGGAGTGAACTATCGGCAATTTAAACCTTGGGGTAGAATACAACCCAAGGGCGACCGTATTCGCATACTAGAGGATACTGATGGAGACGGAAAAGCAGATGTCGCAAAAACATTTTACCAAGGCAACGACGTCAACGCTGCACTTGGCATATGCGTACTTGGAACGAAAATCATAGTCTCCTGCTCGCCTAAAATCCTGCTCTTCACGGATGAGAACGGAGACGACAAAGCAGACGGACCGCCAAAGATATTATTCAACGGCATAGGAGGCGTTGACCATGACCATGGCGCTCATGCCTTTGTATTCGGACCTGACGGAAAATTATATTTCAATATTGGCAATGACGGACGACGCCTAAAAACTCCAGACGGAAAAAAATTTATTGTGGACAAGGCAGGCAATGAAGTGGACGGACGCGGTAAACCTTATCGACAAGGACTCGTATTCCGTTGCAATCTTGATAGCAGTGAAGTTGAAACTCTTGGCTTCAACTTCCGCAATAACTATGAAGTAACCGTCGATTCTTTTGGCACTATCTGGCAATCTGACAATGATGATGACGGCAACCGTGGTGTTCGCATAAACTACGTCATGGAATTCGGTAATTTCGGTTACACTGACGAACTCACTGGTCGGGGCTGGCGAACCAAGAGAACCAATCAAGAAAAAGACGTACCATCCCGACATTGGCATCAAAACGATCCTGGAGTAATACCGAACCTACTACAAACCGGCCAAGGTTCTCCAACTGGAATCGCTATCTATGAAGGAAAATTACTGCCTAATATTTTCCAAGGCCAAATAATGCATTGTGATGCTGGACCTCGCATAGTTCGCGCCTATCCGGTCAAACGCAGCGGTGCTGGTTATACTGGAGAAACAGTTAACATGTTGCAAAGTAAAGACCCTTGGTATCGCCCTTCTGATGTCTGCACAGCACCTGACGGATCAGTATTCATTTCAGATTGGCATGATGGCCACGTCGGTGGACACCACATGACCGATCATAAGCCGGGTCAAATGACTGGGCGCATTTACCGCCTTACACCAAAAGGAAAATCCAAAGCTTACAAGATAGCGAAAAATCGTACTGCAAGCTCAATGCTTTCGTCACCGAACATGTCCGAACGCTATATTGCCTGGCAACAGTTTCATAAGGTTGGTTCACAAGCCGAAGAAACACTATTAAAAACATGGGGAAGCGACGATCAGCGCATTCGCGCAAGAGCAATCCACCTTCTAGCTCGCATAGAGGGCGCTGAAAATAAATACATTAACAAAGCGCTCAACGATAATAACCCTGATATTAGGATAACTGGTCTCCGCATCGCACGAGAACGCGGCCTAGACATGATTCCATTTATAAAGAAAATGGTTAACGATAAGGATTCAGGCGTTCGTCGGGAATGCGCCATTGCTCTACGCCACAACAAATCACCACAAGCTCCAACCCTTTGGGCCCAACTCGCAAAACAACACAATGGCCAAGATCGCTGGTATCTAGAAGCACTTGGCCTTGCACTTGACAAACAACAGGACAAATTTTTTGGAGCGTGGCTGGATGCCGTTGGCAGTAACTGGGACACCCCAGGAGGGCGCGATATCATTTGGCGGTCTCGATCAAGTAAGACCTCAAATCTGCTCGTTGAAATTCTTCTCAACAAGAAAACTAAAGAGGCTGAAAAATCACGATATATTCGTGCATTAGATTTTCAATCTGGCCCTGAAAAAGATGCTGCTTTAATTAAATTGATTGGCGCAGGAAGTTAATCAAATATCAGGAGTCAACACCTACATAACAAGGATTCTATAAACGGCAAATCATCGGGCGTTGTTGCTTTAGGATTGGGCTGGTAGCATTCAATCAACTTGACTGGCTGCCCTATAGCTTCGCATGCAGCCGTATCGTCAGTGACAACAATCCCTTGATCACGCACTTTTTTCAACGCAGCCAAAATCACATCGCGTCGAAAAATCTGCGGAGTCTGAACAGACCATAGATTTTCACGAATTACTGTTCCGAGAATTTGCGATTGCTCGCCTCCTCGCTTAAGTGAGTCAGTCACTCGCTTTGCCAATACCGCTGCACCCATCTCATCAGCTGCAACAATAGCCTGGCTAACCACATCGAGAGGGGAACAAGGTCTCGCCCCATCCTGAATTGCCACAATATCCGCAGATGGGTCACTCTTATTCACACCATTCCATACAGAATCCTGCCGCTCTAATCCACCATCGACAAGAGACCAAGGCTTCGTAAGCTCAATATTCTTTGCAAGCTGATTAAATAACGAGTGCGATTCCTTACGGGCCACCACTACCACTTCACTGGCGTCAACAAAACGATCAAATCGGCGCCACGTATGCCCAACCAAAGGAAGGCCTGCCACTTCGAAAAAAAGCTTATCCTCCTGCCCCATCCGCGTACCGAGGCCAGCTGCAACAATAACTATGGACACTTTCGGCATGAACCCGGTTTCAGGCAATCAAATCACGGGCGACGTGACCATGCACATCGGTTAATCGCATGTCACGACCGTCAAAGAAATATGTCATTTTTTTATGATCCATTCCTAGCAAATGCAGCATAGTGGCATGCATGTCGTGTATTTCTAATTTATTCTCCACTGCCCGGTAACCAAACTCATCAGTGGCGCCATAAGTAAACCCTTCTTTTACACCTCCGCCCGCCATCCAGATGGTGAAGCCAAACGGATTATGATCTCGGCCATTACTGCCCTGAGCAAATGGAGTTCGGCCAAACTCGCCAGACCAAACAACCAATGTATCCTTTAGCATGCCTCTAGATTTAAGATCTCGCAGTAAACCTGCTATCGGTTGATCTATTGCTCGAGAGTTATCACCGTGATTCTTCTTAAGACCACCATGCGCATCCCATCTGTCATTGCCGCTAATTCTTGGACAAGTCAGTTCAATGAATCGCACACCCTTTTCCACTAATCGACGCGCAATAAGACACTGCATTCCAAATGTGCGAGTTGGCTCATATTTTGAATCGAGCCCATAAAGCTTTTGTGTCCCATCGGTTTCACCTTTTATGTTAATCAATTCAGGTACAGCCGCCTGCATTCGGTAAGCCATCTCGTAATTAGCGATAGCCGACTCAATTTCATCCACACGTCCCAGCCTCTCAAGAACTCCTTGATCCAGTTTGTTAAGCAAACCAAGTTTGGCCTTCTGCACGCCCTCACGACTCTCACGAGGACGAATATCCGCTAACGGCTCCTTACCGGTCTTAAACACCGTCGCTTGATGACTAGCCGGCAAAAAACCATTACCAAAATTATCCCAACCACCAGAAGGGATAAGCCCCCCATTGAGCACGACAAAACCAGGCAGATCGGTCGCCTCAGCACCAAGTCCATAACTCATCCAGGCTCCCATGCTCGGACGCCCTTGCACTCCAAATCCAGTATGAAGAAAAAAATTCGCGCTATTATGCTCTGAAAACTTCGATGTCATCGAGCGAACAACGCACAAATCATCCGCCATCTCACCCACATAGGGAAAAAGATCACTTACATTTAATCCACACTGACCATATTGTTTGAAATTCCAAGGCGACTTAAGCGTCTTGCCGATGTTATCGAACTGTGTCGGATTAATTTTAGCCGAAAACGGTTTGCCGTGATCTTTCTCCAACCTTGGTTTGTAGTCGAAAGAATCGACCTGTGATACACCGCCATCCATATAGAGAAAAATAATACTCTTGGCCTTTGGTTCGTGATGTGTATTTCGTGGTGCAAACGGAGATTTAGCCTTGCCGTAGACTGGATCAGACAAAAGACTACTTAAGGCTACAGCTCCAAACCCACCAGCACAGCGGCCCAACATTTCACGCCGAGTCAGCGGACTCGACATAAAGTTATTGCATGCCATGTTCATTGGTTTCATTTTAAAAAAATTGAATTTAGTATAAAAAAACGAACTCTTTTACATTAAATAGTGTATGACAAAATTCCTTTAAAGACTCTCGAATCGAGCTTACACCACCTACTTCTTTTTCCGAATTGATAAATTTCACTGCGGCCGCGGACTCCCAAGGTTCAGGCTCACGACCAAATGCCTGCTTATATGCAAGGTCAACCAAATCACTCGTATTAGTCACATCAGATTCCAAAAGAGAATCAGCCCAAATCGAAGCCTGTTTATGCACAAAGGGATTATTCAACATGATCAACGGTTGTGCTGGAGAATTTGAGACTGT
>JASLKL010000049.1 GCA_030747605.1 Verrucomicrobiota bacterium | reverse complement strand
GCTCATTGCAGACCTGATGTCATTGAACGTTTTCGCGAATGTCAACCAGTCTATAGATGAACCAGATGCCCGAGAGGTTTGTGCAAAAAACGGTTTCCGTTTTAGGCTAGAACGTCGCGAACGTGGAGCTGGATTAGCTAAAGCAGATATCAAGAAAAAAGTAGTTCTTGATGCCAAAGACGAGGATGAAGACCTACAACTACGGGCCCCAGTAGTTACAATCATGGGACATGTAGATCACGGAAAAACCACTTTACTTGATGTCATTCGCGAATCAAATATCACTGCAGGCGAAGCAGGCGGAATTACTCAACATATCGGGGCCTACACCATTAACGTACCAAACCCTGAAAATCGAAAAAAACTCGAACAGATTACCTTTCTCGACACCCCTGGACATGCCGCCTTCAGTGCAATGCGTGCAAGAGGAGCAAATGTTACGGATATAGTAATTTTAGTTATCGGTGCGGACGATGGCGTGATGCCACAAACAATAGAGGCACTGAGCCACGCTCAAGCTGCTGAAGTTCCAATTATTGTTGCAGTCAACAAAATCGATCACCCATCAGCTAATCCCACAATGCCTCGGACTCAACTTCAGGAAAAAGGACTAGTATGCGAAGAATGGGGTGGTGAAACAATTTTTGTCGATGTATCTGCATTGAAAAAAACTAATATCGATAAGTTGCTGGAAATGGTACTACTTCAAGCGGAAGTTCTAGAGCTCAAGGCCAACCCAAACCGAAAAGCAATCGGCAATGTTGTCGAATCTGCCATGGAAGCAGGAGGTCCAACTGCTACTTTACTGGTTCGTAAAGGCACACTAAAAGTCGGAGACATGATGGTTTGTGGAAACTTTTATGGCAAAACTCGAGCCTTAATCGATCACGAAGGCAAAAGAATCAAAGAAGCCGGCCCCTCAAGTGCCGTAAAAATTCTCGGCTTAAACGGTGTCCCGGAAGCCGGAGCGGAATTCAATATTGTTCTAAACGAAAAAGAAGCTAGAAATATTTCTGAAGAACGCGTTTTAAAAGAACGTGATGAATCAGCCGATAAAAAACGCCGAATGACGCTTGAGAACTTGTTTAGTCGAACTCAATCTGACTCTCATAAAACACTCAAGTTAATAATTAAAGCTGATACACAGGGATCAGTTGAAGCAATTGTTGACTCGGTTAAAAAAATCGCAACCGACAAAGTTCAAACCGAAATCGTACATTCAGGCGTAGGATCGATTTCAGAATCTGACGCTACTTTAGCAAGCGCCTCTGATGCAGTCATTCTTGGTTTTCACGCTAAGATCGATACTGGAGTTGGAGAAATCACAAAACGTGAGGGCATACAAATCAAACTCTACGCAATCATTTATGAGTTAATTGAAGAAGTCAAAGAAGCCATGGCAGGCCTACTAGACCCACTAATGAAAGACGTAGTAACAGGCCAAGCAGAAGTACGTAAGATCTTTGAACTCAGTAAAGGTGGCAACGTTGCGGGTTGCGCCGTTACAAACGGTAAGCTTATTAGAGGAAAGATGCGTGTTATTCGAAAAGAAGAACTGGTTTATGAAGGGATTTCGCATACTTTGAAACGATTCAAAGACGAGGTAAACGAAGTAAGATCAGGCATGGAATGCGGTATCCGTCTTGATGGATTTGATGAATTCCAGGAGGGAGACACCATTGAGTGCTACAGTCAGGAGAAAGTCGCCCAATCCCTTTAACATTTCTCATAAATGCAAAACCTGCGCCATATCCGCGTGCGCGAACTACTAAAACGCGAACTTAATGAAATATTCCGCCGTGAATTCCCGGTAGAGCTTGGTATAGTCAGTGTCAGCGAAGTTGGAGTTTCCAACGACCTACACTCCGCTAAAGTATTTGTGTCCTCTATTGGTGACGACAAAGCACAACAAAGGGCGTTCCGGGCAGTTCGTAAATCAGCAAGCAAAATTCAATTTCAGCTCGGCCAAATAGTTGCACTAAGATACACCCCGAAACTAAAGTTTGTCATGGATGAAGCTCGAAACCGAGGAGATCGTGTACTCCAAATACTAGATGAGATCGAACAGGGCTCTCAACAAGACAATCCTGATGAAAACGACCAAATTGAAAATCATTGACCGCATAATAGGTGTAATAAACGATAGCCATACTATTGCGGTTTGTAGTCATATGCGACCCGATGGCGATTGCATCGGTTCATCACTGGGCCTAACTCTCGCTCTCCTTGATTTAGGCAAAGAAGTTACTTGTTGGAATCAAGATTCTGTCCCCTCAAAACTACAATTCCTAGATCCAACCCAAATCATTCAAACCCCACGACAGATTAAACGACCTTTTGACTGTGTCATAGCAGTAGATTCAGCCAGCATTGAGAGGCTCGGGAAAGCACAAGAACATATTATCAATCGTAAAAAACTCATCAATATTGATCACCATACTAGCAACACTCGTTTTGGCGATATTAACTGGATAGCCAGCCGAGAACCCTCTAGTGGAGAACTAATCTATCGGTTGATTAAGGAGGCCGGCTGGAAAATAACCTCACATATAGCAGACTGCCTTTTCACAGCCATATCGACAGATACAGGTTCTTTTCAATATCCTACTACGCTACCGGCAACCTACTATGCTGCTGGAGAACTAGTTAAAAAAGGTGCAAATCTGGAAAAAGTTTGCAACGAAGTCTACCAATCGTATCCCCTCTCGAGAACTAAGCTGCTTCAAAAAGTCTACAATAATTTTAAACTTATTGAGGAAAATCAAATCGCCTACTTTTGGTTGAAAAAAAAGGATTTTGAAATAACCGGAGCTATAGCGAGTGATACTGAAGGATTAATCGATCATGTTCGAGCCATCAAACCCGTAATTGTTGCATGTGTGTTTGAAGAGTTAGAACCAGAGTTAGTACGCATCAGCCTCCGTTCAAAGGACAAGAACGTAAATGTAAGTGATATCGCCGGAATATTTGGCGGTGGCGGGCATCAAGCCGCAGCTGGAGCAAGAATTGCTGGCAAACCACTGAGCATTCAACGCCGAGTAATCGCTGCTATACGAAAAGAACTCCATTCACGACCATCATGACTCTGGCCAACTTCGATGGTATTCTTCTAATAGACAAGCCAGCGGGTCCCACATCCCACGATATTGTAGATATTATTCGTAATAGTTATCGCATTAAGAAAGTAGGACACTGCGGCACACTTGACCCTGCAGCAACTGGCCTATTAACAATTGTTCTCGGAAAGGCCACCAAGCTCTCTGAAAAACTAATGTCTGATGACAAAGTTTATGTGGGATCAATGAAACTAGGGGAAACTACCAACACATATGATGCAGAGGGCCAAGTAGAGTCGCATCAACCAATCCCAAATATATCCATTAATACATTGCAGGAAGAGGCTAATAAATTTCTAGGCGATCAAATGCAAATCCCACCGATGGTTAGCGCTATAAAAATCAATGGAACACCACTATATAAGCTTGCTCGAAAAGGCCAAAATGTTGATCGCAAAGAACGCTTTATACATCTCTACAAATTCCTAATTTCGCAATATAAACCACCATTTGCATGGTTCAAAGTTGCCTGCACAAAAGGCACATATGTTCGATCTCTAGCACATGACTTTGGCAAAGCACTTGGCTGCGGCGGACATCTTTCCGGACTTAGACGTACTGTATCAGGAAAATTTAAAGTGAGTAATGCCACTACACTCGAGGAGCTGACTACTCTTTCTGCCACAGAATTATCTAAACGTATTATCCCAATATTAAAACTTACAGCACTCGATAAATGAAGCAATTGAGCCAACCTAACGATCTATATAATAAAGAGCGAAAAGTTTGTTTGGCAATTGGAATGTTTGACGGTGTACATCTTGGCCACCAGCAAGTATTAAAGCAAGCTGTACAAGCTGCATCTCAAAATAATTCAATTTCAGTTGCTATTACTTTTGACCAACACCCTGCTAACATCATTTCGCCTAAAGCCCCAGCCCTAATACAAACCCAAGCTCAACGAATTCGAGCTATTGAATTGTTAGGCATAGAAGCAATACTAATCATTAAATTCGATGAAGCTTTTAGCCTCAAAACAGGCGAAGCATTCATTCAAGAACTTGCCAAAGGATTTGGATCAATTCATAGCATTAGCGTTGGAAGAGATTTTATGTTCGGCCACAATAGACATGGCAATTTCAAGACTCTCCAAAAGCTTGGCCAAAAGCTTGGATTTAGCTCGCATGGATTACAGCCTGTAATATTTGATGATCAAGTAATAAGCAGTACTCGAATTAGAACAGCCTTGAACAAAGGAAAACTCGATGAAGCAAACCAAATGCTAGGCCGAAAATTCTCTATTGAAGGCCCCATCGTAAAGGGAGAGGGCAAAGGCCGTGAGATTGGATTTGCAACTGCCAACCTGGCTACGAAAGGCTTAATTTTACCGCCGAACGGTGTATATGCCGCACATACTCGACTTAATGGAAAGTCATACGAAGCCGTGCTTAACATTGGCATTCGCCCTACTATAAACAAATCCAACCCTTCACTACAGGTCGAGATTCATCTACTTGACTTTAACAATGATATTTATGGCGAAGTAATTGAGATTGAATTTATCAGTCGATTACGGAATGAGATAGTTTTTAACTCTATCGAAGAATTAAAAGAACAAATCTTTTCTGATATTCAACACGCCAAAACCTTGTTTTAAATAAAAAATATTTGAATAATTTCAACCCATGAATGCAGGAATTACAGCCATTAACGAAGAAGTCAAAAATGCAAGCACCTTCGTTCAGCCACTTTTAGGGGAAATGAGTAAAGTCGTTATCGGGCAAAAAACACTCGTCGAACGACTTATCATTGGCCTACTCGCAAATGGCCATGTTCTCCTAGAAGGCGTACCAGGATTAGCCAAAACCCTATCAATTAAGTCATTGGCTCAATGCATGGATGCCAATTTTTCTCGACTTCAATTTACACCTGATATGCTTCCTGCAGATGTTGTTGGCACTCAAATATATAATCCACAATCGGGCGACTTCACTACGCGACAAGGACCTGTATTTGCAAATCTAGTATTAGCTGACGAAATAAACCGCGCTCCCGCAAAAGTGCAAAGTGCTCTTCTCGAAGCTATGCAAGAACGACAAGTTACGATTGGTGATCAAACTTACAAACTACCCGAACCATTTTTGGTATTGGCCACTCAAAACCCAATTGATCAGGAGGGCACATACCCACTGCCAGAGGCACAAGTAGATCGCTTCATGCTTAAAGTTAAAATAAATCATCCAGAACGTGCTGAAGAGCGACAAATCCTCGATTTAATGAGTTGTACAAATGCCATACCAGAAACTCAACAGGTAATCTCAATGGATGACATCAGAAAAGCACGAGAAATTATCAACAACATTTATATAGATGATAAAGTAAAAGACTATATCGTTGATATGATTTGCTGCACACGACAACCGGCGAAGTATGAAATTGATATATCAGATTTTATCCAACTTGGAGCATCCCCGCGAGCAACAGTAGCACTAACTCTAGCAGCTAAATCTCATGCGTTTCTGCGCGGACGAGGCTTTGTAACCCCGCAAGATGTAAAAAGTGTAGCACATGACGTCTTACGTCACCGCGTCTCAGTTACATTCGAAGCTGAAGCGGAAGAAAAATCTTCAGAGACCATCATCCAGAAAATACTTGATGAACTCCCTGTTCCCTAACAGTAAATATATAATTATCAAACGGCACGCTTGACTACAAACACTCCCTCTTCGCCGGATTTAGATATCTCGCAACATACAATTTTTAAACCGTGATTATACAAACATTTATTCAAAGTTTCTTCGGTATGTCGATAGGAATAAAAAAGCCTAAGTGATTGACCAGATTCAAATGTAATAATTTCACCATCGATATGAATCACCTGCGAATGAATAAAGCGAAAATCTGCCACAATCCGAAGCAAACCACCTGCAGACTCAATTCCAAAAAATAAACCTCCAGCATGCATCGGAATACCAAGTCCGACTAAAAAGGAAAGCAGCCAATCACGCGTCTCTTCATTGTCATACTGAGATAAAATACTTTCTACCCCAACTTGATAGTTATCACCTGAAACAAGGTTAGCACTAATAAAAAGTTTATCATCATCTCGAGTTATCCTGAAGAGCTTGGGAAATATCAGATCTGGCTCAAAATTTGGAATCATCCCGAAAAAAGTGAATATTCGTTTGTGACGAAAAGGCAATAGATCATCCAATAATTGATCTAAATTATCTGATTCAGATAGATCGCATACCAGCGGATAAACATTATTATAATTTAATTTCTTACCAACTTCCTTCCGAGCTACTAAAGTCATTGATTGACTAACATCACAAGGAACATAATGTAATAGGCTAGTTGCTAATTTTAGCTTTGATATACATCTCGCATCCTTTTGGCCGCCTCCACATCCTAATCCAATTAATGCCACTTCACTATATTTGGCTTGGGCAAATTCAACATCAAACACAGAGTCGTAAATACGAGTAACATCCGAATCTATTCGCGAAGGTGAATGAACCTGATGGACATTAAGCCATTTTTGCGTTTGATAAACACTGTCATACAAAAATTTTGGCGGCACACAACTATTTCGAAGAGCGGCAATCAGCTGCCTCTGAATAACATCAGGAAATTGACTTGGATGAATAGTCACTTTTACTGAATTTGTATGAGAGGAACTCACTATATCGCTATTCAGATATCTTTTTTTATCTGCTTCAAAATATCGTATTCAGGACGTTTTTTATAATAATCATCAAGTGGGAAACAGCCGCTTAAAAGGCCATTACGAGGACCTGTGGTGCAATCGCTAAACGTTCGACAAATACTTCTAGAATTCAATTGGCCTTTTGCCATGGCATCTAGCAACACATTAGGATAGCTTAATACCATACGGCCCAAGCCAACAACATCAACCCAGCCTTCTCGAACTAAATACTGTGTCACATGCGGTAAAAACTCCTGAAGATAACTGTAACCACAACCTGCAATCGCAATATCGGCCGGAGCTATCTCACGAATTTTACGAACGACTTGAATCTGACGCTCAACATCAATAAGCGGATCGCACACCAACTGGTAACCATCCGAAGGAGGATAAGCGGCGGGACGCTGAATATGTGGATTGTAGTATGGTGAACCAGCGCTAAGGCTAACAAGTTTAACACCAAGATCACTACAAAGTTTGATAAATTGATGGGTCTCAGTCAGATCGTATTCAAGCGGATTGTAAGAATTAACCCCAAAGCCATAAAGGTAAGGCAGGCAGTGAGAGAATTCCTCTGGAATACCAGGGCCTAGTTTTCCTGGACTAGATTTTACTGGATCAGATCTAAACGGCACTAAATCAAACGCACTCAACCGAACGATAATATCGATTGTATTACAATCAGCACGAATACCATTGATGATTTGGCGAATAATTTTAGTGCGATTTTCAAATGATCCACCATATCTTCCAGGACGTGTATGAGCGCCAAGAAATTCGTGTAAAAGATAACCGTGGCAATGCTTTATATCCACAAAGTCTGCGCCAACATCTGCGGCGATCCTTGCAGCACGGACATAACACTGGATTAATTCATCAATTTCATCATCCGTCCATAATTGCTTGTCACTTGTAACCTTAAATTTCGTATCCAAAATTGGGTGTCGATAAGCTACACGCGGCTCAAATCGCGACTTTTCGTTAGGCCTGCAAAACCGACCTGAATGTGTAAGTTGAAAACCAACAACCAAATCTTCTGTAGCAGCATACCTTTGGGCATGAGCCTGTAACAAAGTCTCAAGCAACCCAGCAATTCCCGACTTATTTTCGTCTGAAATAATCAACTGATTTGGATTAGCCCTCCCATCAGATCGAACCGCCATCGCCTCGCCACCAAGAATTAATTTGGCACCACTAACTCCAAACCTCTGCCATCTCCTTTGCATCTCCTGAGTAACACCACCAGTAACCGTTCCGTCCCAACCTTCCATCGGATGAATTGCAATCCGGTTTCCAGCAGTCTTACCATTCAATGTAATTCTATCTAAAGACCGAGCCAAAGGGGATTCTGCAGCAGGTAAAACTAAATTATCACATGGCAATTCAATGCCTAAAGAAGCTATATGATTTCGAAATGCATCCGGCGTTTTAAGCTTGGGGACCCGCTTCAACTTGAACTTCTCAGACATAACGGTATCAGTAATCAAAAAAAGTCATATAAGACTCACCACGAGCTTCACGCAATAACATCAGAGCTAATTCTCGAGCATGATAGTCCCCCCACATTGAGCTTTCCCCACATGGAATTTTATTGCCTCTTGGCACATAATCCCAACCATTCGGACGATGATAAATCGAATGTAAAACCAAACCCTGATGTTTAGAGGCTGTCGAAAGGTATGGTTCATCAAACAACGTTGCAGCAATAGTCAATCCAGCTTGACGATATTTCGAACCAGCTAATTTTTCACCGGAATTAACAAGATAATTACCCAATCGAATTAATCCCTGTGCTGCTATCGTAGCTGCCGATGAATCTACTGGTTCATAATGATTATTTGGGTTTGATCGCTTAGTAAGATAACTCCCCATACAATGGATGTTAGGAGCTCCTGTATCCCAGATAGGAATTCCGTCTAAGCAACTGTTCTGAATATAAAAATCAGCAGTAGCTTTAGCCGACTTAAGCATCATAGCATTGAGCTTTTTTCGACCACCAAGAGTCTTCAGCTCCGCATCTTTAAGAGTCACGAAAAACTCAAGTTGTTCGGAATAACCACAAATAGCCCAAGCAAGGCCGCGAGTCCATGTGCTAAAGGGCGAGTAGCCCTGTTGCGAGTTCGGGCAACGGTAACTACCATCGTTTAAATTAAATATACTCTCATGAGCTGTACGACCAAGAACATCATAATGATCCCGACATTCTCCATAATAAATACAATATTCTGCAGTCGTTTGGGCATGCTGCACCAAACGTTCAAGCAGAGAAATTTCCCGATCTTTCTCCCCCATCAAAGAATGTCCGAGTTGATACCCAACCGCCAATACACGCAAAGAACGTACTGTGTCGATAAACAATGAGTGAGGCCCATTGAACGAATAAATATAACCACCACCGGGAATTGAGGTCCAACGTGCAGCCTGAACTGCCCCCGAAACTTTAAGAGCCAATTCATAAAAATCCATCTCTCGAGAATGGTGTGGAACTTTACCTTCGCGCATGAGTCGACGCAAATTACCGTAAGTCGAAATATTATTGAACCCATGATCATGCACTCCAATATGCGAAACATGGGAAGCCATATGTTTTAAAGTCTTCTTGTAGCCAATATCCAAAAACCGATCATCTCCAGTTGCATCAAATTGCAAGATAGCAGAACCAAACTGAAAACCCTGAGTCCATTCAGTCCAACCTCTCGTAGTATATTGCCCCTTCTCGGTAAAAACCGGCGTACCTTTAGAAGTATGCCATTTTTCCTCGATTGATAAAATTTTCTGGCCAGATAAATCAAAGAATCGCTCTAATTTAGGGAGAAGCTTCTTCGCTGTCAGATTCTGGTTTATTTTTATCGCCATATTAAATTCGTCGGATAGTGAAGCCACCATCGACATTAAACACATCGCCAGTGGTGAACGGAAAATAATCTTGAGCTAAAGCAACCACCGCCTTTCCGACATCACCGGGCTCGCCCCAACGTCGGATAGGGGTAAGTCCTTCATTAATCATTTTGTCGTACTTTGATTTTACTGGATTAGTCATATCAGAAGTAATTATGCCAGGGCAGATCTCGTACACATTAATACCAGCATCTGCCAAACGGGCAGCAAACAGTTTTGTAACCATCCTCAATCCAGCTTTTGCCACACAGTAATCACCCCGATTACTTGATACAGCATCAGAACTAATCGATGAAATGTTGATAATTTTACCTCGCCAAGAATCATTCAAATTATTCTGCTCTACCATCCAACTACCAACAAGTTGACATAGAAAAAACGGACCCTTTAGATTGATTGCCATCAATGCATCCCAATTTTCCTCAGAAGCCTCAAGCAGATCCGACCGGCCAATAGAAGTAATACCAGCATTATTCACCAATAAATCGAGCTGACCAAACTGATTACGCACAAAAGAGACTAATCGTTCACGATCTGCGGCTTGACCAATATCAGCCTGACAAATCGCAGCACGAATCTCATGCCCCTCTGCCTTGGCATGCTCAATAGAACACTTTACTGTGTCTTCGGCTGCCGCTTGGTTATTAGCATAGTTAATAACCAAATCCCAACCCACTGCAGCCAATTCAAGGGCAACCCCACGGCCGATTCCGCGCGATGCCCCCGTAATAAGAGCTACCTGATTCATAGAAAGAAAAGAATAAATAACTTGATACACATTTAACATCCAAAACCGAATTTTGCCCATGTTTAATTAAAACCATCACATCAACTTTCAGTTGAAGCGAGAGAAGTAGGGACTATAATATCCCGACCGTGCGGCTTAACTAAGCCTCGAAAAATTTTGCTACCAGAACGTCTATGGTTTTTGTCAGCCGTCATTATTTACGGATTAGGCTTATTATATTCTATTTTCGTTTGGCGTCGCGGCTTTCAATATAACAATTGGACATCATATGCATTACTTTCTATCGCATTTATAATGCATACGATAGCATTAACTAATCGCGGTTTTTCCCTACAGCAATGTCCTGTCAACAATCTGTATGAGGCCACAACATTTATCCTTTGGACGATATCTCTTAGCAGTCTTATCTGTGGACTTTGGTCGCGGCTCCGATATATTGGCGTTTTTACAGCCCCTCTATTATTCTGCGTTGGTGTATTTGCAATGATGCCGGGACTTGATCCGGAATACGGCGATGAACCCAATTTCATTAACGGCTGGTCCAGCTTGCATGCCTCACTGATTATGCTTGGCTACGGCGCTTTTGGCCTTAGCGCAATAACAGGAAGCATGTTCCTAACGCAAGATCGCAACCTAAAACTTCATCGTGCTAGCGCTATCTTTTCAATGCTCCCTCCAATTCAGCGCCTGGAAAAACTAATAACGCGCTCTCTTATGTTCGGATTGATTCTCCTCACCGCTGGACTTGCTATCGGTGCAATCTTTTTAGACCTTCCAGATGGAGTGTCATTTTGGAACGACTCCAAAGTAGTCTGGTCCATTCTTGTATGGGGGTTTTATTTATCACTGTTGATCGCTCATATAAAATTAGATCAACGTGGAAGACGTTATGCTTGGCTCTCCATTATCGTCTTTGGTTTTGTCATTTTTACTTTTTGGGGAACAAATCTATTATCTACCATCCACAATCCTAAATAATAAAGCGTGCCCGTCACTATCACAGGTCTAAGCCATCATTCATCCCCTGTCGAATTGCGGGAGCGTTTTGCCTTTACCGAAGCACAAATTATTGACGCCCTATATCAAATTAGAAAAAAAGGTATTGCTGAAGAAGCAATGATTCTCTCCACATGTAACCGTGTGGAAATTTACGCTGTCTCAAAGAATAATAACAAAGCATTTAGCCAAGAACTCTCTCAGTTCCTATGCGAATTTCATGATATCAGCGAAAACCCCGGTGATGCACTTTACTCATTCAACGAGTCTCATAGTATCGATCATCTTTTCCGAGTCTCATGCGGTATAGACTCAATGGTCTTGGGCGAAACTGAAATTCTAGGGCAACTAAAACAGAGTTATAAACTTGCTCTCGAGCAAAAAGCTACTGGCCCAATATTAAACAAGATATTCCAAAAAGCCTTCAATGTAGCAAAACTAGTACGCACCAAGACTCAGATCCAACGTGGAAGCATCTCTGTGAGTTCGGTTGCAGTTGAGCTTGCAGAATCAATTTTTGATTCACTCGAATCACAACAAGTTCTGGTCATAGGTGCAGGAGATACCAGCGAAAAAGCAGCCCGAGCTTTAAAAAGCCGAGGTGCAAGAAGTATTCTTGTCTCTAATCGGTCTCATGAAAAAGCGACGTCACTCGCCGAAGAGCTCCACGGCAGAGCTATTAATTTCGATACTTGGGAACAAGAATTCAAAACAATCGACATTATTATAAGCAGCACATCTGCACCACATTACGTCCTTAAAAGAGATAAACTTCAAACAATGCTAAAGCAGCGAGGTAATAGTCCATTGCTAATTATCGATATAGCCGTACCACGAGATATAGACCCTGACTGCAATCAGGTTGAAAATGTATACGTTTACAATATTGATGACTTACAGACTATAGCTAGCCAATACCTAAATCAGCGCAAAGCAGATCTAGCTAATTGTGAAAAATTGATTATAAATAAACGAGATGAAATTCTAATAGACTTAAAATCCTATCACAGAAAACCATCATTAATCTTAAACAAACAACAAACCACTAGCTAAATCCAATTCTTTCCTGCTTTGTTAGACAACAACAACATTGTAATTGCGACCAGAGGAAGCGCCCTCGCACTTGCACAGGCAAACGCGATTTTCAACCAATGCCGAAAAGCGTTCCCGAAACTAAGCTTTGAGATCAAAATCATAAAGACCACCGGAGACAAACTGCAGTCACAGAGGCTCAGATCTAACCAGTCACTCCCAAAAGGCCTATTCACAAAGGAACTCGAAGTAGCACTAATTAAACAAAAAGCTGATTTGGCTGTGCATAGCCTAAAAGACCTCCCCACAGAATTACCAGCTGGTTTAACACTCGGCGCCATTGCTAAACGCGAAGATCCCAGAGAGGTAATCGCCTATCGCGATCAAAGGCACTTCAAAAATACCAACTTGCTCGAAAAAATTGAGGATAAGGAAAGCAACCACCATGAATATAAAAGTTTTGCTTCAGGATTAGCTATTCAGAATTTACCCAACAACCTTAATATCGCTACCAGCAGCCCTCGACGTAAATCGCAATTACTGCGACTTAGGCCCGATTGGAATATTGTTGAAATCCGAGGAAATGTACCAACCAGACTTGAAAAACTTGCTACGAATAGTGAAATCGATGCAACTATTCTGGCCTATGCTGGGCTACGCCGGCTAAATTTTGAAATCAATAAGAACAATATACTACAGGGCGATGCTGTTCCGGATGGCATTAATGCAACGATAATCGAAACTCACGATATGCTTCCATGCGTTGGGCAAGGTGCCATTGGTATAGAAATTCGTGAAAACGACGAGAGACTGGCCAAACTTTGCCAGCGGCTCAACCATTTCAATACTCAAGTATGCACCGATGCTGAACGTTCATTTCTTAGAGCAATGGGAGGAGGCTGCCAAACCCCAGTTGCTGCACACGCCGTCATACAAAACAATACAATTCAAATGCCTGGCATCTCATTTGGTACTGGCACTTCTTTTAGCGAAAGTAAAGTAAGTGGAAATCTGAATGAAGCTCTTGACCTTGGAAAAAAACTTGCTAAGGAAATCAAAGACGGCCTGTAATATTAGGGCTCTTTAACCAAAATTGTTGTGTCGAACTTTGAAACGGGCAAGATCTGTTTCAACCCACCAGGCCACAATACTTCCAGCTCGATTTGATTAGGATCTGCTCCTAAGCCAAAAGTGACAATAGTTTCCGACTGAGACATATAACTTCGCACTGGTGTAACTAAACGCCACTGAGTGACATCCCCAGACCTAAGTCTAACCATTGAACCAACACCATCTCGATTGGCTGAATTACCAACTAATTTCACTCGTAGCCAATGGTTATTAAGAGCCTGATCATTTCGAAGCAAAAGCGGTTTTCCGTGAAGTTGCGTAAATACTACATCAAGGTCACCGTCGGCATCTATATCGGCAAATGCTGAACCACGACCAACAATAGGCTTAAATAAATCCAAACCTGCTTTCCCACTATTAACTTCTGCAAACCCACCTTTAGCTGGAGTTGCGCCACAGTTCCAAAAAAGCTGAGCTGACTGGGCATATGTCTGACTCTTTTGAACCTTGGTAATCTCCTCCTCAAGGTGGCCATTTGATGTCAACAAATCTTGCCAACCATCAAGATCATAATCAAAGAAGAACAAACCAAACTTAAGCAACAAACGACTGTCTGGACCGACACCCTCAGTGATTGCATTATCAGTGAAGAGTAATTGATTATTTGGAGTGGAAACATAAAGCGCTACCATCTCGTTAGCAAAGTTACCAATACCAACGCCCAAGGTATTATCATTCCGAAAACGAGCTATATCGATACCCATAGCACCTCGAACTTTACCGTTGTTATCAAAACCAATACCACTAATCCCACCCATCTCGCTAAATGTTCCGTTTTTTTTGTTTTTAAAAACAAAATTATGCACGGTATCATTAGCAACTACAAAATCCACCCAACCATCTTCATCTAGATCAACAGGTGATACCCCAAGTGACTTAGCCATGGGGACTTTCGTTGCACTGGAACGAATCTGAACCCCAGCAGATCGAGAGATATCCGTAAACTTTCCATCCCCATCGTTTCGAAACAGAGAAGGGAAAGCTCCTTGAAAATTAGTTGGCGGCCCATAAGCACGGCCGACACCGATTAAAGTATAGTTCACTTCGAAATCAATTTCACGAGACCAACGAACATAATTACAAACAAACAAATCCAAATCACCATCATTATCTATATCAGCAAAAGCAGCACTGGTGCTCCATTCATTTTCACCCCCGGCTAACCCGGCTAACCTTGTCGTATCAGTAAATTTCCCACCTCCAAGATTCCTATAAATCCGATTACTTCCGACCGCCGTACAATAAACGTCAGGCAAACCATCGTTGTCATAATCACCAA
>JASLKL010000048.1:9721-14941 GCA_030747605.1 Verrucomicrobiota bacterium | reverse complement strand
TTGTATGCTTCATCGAGTGGATAGAAATAGCGTTTTGGTGGGGGGAAAATTGCGACACCTCCCGCATCTGTCTCAATAGCGATTGTTCTGTGCCTGGTTTTCTGCGGGGCAGCAGATCGCGGTTTAGCTTTGGTATTGTGAATAATGTCATCAAGGCCAATCCACGAGATAGTTTTGTCTTCTGGATCGCAGGTTAGCCCTGCGTGGTAGAGTAGGGCGCGCGCTTTCTGTTGTGTTTTTACTATGGCTTGAACATGGATAAGATCACAACCCGCGTATATAATGAAACGGAGCCTTCCTGAGAAGGATTGTCCTTCAAGTTTGTTTATGTCTATAAAGCATCTTTGGCCTATGCTCCTAACTTTTACAGTTTCTGGTTTAAGTTTTAGTTCTTCTGATTCCCTGGGTTTTCGATCAACGCGATCAAAAAATATTGTCCAACCATTCCTTTTATTTAAATCACGTTCGCTAATTGTTAGCATTATTGCTGGATCGATATCATGAAGAACAGTGGCTGGATTGTTGATGCCCGATTTAACATTGACCGATTTAACCAAAGATCCATTTCCTGAAATATTTAGTTTTATTTCTGTATGACCTTCAGGTGTATCCCATTTAGCGGTCAGTAAATCATTATTCAATTGTACTTTTACGCCACACTTGGAATCGTATGATATCATGTCTACAGGAACTGCCTGTATGGTTTTATGGTATCCGAACCCTATAGTGATACAGGTGAATATGATTGTGTAAAATCTATTCAAAAAGCAGCTGAACTGAATGTATTCTTTAAAACTAGACACAGTGCTGAATATTACGAGATGCGACTTGTGCATTTTACTTGTAAGTTCTTTTTTAATCAAATAGCTAACCCTTTCAAATTCATATATTATAATATTATCTTAACCATTAAAGTGTGACTTCGATGGGTGAGGAATTTTGTTTTAAAAAAGCATTTAATTCAGCAAGTTTTCAATTAGTTCTCGATTGAGTCAAGAAGGGGGAGCTATTTTTCTTTTATGATTTTAATTATCCGAAATTTGGTATGCGTGGTTGTCTTTTGGTTGGGGTCATCCGTAATAGTTGCTGAAAGCAGTATGAAAAGAATGGTTCAGACAGATTCTGATCCAAAATATGTGAGGAACATGAATTATTCTGAGAACTGGTTCCGAGTGCTGCGAACCGGAATAGATACTGCGCGTGAGTATCTCGGTAATTATGGTCCGCTTTGTGTATATATTATTGGTCAAGAGCAGGATGAACTAAAGTCAGATCGAATTGCCAACAAAATCATAGATGCCTATTGTAGAAATCGGCATGGCGATCAAGGTGAATCTTTAAAAGGCTGCCTGAAAAGCAATGGGGCTTCTCTGATTAAACGAGCTAGGGAAGGCTCTACTGAGGCTTATTTGTCGTATGTTGATTTTACTGATTCGCCACTAGCTGAATTGATTTTTATTAACCCGCATGGGTTCCCTATGCCGTATTTATACACTCGTGGTATACATGAATATGCTCATGTATATCAAAGGGCTTTTCCCACTACACCGACATGGCTCACTGAGGGCGGTGCAGAATTTTTGGCATTTTATATCGGGGACCAACACAAATGGATTGATTTTGAAAAATCAATGAAAGAATCAATGCGAATGGCTAGATCTGTAAAAAAAGGAGAGGCTTCGTTGATCGATTTTGAAGATGTTAGCAAGATAGAAAATGAAAGACCTCATCTAAAAAAATATTACCGTCACCTCGCATACGATGCGGGGGCTTGGGCGGTAGCATTATTAATTCATAGGTCAGAGAGTCGTAGCGTGAAGCAGTTCGCTATGAATTTTTATCCGATGGTAGATAAAAATGGCTGGCAATCTGCGGTCAGTAAGTATGGCGGATTTGATAGTATTACCGGATTTTACGATGAATTTAATTCATTGTTGAAGAGAACAGAAATTGAGCAAGGGTTGTTGCTTCGATCTATTAAGCCATAGCCAAGCTAACTATTAATTACTTGAAATATGTCAGAATCCGACCAGATTGCGATTGCATTCCTTAATATGAGGATAACGCTTCGCTTCGATGGCATAGTATGCTTTAAGGAGGTCGACTTCTAGGCCGATGTCATCTCGAATCTTTTTTAGTGGCCAGTCTAAATATTTGGTGTATTCGATTTTAGCTAATGCCTGACAGTCTGAGATGAATCCAAGGCGAACAGCATCCTTGAAAATCTCCAAATCTTCATCCGTAAAACGATAGTCCTTGGGGTAAATGTGTTTTGTAAGAAATCCAAAGAGGCGTTCCTCGGTTGTTGTAACCCTGTTACTGCTACCCATGGTGAAGCCTAGAACAAATGCTTCATCTTTAATCATTACTCCGCGACCCAGTAGTATATGGATGAAATCGTGGGTTTCTAAATTGGTTGCTCCGTGGAATATATCAATACCTGGCAGGTCGAATTTAGGGTTCTCGACCAATTGAATAATTAAAGGCACATCTTCTTGTTCAAGGCCAAACTCATCTAATTGCGAGTGTGCTTGCTTTAGTGTTAGGTCTTCAGTGGAAAGCGGTACAAACCAGTTTTCAACTTTTTCTTGAGTTGTCATATGGTATTAAAATGAGCTGAGGAAAAATATATGCTGAATAAGTAAAGATGAAAAGGAATTGCCCGGTATAAGTAATTAAGCAACGAAGCCCTACCTTTTCGATAGGGCTTCGCTCGTTTAGAGGATGGAGGCCAATCGCACCCCTAAACAATTTAGAACAAACGGACGCTATTAGGCGTACCAAGATCGGCAATTAAGTAACAGCACCAACCAGTCGATACAACTGCCGTACAAATGGTTGACTAAGTGCATTGTTAATATGTTCAATTTAATTTGATTATTATAAATATTTTTTATTTTTAACCATTAAATAAGGATTTTAGCATTTTAACGTTTATAAATAAACAGAGTAATTGGTACTCTCTAATTGAATTTACAACCGTTTGAAGTCAAAATCCTGTCAGTTTTATGCGAATCAGTGATTTAAGAGTTCATTCTATTGCCATGGCTGACCCGCCGTTGCGAAGCAGTTATGGGCTTCATCAGCCGTATGCTCTTCGTAATGTGGTCGAGATTCAGAGTGAGGACGGGGTGGTAGGGATATCGGAAACTTATGGTGGGGATAAGCCCTCAAAGGCATTGGAAGCGATTCGTGATAAATTGATTGGTGCGTGTCCGTATCGATTGACGGGTGATTTAGCGGGAATGCTGGAGGGTGGTGCTAGCGGTTTGGAACGCTCTCAAACCCATAATGTTCCCGGAGAAAACCCGCTTGATGCAGATGCTCGCACCTATTCTGCAATTGAAACAGCCTGTCTTGATTTAATAGGCAAGTCGGTTGGCAAGCCTGTTTGTGATTTGATAGGTGGTCGAATTCGCGACAAGGTGCCGTTTTCCGCTTATCCGTTCTATAAGCATACTGGCGGAGGGGGTGAAGGTGAAGACATTCGAGAGGATGAATACGGTGAAGCTCTTTCTCCTGAGGGAATTGTCTCTCAAGTGTCTCAGATGCGTGATAAGTATGCCTTTAATTCGATTAAATTTAAAGGAGGCGTGTTGGAACCTTCAGTCGAGATTGAGACCATGCGGCAGCTAAGGCAGTCATTAGGTCGATCTGTGCCGCTTCGTATTGATCCTAATTGTGCTTGGTCAGTTGAAACTTCTGTTTTGGTTGGTGAGGATTTAGCGGAGGAACTTTCCGAGGGTGGATATTTAGAGGATCCTTGTGTAGGACTTGATGGTATGAGTGAGGTGCGTCGCCGTTTGTTGTCAGAGGGGATTGAGACGCCTTTAGCGAGCAATGTGGCTGTCACGTCATTTGGCGATATTCCAGAGGCGGTTAGGCTTGATGCTGTACAGGTGGTCCTTTGTGACCATCATTACTGGGGAGGGATGCGACAGGTCCAGCAACTGGCTCGAGTTTGTAAAACGTTTGGGATTGGTTTGTCTATGCATTCAAACAGTCATCTTGGTGTGTCATTGATGGCTATGGCTCATGTAGCTTCTGCTACATCCCATCTAACATATGCTTGTGATACACATTATCCGTGGCAATCTGAGGTCGACGAGATAGTTGATGGTGGTCGGATTCCTATTGTAGACGGGTACGTGTCCGTTACGGAAAAGCCTGGTTTGGGTGTCACACTTGACTACGATCAATTAGAGAGAGGGAAAGAGAGGTTCAAAAAGTGTACATATCGTAACCGTGACGATGAGGCAGAGATGCGCAAACATATTGACCCTAACTGGACACGTCGACTGCCACGCTGGTAGAATATTTTTATATGAGCCCAAAGCAACTATGTTCAAATCTTGAAGGAGTTATTGGATTTCCGGTTACTCCTTTTAAAGAGGATCATTCTCTGGACCTTGAAGGACATCGGAAGAATGTCAGATATATGTTGGAACAACCGATGTGTGCCGTTGTTGCTGCAGGTGGAACTGGTGAGTTGTATTCGTTGAGCCCAGATGAAGTAAGGCGCGTAGTTGAGGTAACAATTGAGGAAGTTGGAGGGAGAGCGCCGGTGATTGCTGGCGTTGGATTTGCAGGAGGCTTAACTAAACTATTAGCTAGTCAAGCGGCAGATTGTGGGGCTGATGGGGTGCTGGCTTTCCCTCCGTACTATCCGAATGCAGAGATGGATGGTCTCGTGGATTATTACGCAAGTATTGCTGATTCGAGTGGTTTGGGTGTTTTGGTCTATAGTCGAGATTGGGCGCATTTCACGCCAGCTCAAGCCGAACAGTTAGCTGAAATACCAAATATTGTTGCATGGAAGGATGGGTCAGCAGATATCCGCCGGTATCAAATGATTCGTGAACGGCTCGGTGATAAATTACATTGGGTGGGCGGTGCCGGGGACGATATGGTTCCAGCTTACTACGGGATTGGGGTTCGGGTCTACACTTCTAGTATTTCAGCTGTTGCTCCGAAATTGTCGATAAAGCTACATGATTTAGGTGTCGCTCAAGCTGCTGATGAACTAAACCGTATTGTTGCAGAGCACGTGATTCCACTTTACGCATTGCGAACCAAGCGGAGGGGCTATGAAGTGTCTGCAATGAAGGCAATGCTAAATATGCTTGGGTTGAACGGTGGAGTAGTAAGGCCTCCGTTGGTTGAGGTGTCTGAAGCTGACAGGAAAGAATTGCAGAATATTCTCGAGGGATGGCGTAAGGC
>JASLKL010000048.1:0-9623 GCA_030747605.1 Verrucomicrobiota bacterium | reverse complement strand
CCGGTTTTCTTGATCTCTAATTTTTATTAACCAATGAGCGCCGCAATTCTTGCGACCATTCTATTTTCTTTGTCGGCTGTTTCCGGTAAACGCTTGTCACATTATCTCACAGCGGTTGAGGCAAATATGATTCGTTTTATCATTTCAGCGTTACTTCTTGGGACATATTCGAGTTATTATGGGCTAGGATTAGGAGGGGGTGCATTTGGAATGTTTTTTATTAGTGGAGTCATTGGTTTTGGGGTCGGCGACTACGGTTTGTTTCGGGCCTATAAGATTATTGGTTCACGTTTAACAATGGTGATGACTCAATGCCTTGCTGCTCCATTTGCTGCTACGGTTGAGTGGCTTTGGTTGGGTTCTGTATTGTCACTAGGGCAAGTTTTAGCGGGAGTGGGAATACTGGTCGGTGTGTGTTTGGCATTGGTGCCCAATGATACAATGCAGATAGATAAGGCGAATTGGAAGAAAGGTATTTTTTGGGGATTATTGTCGGCTTTCGGTCAAGGGTTTGGAGCTGTATTAAGCCGAAAAGCTGGAATGATGCTTGATGATGGGGTGTCTATAGATGGGTTGTCGGCTGCCTATCAGCGTGTGCTAGGTGGATTGGCAGTAATGCTGATTCTTTTTATTGGGCAAAAAATGATTGCCTATAAGCGGGAAGATTATAATCCAAGAGTAGATCTGGATTCGGCCAGTGTTAAGTGGATATTCATGCTGGTCTTGGCCAATGCGTTATGTGGGCCAACGCTTGGAGTTGGGGCATATCAATGGGCGCTTAATGTCAACGATTTGCCGGCCGGGATTGTGTTGTCCGTTGTGGCGCTATCGCCGCTTGTGATTATTCCTTTTTCTATGAAGTTTGAAGGGGAGAGGCCTACTTTTAGGTCTTTAATCGGTTCGGTCATTGCCGTGGTCGGGGTGGTTATAATGACTAACATGGTGGAAAAATGAATAAACCATGCTCGGTGAAAAGACCTCGAATATTAATTATTCGTGGTGGTGCAATAGGAGACTTTGTGCTGACGCTTCCGGTCCTTTCAGCTCTTTGCGAGCGTTTCCCTAAAGCGGATTTAGAAATTCTTGGCTATCCGAGAATTGCGTCATTGGCGTTAGATGGGGGGTTAGTTAAAGCCGTTCATGCACTTGAGTCTCCAGAGTTGGCTATGTTTTTTTCCGAGCATGGCATGCCAGATCTAGAGTGGAGGGAGTTCTTTGCTGAATTCTCAATAATAATTTCCTACTTATATGATCCTGATAAAATATTTGAGGCCAACGTGAAATCGTGTGGAGTTCAGCAGTTCATTGCTGCTCAGTATCGACCGGATGAAACAAAGATGATTCATGCTAGCGAACTGTTTTTAAAGCCTTTAGAGATATTAACAATTTTTGAGAGTGATCCTGTTGCAAGGCTTTCGATTGGGCCTGAGTTCTCTTTAGAAAGTTGCCTGGCTTTGCACCCGGGTAGTGGTAGCGAGAGTAAGAATTGGCCGGAAAAAGACTGGAGGGAATTGATTGAATATTTACTTCACAATTCATCGCTTCAATTATTATTAATTGGAGGTGAGGCAGAAGGAGAAAAATTACAACGCTTGGCTGATGGAATGCCGATCGACAGATTGGAGATTATGCAAAACATTCCTTTGAACAAGCTTGCTAAGCGTCTGACTAGATGTTGTGGGTATATTGGGCATGATTCTGGAATTACCCATATTGCTTCTGCCCTTAGTTTGCCTACTTTAGTTCTTTGGGGGCCAAGCTGTGAGGCGGTGTGGAAGCCTCTAGGTGAAAGAGTTCGAATATTGAATCAAAATAATCAATTATCAGAAATCACGCTTAATCATGTAGTTAGAGAGTTAAGTGCACTTAAAATGGATTTGAATTAGTATCGATGGAGATTGATATTATTTATATTATTATTAGATTTCGTTTCAACTTCAACGAACTCAGCTGGTGCACCGATTTTAAATCCGGTGATTAAGTTCATGAATTCAGCTGGTATGGTGCTGTAGTTTTTCCATATTTCCTGCCAATCACAGCCGAGCATTTCTGATGCGTAGCGAATACAATTGATTGGGGTTAGCGCAGAGCCTGCGAGATTGGCAGTGCCCGGCAATCGAACGATTTCCTCTTTCCCGACTTCAAGGTCAAGATGACCGAATTTATATTTCCCAGGTCCGGAACCCGCAGCAGCCATAGCATCAGTTGTATAGTAAATTGAGTTGTTATTAATTAATTGATGGATGATGCGGAATAGTGCTGGGCTAACATGCCAACGATCTGGGATTAAGCTGTATGTTAGACTTGGGTTCTCAAGCGCGCGCCACAATATATTGTCATCTCGTCTTAATTCAGCAGGGCATCCGTTGCCCAGATGTGTGAACCCTGTCGAGCCTCCTGCTGTTACTCGACGTATTATATTTTCAGGTGCATTAGTGTGACCAATTGATACTTGAAAGCCTAGTTCTCGTGCTGTTGAAAACGCAGATAATCCCCCTTCAATCTCCGGGGCCATTGTAAGCAAAACTGAATCTTTTCCTGTAATTTCTCGAATTTTAGTTAGCCGTGCGACTGTTGGTTCGAGCATTAAATTTGGAGGATGTGCGCCGCAGTAACCAGTTTCAGGTGATAGAAATGGGCCTTCAATATGCCATCCAGCTATAGCTTGTTTTAGTTTGGGGTGATTGTCGCGCAACTCTTTGGCTTTAGCTAAACGCTCAGTCATCATGTCCCATTCACTGGTAATGAGTGTTAAAAAAAATTTACTACAGCCCGAGTTTTCAAGTGCTGAAGTCGCATGCATTAGTTGCTCGACACTTAGTTTTTCTTTTTGAAAATCAATCCCTGCAAAGCCATTGATTTGTAAGTCAACAAGGGGGGGGCCTATCCATTTGTCTTGTGCTGGTTTTTCATTGGTAGGAACAATTTCTGTAAACGTTCCGTCGTCCCACTTGGCAATAACAGGCTGACGGTCGAGGATGTTCCAGGCGTGGATTTCGCCGCTGGTCATGGCTGAAGATTACTTTGAGAAGGCTTCGATAAGCGTCAGGAAAACGCCTGCAGTTACCGCCGATCCAACCACGCCAGCTACGTTAGGCCCCATCGCTGCCATGAGCGGATTAACACGCCCATCGGTTTTACTGGAGACGAACGTCTGAACTACCCGGGCAGCCATTGGTACAGCAGATACGCCAGCTGCCCCTATGCAAGGATTGATCTTTTTATCTTCTGGAAGGAGGAGATTTAGTAGCTTGGCGAAAACCACACCTCCTGCAGTACTCAGGCAGAAAGCTACCATGCCGAGTGCAAGAATTGCTAGGGTGCTTCCTTTAAGGAAGCCAGTGCCCTCCATAGTGGCGCCAACAACGAGTCCGAGGAATATGGTAACGATGTTAATGAGCGGACCGCTTGCAGTGGAGCTGAGGCGCTGGGTTACTCCGGATTCGCGGAGCAGGTTGCCGAACATCAGCATTCCCAATAGCGGGCCGCTAGCAGGTATGAACAAGACGGTGATTAGGCAAGTTGCGATCGGGAAGATCAGTACGGCGGTTTTTGACACGGGACGTGACTGTGGCATATCGATCTCGCGTTCCCTCTGAGTGGTTAAAGCCTTTATGATGGGAGGCTGAATTACGGGCACAAGGGCCATGTAACTGTACGCCGCTACCGCAACAGCTCCCAAAAGGTGGGGAGCTAACTTTGCAGTTAGAAAGATTGTAGTTGGGCCGTCCGCACCACCGATAATCCCAATAGAAGCAGCTTCTTTGATGGTGAAACCAAAGAAGTATGTTGCCCCTAGAGCTGCGAAGAAAATTCCTATTTGAGCAGCCGCACCTAGGAGAAATGTAATAGGGCGGCTCAAAAGTGGGCGGAAATCTGTCAGTGCACCTACTCCCATGAAAATAATCGGTGGCAACAATTCTGCCTTTGAAATGGCATTTTTGTAGACGAATGCAAGCAGTGGCCACTTTCCACCTTCCTCAGGAGTGGTATAGGCACTCATATCTGCGCCGGGGAGGTTTGCCATGATGGCTCCAAAACCGATTGGGATAAGAAGCAATGGCTCGAAGTTTTTCCTTACGGCAAGAGTGATCAGGATGCCTCCGACAATAAACATTACGACGTTTTGCCACGCTAAGCTTGTGTCACCTCCAAAGCCTGAACTTTCGATCAGTTTTTCAAGAATATCCATTTTAGGCCTCGATACTTAGGATGGGTTTTCCGGCTGAAACCTCGTTGCCAATCGAGGCGTGGACAGCTGATATGCGGCCGGCGCAGGGTGCCTTTACATCATGCTTAGCTTTCATGGCTTCCACTGCGGCAACGACCTGTCCCTGCGTAACAGTGTCGCCTATCTTTACGTTAACTTCAACGAGCTCGACATTGCCCTCAAACGGAGAAAATACGTCAGTCGCAGATCTGCTGCTGTCGACTGAGGGTGGGGTTTGGTTGGAGGTTGCTGCTGGAGCTGTGGTTGTTGGCGGGGGTTCGATAACGACTTCGTATGTCCTCGTGTTGCCGCCTTCTGAGACTGTTACAGATGTCTTAGTTGGGGTGGTTATAGCGGATGCTGGGGCATCGCTTTTTTCATTCTTGAGGGGCAGTGTGATTTTAGATCGATTTTCGAGTAATCGAATTCCCTCATTTAATTCCATATTTTTCCCAGGAACTATTGCTGCAGCGACAAGGAATTTGTTTTCGTCAGTTACTTCAATTCCACGTTCTTTGAGGGTGGCTTCGGCTTCAATGAGTGTGTCTGGAGCCTCTTCTAATGGGTCGCCATCAAACGGAGGTAATTCTAGTTTTTCAGCTGCAATTTTGATGACTTCTGGATCAGGCGGCAGTGGTGGGCGGCCGAAGTATCCTAGTATTGATTTTCCATAGCCTGCATCAATTTTTTCCCAACGACCGTGAAGTACATTATTAAAAGCTTGTAACCAATATTGCTGACTACCTGGTGTGACGCTTGTCCAGCCACCGCCTGCTCGAACTACTTCCGGGAATTCCGCTAGCACTTCACTGTACTTATCGAGAATGCCGGCTGACTTCATCATATGAACGTTTGGCCCAATAGCGCCGCCTGGCATTGGAAACCCAACAACACGAGCATCTGCTGATGTAGTGACAGGGTTAAATTCATAATCGCTTAAGCTTTTATTAAGGAGAGACTCTATTTCGTCCATTTTATCTGGGTCGATGTCGAGACTGTATCCAGTACCCTTAAGGGCGTGTGCCATAGAGCGAACGTCTGGTTGTGATGTGCCTGAGGCAAGAGGGCGAACTGCTAAGTCGATACTATCTACTCCTCCTGCGATTCCGGCCATGTAGCAGGCTACAGCAGTTGAAGCAGTGTCATGGGTGTGTTGTACCAGTGGTATTTCTGGTGGTAAAATTCGTTTAATGCCTTTTGCTGTTTCATAGCATGTACTTGGACTAGTAGTTCCAGACGCGTCCTTTAGGCATACTGAGTCGAATTGAATATCCCGCTTGAGTAGTTCACGAACAATATTGATGTAAAAATCTGGAGTGTGTGCTTGGTCTGACTTAAATGGCAATCCCATGAGTGCAACGCAGACCTGGTGATGCATGCCCGAGTCAACGATTGGTCGTCCGGTTTTGACTAGATTGTCAACGTCATTCATGAAGTCAAAATTGCGATCAATCGTTGTGCCATGCTTTTGCATTAGCTTGGCTTGTAGTGCGAGAGTTGATGTGCGCTGGGTGGTTAGTGTGACTCCGGATACCGATCGAGTTAGGATTTGTAGATCAGCATCCGGGCCAACGGTTTTTCGAATTTCAGACATGCAGTGGAAAGGGTCTTCCCCTACATAAAAGAACGGAGCTTGAAAACGGGCGCCGCCGCCAAACTCAAAGTGTCGAATTCCCGCAGCGGCTGATGCCTCAATGGCTGGAAGTATATCTTTAAGTCGGGTTTTACCTCCAAAGACACTTTGAAGGCCGTCACGGAATGGTGTGAACATTACCCGTATTTCTTTTTTGTTTTCAGTAAAGATCATTGAGTTAAATGGAAATCAATAAATTAACTATTGCTATGATTTTATTTCACGAACTTCCGAAATTCGGCAGCCTGGAAATGCTTTGGTCAAAGCCTGTCTAACAGCTTCTTCTGCTGTTGGATCAGGTAGATCGACAGCTCGAACTGGAAAAAGTCTGCAAATACCAGCGATTACGCCAGCTAGTAAGGAAAGGATTGTTAGGACTGCAATAAATGCAATTCCGCAAATTAGTAAAAGTTGGTCTTCCATAGTGAACGCTAATTTATCTGCAAAATCGAGTGAGCAATATACTTCATTCAGAAGTCTATTTTAAGTCATATTTTTCAATATTTTATTGGATAATTATTGAAGTCTAATAAGAGTGTCTTTTTCTGCGTAGTTCTCGGCGGTTTTAGGGTGGTCTAGAGTGTAGTGAAGGCCTCGGCTTTCCTCTCGTTGCAGGGCGCTCTTCACTATGAGTTCTGCTACGGTAGCTAGGTTGCGCAGTTCCAACAAATCGCTAGTAACAGTAAAATCCCAATAATAGTCTGAAATTTCTTCCTGTAAATTTTTGACTCTTGTGAGTGCTCGTTTAAGTCGTTTAGTTGTCCTAACAATGCCGACATAGTCCCACATTGTGCGGCGTAGCTCATCCCAGTTATGAGAGACAACTACCATTTCGTCAGCATCAATTGCATCGCCGGAATGCCAATCTGGTAAGTCGGCATCAATCGCTAGGGTTGGGTTGTTTAAAGAGTGATTAGCAGCACGATGTGCGTAGACCAGTGCTTCGAGTAAGGAGTTGCTGGCAAGCCGATTAGCTCCATGTAGGCCGGTGCAGGAAACCTCGCCTATTGCATAAAGTCCGTTAATACAGGTTTCGCCATTAGGGCTAACTTGCACGCCTCCACATTGATAGTGCGCTGCGGGCACGACAGGAATCGGTTCTTTCGTGATGTCTAATCCGAAATTCAGGCATGTTTGATAGATGTTAGGAAAACGGTCAATAATGTAGCGTGCAGGTTTATTTGTAATGTCTAAAAGTACGTGATCATCGCCAGTACGTTTCATTTCGCTGTCAATTGCCCGGGCGACTATATCTCGTGGAGCGAGTGATTTGAGTGGGTGGATTTTTTCCATAAATCGCTGGCCACTCAGGTTTAGTAGTTCTGCTCCTTCGCCTCTTACTGCTTCACTTATCAAAAATGATTTGGCCTTTGGGTGGTATAGGCATGTGGGATGGAACTGGATAAACTCCATGTTTGATATTGTAGCACCAGCTCGGTATGACATTGCCGTTCCGTCCCCAGTAGCAATATCAGGATTTGATGTGTAAAGGTAAACTTTGCCACATCCCCCGGTAGCAAGCACAACAGTTTTGGCTGAGTAGGTTTCGACCAAGTTAGTTTCATTGTTTAATACATAAACGCCGACACAACGGTTTATGTTGGGCAGTCCTAATTTTTGCGTAGTTATAAGGTCGATCGCAAAGTGATTTTCAAAAACACAAATATTTTCGTTAGAAGCGATTGAATTGAGCAGTGCGCGTTCGATTTCTCTTCCGGTGACATCTTTGGCGTGAAGGATTCGTCTATTAGAGTGTCCGCCTTCTTTTCCTAGATCTAGCTCGCAATCTCCATTTTCGGTTTCTCGCTGAGAGAACTTCATTCCGAGGTTAATTAGTTCTTCTACACGGTCAGGTCCTTCCTCGACAATGCTTCGAACAATTTCTTCTTTGCAGAGTCCACTGCCAGCAATCACAGTATCCTGTACGTGACTTTCAAAAGAATCATTTTTGCTAGTTACAGCTGCTATTCCTCCTTGGGCATAATTAGTGTTTGATTCCGTGCGGCTCTTCTTTGTTATGATTGCGACCTTGCCTGCATGAGCGACTTTAAGTGCAAATGTTAATCCTGCAATTCCGCTTCCAAGAACGATGAAATCAAAATTTTTAGGTAAATTCCCCATTAATCTACAGAAGTCTTTGATTATAATCGACCATTGTCAATCAGTCGCGTCTTTCCTAAATAAACTGCAAGTGCCATATGAGTGCCGCGTTGTACTTGTTTCACGGGCACTAATGTTTTTGGATTGAAAAATTCAATGTAGTCGAGTGTTGCTAAGCGCCTTGTGGCAATGTGTTTTTTTAGTTTTTTTGCAAGTGAGTTTCTGAAGATTGGGGTTTTTCTATTCCGGACGATATATTTTGCTAAGTTAATTGTTTCGATAAGGATGGTCGCTTCGGTGCGTTCGTTTGGGGTTAGGTAAGTATTACGCGAGCTCATCGCCAGCCCGTCTTCCTCTCGGATTGTTGGAACTACAACGATTCTAACAGGAAAATTGAGATCGTTGGTCATACGCGTAATAATGGTGGTCTGCTGCCAGTCCTTTGCTCCAAATACTGCGGTATTTGGCTGGATAATGTTGAATAGTTTTGCAACGACTGTGGTAACTCCGCAAAAATGACTAGGCCGGGAATTTCCTTCCATTCTTTTACTGAGTATTTCTTCCCTCACAAATGTACTGTGCTTTATGTTGTACATTGACTGATCTTTAGGGGTGAAGACAATATCGACATTTAGTTTTCGGCAATGATTAAGATCGGACTTTATGGTTCTTGGATATTTCTTGAGATCTTCTTTTGGCTCGAATTGTATTTTGTTTACAAAAATTGTAACAATAACCAAACCGTCTTTGCCGGCTAGTGAACGAGCCTTTTCAATTAGGCTTATGTGGCCACCATGAAGATTTCCCATTGTTGGGACTATAACGATATGTTTATCGCGAAATGAAATGGTTTTGTCCTGTAAGGCAGGTATAGAACTTAAGACTTTCAATTTTTGAGGCAGTTGGCGTTTTGCTTACAAGATCAAGTGATTTATTTTAATTTTGAGCTTGTTCAACAGAGCGCGCCATTAACCAAAGTAGATCTGATAGACGATTGATATAAATGATCGGCTTTGATCTTTTACTAATTGTTAGATCTGATAGTGCTACGATACTTCGTTCGGCTCGTCGGCAAACAGTGCGGGCAAAATCAAGATTGGCTGATGAGATGTTTTTTCCCGGTATTGCCCAGTCTTTAAAGGAAATTCCTTGTGATTCGATCTTGTTGATCCATTCCTCAATCTGTTCAATGTGTGATGTTGTGAGTTTGTCAAAAGGGCTGTGCTCGTATTCTGCCTTGTCCTCTGGTTTAGTTGCGATTTCGCCCATCAGCTTTATAAGTGATTTTTGTATTGTGTCTAATTGTTCATAAAGGGGAGTATTGTGTAGATGCACTTTAACTAGTCCGATTGCGGCATTTAGTTCGTCAACGTTTCCGCATGCGCAAATGCGTGGATCGTCCTTACGAGTGCGTTTTGCAAACATTAACCCGGTTTCTCCGGTGTCGCCGTTTTTGGTTGTGATGCTCATCGGCTTTGGAGAGTCTCTCTTTTTGATTGAGCTTGGTAAAGCGAAAGTGCTTTCATACTTGATCCAATCTTTAGGAGTTATCAAAATATCGGGGTGAGATTTCGTGGGGAAAAGCCATAGAAGTAAATATGCAGCTATTTTTAGATTCTGAATTGCGCGTAATCCAGAATGGGGAAGAAGTTTCTCTCTATGATAAATTAGGCGCTCAAT
>JASLKL010000047.1:1802-15066 GCA_030747605.1 Verrucomicrobiota bacterium | reverse complement strand
GGGATTCGAACCCTCGATAGGCGTTAACCTATACTCCCTTAGCAGGGGAGCGCTTTCGACCACTCAGCCATCTCTCCGAGCGGGCCGGGGAGCTTGGCTAAGCAGGCTTGGGAGGTCAAGCTGTCATTGACTAGAAAAGAGGTCAAGCTGTGGAGAAGGCTTAATTTTGGATAGGGTGTCTCGTTCTGCTGATTGCCGAGAGGTATAGCGAGTGCTGCCATCTGGCGATAATTCAGTGTCCTCTAAATTTTTTAGAATATCCTTAGCGCGTTCAATTACGGGACCTGGTACTCCGGCTAGTCTTGCCACGTGGATGCCATAGCTTTTGTCCGCACCTCCTTCGATTATTTTATGGAGGAATACGATCTGGTCATTCCATTCACGCACTGCGACGTTAAAGTTTTTTATTCGCGGCAGTCTTTCTGCGAGTTCAGTTAATTCGTGGTAGTGAGTTGCAAAAAGTGTTTTTGATCCTACCTGATTATGCAAATGTTCCAAAATAGACCATGCTAGGCTAAGCCCATCAAAAGTGCTTGTTCCTCTTCCAACTTCATCGAGAACAACAAGGCTACTGCTAGTAGCATTGTTTAAAATGTTTGCTGTCTCACTCATTTCAACCATAAAGGTTGATTGTCCGCGAGAGAGGTCATCGCTGGCTCCAATGCGAGTGAAGATTCGATCAACTAAATCAATCCGAGCCTTTTTTGCGGGTACGAAGGCGCCTGTGTGGGCAAGTAGAGTCAATAGTGCGACTTGTCGGATATATGTGCTTTTACCGGCCATGTTTGGACCGGTAATTACTGCGATTTGCTCTCTTTTGCATTCCAATCGAGTGTCGTTAGGGACAAACGGATCCCCGACCATGGATTGTTCTAGTACAGGATGTCGGCCTTCGTCAATGTGTAGCATTCCCTCGTCACGTATATCTGGGCATACATGCCCGTTTATCCGGGCATTTTCTGCAAATCCGGCGAGTACATCTAGTTGTGCAAGTGCAGAGGAGATCTCTTGAATTTGTGGCAGCCATTGCAGTACTTGTTCGCGTACGCCTTGGAATAATTCATACTCGAGTTTTTGACTGCGGTCTTCAGAGCCTAGAATTTTGCCTTCCATTTCTTTGAGTTCGGGGGTGATGAAACGTTCAGCGTTGGCTAATGTTTGTTTGCGTGTGTAATGTTCAGGTACTTTTTCGAGATTAGCTTTGGTCACCTCAATGAAATAACCAAAAACGGAATTAAACCTTATCTTAAGTGAGGTAATGCCGGTTTTTTCCATCTCTTCCTTTTGAAGTTTGGCAATCCAGTCCTTTCCTTCTGTTGCTCCAGTACGCAGTTCGTCGAGTTCAGAATTAAATCCTTTGCGGATGATGCCGCCTTCTTTTAGCGCCATAGGTGGATCTTCAGTGATAGATCGCGATATTAATTCTGTAACTTCTGGTAACTCATGGAGTTGGCTGCTTAAGTGGCTCAGCAGTAAAGGTGTCTCACTAGGGTCCTCTTCTTCAAATATATTTTCGTTTAATGGTGGAGCTATCGGGTCATCTATGCACTGTACCTCATTGATCATAGTCCTTAAGTTAGGGATTTGAAGGAGTGCGCCATGTAATTGTACTAGATCTCGCGCATTGCCGGAGCCAATACTCAGTCGACTAATCATGCGCTCTAGGTCGCGCACCTCTTTTAAGCTTTCACAAAACCGATCTAGAGTTGTGCTATTGTGTATAAATTGAGCTATTGCTTCTTGTCTTTTTCGTATTGGCTCTACGGATGAAAGGGGTTGAGTCAGCCAATCGCGCAGTTTTCGGGCTCCCATTGGTGTTGAGGTGCGATTTAATGCGCCATAGAGCGTTGCTGGTTTGGTGGCTTCACGATGCAATGGCTCGAGTATTTCTAGATGTTTGAGTGTTGCAGCGTCTAATACTAGATAGTTTGACACTTCATAAAAAGATAGTTGTGTGAAGTGTGTTACATCGCGTCGGAGATGTTGACTAACATAATGCAAGGCCCCTCCGGCTGCTCCAGTTGCTGCCGTATGTCCTTTGAGTCCAAAGCCATCTAAGGCAGCTACTTTAAAATGATCTTTAACTGTGAATTCGGCAGTTTCGACTGCGAACACCCAGCCCTCGTAGCCGTTTAATACACTCACATTCGGTTCGATTAGTTCAGCTAAGCGTTTGGACTCCTCGGGATAAATTACTTCTCCAGGGTTGAGCCGTTCTAATTCAGCTATGACTGCGTTTTCACTTTCTAGTTCGGTTACTTTGAAATCGCCGGTAGTCAGGTCTATTGCTGCGACCCCAAATCGATTTCCAGAGACTGCAACAGCTACTAGGAAATTATTTCGCCCTGCTTCAAGCATTCGTTCATCGAAGTGTGCGCCAGGACTGATGATTTGCGTAATTTCTCTTTTAACTAATTGTCCGGGTCTAGCAGTTTCAATCTGGTCGCAGATTGCCACTTTACGTCCAGCTTGAAGTAGCTTGGACATATAGTTGCCAGTTGCGTGGTATGGGATTCCACACATTGGGGTTTCCCCTCGCTTGGTTAATGCAACGTTAAGGATACTTGACGCTTCTTTGGCATCCTCAAAAAACATCTCGTAAAAATCTCCGAGACGGAACAGCAGTATTGTCCCAGTCGGCAGTTGGCTTTTGCACTGCCGATACTGGGCCATCATGGGAGTCAATTTTGCCTCCTTTGGCACCTCCAGAAAATTAAAGGTCACACTTGAATCGGTCGAGGGGAAGATATCCACAACTCTAGTATTTTTGATAATAAGTAATGCTCTCGATTGGGAATAACTATGTTGATAACAGTTGAGAAAGTTTTCAACTTCTCTAAGTTGCAATAAGCATAAGTTTCCGGTTCTCTTGAGTTGTGTCTGATGTGATTGAGACAACCTATTCACCCTCGGCTGACTTGAAGAATACGCCTCGTCGGAGGGAGGATCCGCCGGCAATTCCATTGGGGCGCACCCCTCCGCATGATCTCGCTGCCGAGCAAGGTGTATTGGGTTGTATTCTTCTAGATACACGTCAGAACCTTCCTGATTGTATAGAAAAGGTAAAGGATGAGAGTGTGTTCTATGATCTTCGTCATCAGGCAATATACGCTACGATGGTGGAGATGTTTTCCCGTAATGATCCGATTGATATTCTTACTCTATCTCATCAACTTCGTGCAGCGGGTGAATTGGATAATATTGGTGGGGTGGCTTATTTGACTGAACTACAGGATAGCGTGCCATCAGCAGCAAATCTGGAATACTATTTTGATATCGTACGAGATCGAGGCCTCCTTCGGCGAATGATTCACACATGTACTCAGGCTATTTCTGATGCTTATGAGGAATCGGGAGAGGTAGAGCGATTGATAGGGGAAGTCGAACAGGCGGTTCTAGCGATAAATAATGATCACAACATAGCGGATACGCCTGACATTAAGACGCACGTTACAAAGGCGATTGAAACGATTGAGGAATATTTTACAAATAAAGGAGCTAGTACTGGGGTAGAAACCGGTTTTACTGATTTAGACAAGATGACCACAGGTCTGCATGCAGGTGAAATGATTGTGGTGGCCGCTCGACCAAGTATGGGTAAAACCTCATTAGCGATGAATATTGTGGAGCATGTTGTTTTGAACGGAAATTTGCCAGTGGGAGTATTTAGTTTAGAAATGTCTGCTGACTCTTTGGTGATGCGTATGTTATGTTCGTTGGCTCGTATAAACCTTCGTGATTTACGAGATGGATTCCTAAAGAATTCTGATTTTCCGCGTATTCATGAGGCTGCTAGCCGTTTGACTAAATCTGGTTTACACATTGACGACACGGCTGGACTTTCGATTATGCAACTTAGTGCTCGGGCACGAAGATTGTGGCAGCAGCATGATATCAAGCTCTTTGTCATTGACTACATGCAACTGCTTCATTCTACTTCGCGGCGGGCAGGAGAGAATCGCCAACAGGAAATCGCTGAGATTTCCAGCGGCATTAAGGCCTTGGCCAAATCGCTTGGAGTGCCGATTATTGTTCTTAGTCAGCTTAATCGTGAACTAGAGAAGGACAAAAATCGTAAACCGCGATTGTCCGATCTACGTGAGTCCGGTTCTATTGAGCAGGATGCCGACTTAGTAGGCTTACTATACAAGCCGGGTGGAGTTGACGAAGATACAGATGATCCAGAGAGCGAAGCCAGACCGGTTAATCTTCTGATTGCGAAGCAACGTAATGGCCCGACTGGGGATGTTCCCCTGACATTTTTAAAGGGTTACACACGGTTTGAGAACGCAGCAAAGTTCAATCCCGAAGACCTCCCGCAGGATGACTAGCCTGAAGGGGCAGCTAACTATGTTCGGCCAAATACTTGGTGGGTTGCTGTTACTTGTTTTTCTTTTTTCGCCTATTCTAGTTGAAGGCCAAATCGCTGGTGGTTCTCCTGCCAAGTTGGTCAAGGAAATCGTTCTACACCACAGCGGTCCTGTTGCGGCTAGCGATCAGCTTATTAAGGCGCATATAAGACTCAAGTCAGGCCAGCCTTTCAATCCAAAGACCACTGATGAAGATATCACTAGTCTTATGGGCACCAATTTTTTTATGAATGTTCGTGTCCGAGTTGAGGATACGAGGGAAGGCGTGGTTGTTCACTACACTTTAATTGGGTTGCCGACGGTGATGGAGATTCGGTTTGATGGGAATACTGGAGGTCGTAAGTTTCGAGACACTAAACTTCGTAGAAAGATTCGGTCCCGAACTGGTGAAACGCTTAATGGGATGCGTTTAGCGGCCGATAAACAAATCCTTGTCAAAGAGTATCAAAAAGCTGGTTATCACCAAGCTTCAGTGGAGACTCAGATTGAGCGAAACGAGGAATTAGGTGAAGCTTCAGTTACTTTTCAAATCAGTCCTGGGGCAAAGGTAAGGATTGCTGAAATTATCTTTGATAATGCAAATGCATTTTCGCAACGTGAGTTGCGCAAGGTTTTGAAAACTCGTCGGCGCTGGTGGTTGTCATGGCTTACTGGTAGCGGAAAATTTGAGCAAGAACAATGGGACGAAGATCTTGATGAGTTAGTTAAATTTTATCAATCAGAGGGCTATATTGATTTCAAAGTCGGAGAGGTGAAATTTGAGTATCCTAAAGAGGACAGAATGGTCATTAATCTCAATGTTTCCGAGGGATACCAGTATCGTGTTGGAAAAGTTTCATTCGAGGGGAACGACATACTTTCCGAGAGTGATATTCGTGCTGGCAAGGTAACTTTCGAACAGTTTGTTCGGCTATACATGACGGAGGGAGCCATTTTCACCCCGCAAGGCTTGGTGGATGATGTTCGTGCCATTACTGATTTGTATGAGATGGATGGTTATTTGGATGCCAATGTAAGAGTTTCCAAACAATCCAATACTGATACAGGGGAAATCGATCTTAATTACATTATAGAGGAGCAGGAACAAGTGGAGGTGGAAAAGATTGAGATTCGCGGTAATACCACCACCAAGGACAAAGTAATCCGTCGGGAGTTAGCAATTAATCCTGGTGAAGTGTTCGACATGGTAAGTGTCGAGCTGAGTAAGCGCCGTTTAGAGGGTACGGGATTGTTTGATAAGGTGGACACACAGGTTGAGCGAATTGAAGAACTACCCAATAAACGTAATTTAGTAATTGGTGTTACGGAGGGTCGTACTGCTAATCTGATGATGGGTTTTGGTTATGGTTCCATCATGTCCCTCTATGGTCAGGTTGGTTTTACTCAAGGCAATTTTGATTTATTTAATCCTCCGTACTTTACAGGTGGCGGCCAGAAATTCCGGCTACAAATTACGGCTGGGAGGAGGCATGAGGATTACATGGTCACTTTTGAAGAACCTTATTTTCTGGATCGAAAACTGAGATTGTCAGTTGATCTGTATCACCGTGACAACCGCTTCTATAGTAACTATTTCAATCAAAAACAGACCGGGGCAAAGCTAGGGCTTTCAAGAACTTTATGGAATGATTTCACCTATGGAGGTGTTAATTACACCATTGAGAAGATTGGCATTCATGACAGATCATATTACTCCGATATCCTTCGAGAGCATGATATGATTCAGACAGGTTTAATTCACCCCGATACACTTACAGGAAATCCATTTGATTGGTATTACGATAATGCTCGTAAGGATGAAGGGGAATACTCTGAGTTGAACCATGACCGTTTAGTGTCAAAATTGGGCACATTCCTAACTTACAGCACACTGAATCATGCACTGATGCCTAACCGCGGGCAGCGCACTCAGCTATCAGCTGAGGTCTCTGGAGGGCCTTTTGGAGGTGATACTGAAATGTACCGATTAGAACTTGAAAGCGCGTATTATTTTCCAGGACTTTGGCAAGGACACGTTCTTGAAGCTGTTGGTAGGATAGGAGTAGTTGATAGTTTCGGAAGTAGTGATCGGATTCCTTACTTTGACCGTTTTTTTCTTGGAGGTAGTTATAATATGCGCGGATATGATTATCGTGACATTGGTCCCCGTCTAAAGAAATGGAAGGTTGGCCGGGAAATGCATGAGGGACGAGAACATTACGGTTATTTCGTAGATATTACGCGGGATGGTGAAGTGGTTGAAGCTAACAAATTTATTCCAGTGAATCATTCGCCATCGGAATTCCCTTTCAATGGCAACCAGAATGCAATTTACCATCCCGGAGATGGCACTAAGTGGAATCCTGTTGTGATAGACGGTTCTGAGCCATTAGGTGGCAGTAGTTATTGGTATGGTTCTTTGGAGTACACGATTCCTATAATACAACAACTGCGGTTTGCCGTTTTTTATGATATTGGTATGTCTTATCTCGATCCATATGAGTTTGATCTTGGTGAGTATGCGGACAACTGGGGTGTAGGGTTACGTCTTCAGGTTCCAATGCTTGGGCCGTTACGGCTTGACTATGGTTTTCCTATATCGCATCCCGACTATGTTGAAGGAAGTGGCCAATTTCATTTTGGGGTTGGATACAACCGAAGTTTTTAATGAAAATTATAATGAAAGCAAAACCAACAATGATCCATTTTCGTTTAGTCAAGTTAGCAGTGTCGATATTTTCTTTGGCAGTTTTTACGGGCACGATCCACTCTCAGGAGTCGCTTAAGATTGCAACAGTAGATATGCGAAAAACGTTTGAATCTTATTGGAAAACAGCTCTTTCGAATAAGCAGATGAACGAGCGAGAGGCTGATTTTAATAAAATTGAGCAAGGCATGGTTGATGATATTAAGCTTATCCAAGAGGAGTATTCCCGACTTGTCCAAAGTGCCCAAGATCCGGCTAATGCTGCCTCCAAGCGGGAGGAGGATGCCAAGCAAGCACGGCTAAAAGCTGCAGCGAATGAAAGATCATTGCGTAGTCTTACGGAGTATAGGCAGAATAAGCAGCGCACGATGGGTGAAATGCGAGCACGTTTAAGTAAGGCTCGTGTAGACGAAATTAAGGAGATTATTTCTGCGAAGGCTAAACAGGGAGGATATGATTTGGTTGTTAATTCTTCTCAAAATGACACAGCTCTCATTCTTTATAGTGTTGGGAAAAATGATCTTACTAAAGAGGTCATTGAGGAGTTGAACAAGGAAACTCCAGAAGAATACAAGATAAAGAAACCGAGCTTACCAGTGCCAGAGCTTCCAGTTCCATCGGAAAAATAATTTCGTTCGTAAATGAAAAAACGCCGGTTACCACCGGCGTTTTTTATGTATCTACGAGAATATTCTGTGATGTATAAATGCTACAAGTGAAGAGGTTCCCCCAAAGTAACATGGGCTGCTTCTCTTAAACCTTCAGACATTGTTGGATGGGCGTGGATTGTGCGGGCTAGATCTTCCGTGCTGCCTTCAAACTCCATTAGTAATACAGCCTCTGCTATTAGTTCTGAAGCATTGGCAGATAGGATTTGCACTCCGAGTACCCTGTCAGTTTTTTTATTGGAAATTATCTTAGCCAGCCCTTCTGAATGGGCACCGGCGACAGCCCGTCCGTTGGCTTGAAAAGGGAAAATGCCAGTTGATACTTCAAATCCCTTATCCTTAGCTTCCAGTTCTGTCAGGCCTACCGCAGCAACTTCAGGTGAAGTGTAAATAACCCAGGGGATAGTGTTGTAATTCACCTGACCTGCCTTTCCAGCCATTCGTTCTACGGCTGCTATTGCTTCTTGTTCTGCTTTGTGAGCGAGCATTGGCCCGCCTACAACATCGCCGATTGCGTAAATCCCAGGAATATTCGTTTGCCAATCGGCGTCAATGCCGATGTGCCCTCGTTCATCTAGTTCGATCTGGATTTCGGTTGCGCCTAGATTGTCAGTGTTAGGTTTACGTCCAACGGCAATGAGGACTTTCTCTGCTTCCAATTCAATTTTATTATTTTCTTTTGATGCAGTTAACTTGATGCCGGCCGTGGTTTTTTCGGCTGACTCAACACTGGTGTTGAGATGAAATTTAATACCTTGTTTTTGAAGAAGTTTTTGAAGTGGCTGGGTAACAGCTTCATCAAAAATTGCTGCAACGCGAGGGAGGGACTCGATAACATCAACTTTGGTTCCAAGTCGTGCCCAAACTGAACCTAATTCTAGGCCAATTGCCCCTCCTCCAATTACAATCATTGAATCTGGTGCTTGATCTAGTGCAATTGCGTGGTCGCTACTGAGTACTGTTTTGCCGTCATAATCGAGGAATGGCAGACCACTAACATTGCTGCCGGTAGCGATCAGGATGCGTTTAGTTTTAAGCCTTTTTTTCTGTGTGCCCTGATCAACTTCAATCTCGCTTGAGTTAATGATGTAGCCAGTACCACTAAAGTGCTCGATGTTGTTTTTTTTAATTAAATAATCAATGCCACGAGCCATTTTTCTTATGACGCCGTCCTTCCGTTTCATCATGGTTGAAACATCTACTGACAATCCTTCTGCATTAATACCGTGAACCTCGAAGTTGTGTTTTGCTTGGTGATACAATTCAGACGATGAGAGAAGTGCTTTACTGGGAATACACCCAACATTCAGGCAGGTGCCGCCTAAGCTTTTTTTCTTCTCAATAATAGCGGTTTTCATGCCTAGCTGAGCAGCTTTAATAGCAGCTGTGTATCCGCCTGGGCCGGCTCCAATTACAATTAGATCAAACTCCATGATTCAAAATTAATCTATTAGATTGAGGTTTGGGTTTTCGATAAACTCCTTAACCGTAACAAGGAAGGTAACTGCTTCACGACCATCTATGATTCGATGGTCGTAGGTTAGTGCGAGGTACATCATTGGCCGGATGACGACTTGACCATTCAGTGCCACCGGACGTTCCTGTATGGTGTGCATACCCAGTATACCACTTTGGGGTGGATTTAAAATCGGAGTGGACATCATTGACCCAAAGATGCCTCCATTTGTGATGCTAAAAGTACCACCAGTAAGATCACCCAATTCGACGTTTCCTGAGCGGGCTTTTTCAGCATGTTTTATAATGGCTTTCTCAATTTCTGCAAGTGAGAGATTATCAGAATTTCTAATGACTGGAACGACTAGTCCTTTGTCGGTCGAAATTGCTACCCCTATATGTGGTTGGTCGTATGTAATGATATCGTTTCCATCAATGGCGGCATTAACATTGGGTACAGTTTTTAGGGCATGAACTACCGCTTTTACAAATAGCGACATATAACCTAACTTGACACCGTGAGTTTCAATAAATCGTTTTTGGTGTTTTTTGCGTAAATCGATAATTTGTGACATGTCAGCTTCATTAAATGTAGTCAACATGGCTGCTTCGTTTTGTGCGCTGACTAGTCGGTTTGCGATAGTGCGTCGCATCATGCTCATTCGCTTGCGTGTTGCGCCATCTGCTTCGGTTGATACTGATTCCGATGCGGTGCCCACATTGTCGTTGCTGGCTATTGACGTTGGAGTTCCGATCTTTTTTTCGTCTTTTGCAGCGGCTAGCACATCCTCTTTTAGGATTCGGCCTTCTTTACCGGAGCCTCTGATTTCTGATAGTTCAATGCCTAATTCTTCCGCATGAACCTTGGCTGATGGGGTAGTTAAGATCTCTTTTATTCGGTTAAGTGGCCTGTCTTTTGAGATATCGGTTATTGGTATGAGAGTTTTGTTTGAAGTGGCGTTATCAGTGTTTGGTTTATTATGAGTAGTTTCTTGACCAGAACTAATTTCATTCACTGTTTCGTCAATTGTAGCAAGTACTCCGCCGATAGAGAGTTCGTCTCCAACCTCTGCTAATGTAGTGATGGCTCCGGATACTTCTGTTGGAATTTCCTGTGATGCTTTGTCTGTTTCAATTTCGCAAATAATATCCCCAGCTTTGCAGTAATCGCCGGTATTCTTTTTCCACTCGGCTATATAAACAGTTTTAATGGATTCGCCAACTGCTGGGACTTTGATTTGGGTGGACATGAAATTTTGATTAAAGCGTGAAGGCTTCTTTAATAAGCTTGGCTTGTTCGAGTTGATGTATGGCGCGTGAGCCGGTAGCTGGGCTGGCAGATGCATCACGTCCTGCATAAATGATCTCTTGGTTTAGTAGTCTTCGAAGTATTGATTCAATGAAAAACCAAGCACCCATGTTCTCAGATTCCTCCTGACACCAAACGAAGCAGTTCGCTTCTGGATGCTGTTTGACTGCTTTGAGTAGTTTTGATGTGTGTAGTGGGTAGTGCTGTTCAATGCGAATGATTGCAGTGTTATCTAAGTTGTTTTTTTCTCGGTATTCCTCCAGGTCAAAGTAAATCTTTCCAGTGCAGAAGATGATACGTTTTGCTGAAGAATTGCCTTTAGTGTCAGAAATTATTTCATTAAAACTACCGTTTTTGAGCTCTTCGAGTGATGAGGTGCAACGTGGATCACGCAGCAAACTCTTGGGAGTCATGAGGACTAATGGTTTGTTTATTGGGCGGTGAACTTGTCTGCGTAAAGCATGGAACAAATTGGCCGGAGTTGTAAAATTACCTACTTGAATATTGTCTTCTGCGCATGATTGTAAGAATCGCTCGAGTCTACCACTAGAGTGTTCAGGCCCTTGCCCTTCGTAGCCATGAGGTAGTAGTAATACGATATTAGATGTTTCGTTCCACTTACTTTCAGATGAGGTGATGAACTGATCAATTATAACCTGTGCTCCGTTAGCGAAGTCTCCAAACTGCGCCTCCCACAAGAGTAACATATTGGGATAGTCTAGTGAGTATCCAAATTCAAACCCAAGAACGGCGGCTTCAGTTAATGGGGTGTTAAATATTCGAAAGTCACCCTGTTTAGGAGCAAGTTTCCGAAGCGGAATGTATCTTTGCCGTGTGCCAACCTCATAATATACTGCATGTCTGTGACTGAATGTGCCACGGCGAACGTCCTGCCCGGTGAGGCGAACTGGAATATTTTCAGTTAATAGAGTTCCAAAGGCCAATGCCTCGGCCATCCCCCAATCGATAGGTCGTTCCCCTACGACCATCTCCCGGCGTTGTTTGATTAAACGCTTTATTTTTGGGTTGAGGTTAAATTCTTCTGGTTCTGATGTCAGAGGTAGGCCTACTTCGCGAAGTCGGTCCAGATTAACCGAGGTGTTGGTATGTTCCAGAAGCTCAGGACTAGCTAGTGGCGATTTGATGGCTGGCTTTAATTTATGTGTTTCACTACGAGATTCATTGCGCGCACACTCGAGAGCAATCTGAAAGGAGTTGCGAAATCTTTCTGCGTCCTCCTGGCTAATTATGTTCTCCTTTGTCAGTGACTTTAGTAACAGGTCACTTATAAGTGGCTGATTTGCAATGGCAGCATATATGCGGGGTTGAGTGAAGCTCGGTTCGTCGCCTTCATTGTGGCCATGTTTACGGTAGCAAACGATGTCCACTACAACGTCACGGCTGAATCGTTGCCTGAAATCCAATGCCATTTCAATGCAGTGTACGGCAGCAATAGGGTCATTTCCGTTAACATGAAAAATAGGCACATCCAGCATTTTTGCTGTTGAAGTGCAGTATAAAGTAGAACGTGCATCATGAGGCAGGGTGGTGAATCCGATTTGGTTATTAATTACAATGTGGACAGTCCCTCCAGTCTTATACCCTTCAAGTTGGGACATATTGAATGTCTCTGCTACTATGCCTTGTCCAATGAATGCGGCATCTCCGTGTATCACCACGGGTAAGACCCTTTTTCGATCCTTTGAGTCGTTTAGTAGTCGTTGGAAGGCGCGTGCCTTGCCTTGAACTACTGGGCTTACAGCTTCGAGATGGCTGGGGTTTGGAGCAAGGTTAATACTCACCTTACTCCCATCTGAAGTGGTGCGAGTGTTTTCGTATCCAAGATGATACTTAACATCTCCATCACCGTGTGCATCTTGTTGGACGTAATTGTCGCTGAATTCATCGAATAAAAACTTGTAGTCCTTGCCGATGATGTTGGCTAAAACGTTGAGTCGACCGCGATGTGCCATTCCCATCACAACCTTGAAAATTCCTCGACTGGGAGACCCTTCAATAATGGCATCAAGAACAGGAATAAGTGTCTCTCCTCCTTCTAGTGAGAAACGTTTTTGACCTACGTAGCTTGTGTGTAAAAATTTTTCAAAGTGTTCGGCATCAATTAGGCTTTTAAGAATTCGGCGTTTTTTTTCCTCTGGAAATATTGGACGATTCCGTGTGGATTCCATTCTATCACGCAACCATCTTCGGATTTCGAAATTTTGGATATGCATGTACTGCGCTCCAACGGTGCGACAGTATGTGTCTTTTAGGATCTGTAGAATTTCACGTAGTGTCTTTTGACCTCCTCCTCCTGCTGTTCCAGCATTGAATTCCTGATCTAAATCTGCTTCGGTGAATTTGAAGTTGTGCAATTCCAACTCTGGAAGCTCCTGCTTGTTGAATCCGAGCGGATCAAGGTTTGCGAGATAATGCCCCAACATACGATAGGCAAACAGCAGATGAGACAATCTTCCTTGTCGCATTGGATCCACAACAGGTAATGCTGGTATTGGATCATTAGGATCTGTTTTTGATACTTTCCCGTTGCTAGTATCTTCTACATCTATGTCTGGTTCAAGTTGAGACCCTAGTTCGAACCCTTCAAAAAACGCTTGCCAATTCGCATCTACACTTGTCGGATTTACACGCCATTGTTCATAATGTTCTTCTAGAAATAATGAATTTTCCGCGTGGCCGATTTGACCGCGCGGTTTTTGACGTTCTGTTTTAGAGAGGCCAGGGAGAGCTCCACCCCCCAATGGCGTATTCATTG
>JASLKL010000047.1:0-1702 GCA_030747605.1 Verrucomicrobiota bacterium | reverse complement strand
GATTTGACCGCGCGGTTTTTGACGTTCTGTTTTAGAGAGGCCAGGGAGAGCTCCACCCCCCAATGGCGTATTCATTGACGCAGTATTACTCTATTTTTTTCAATCAGCCAACTAGAAATAGAAAATACCAAGCTCGCTTAGCTTGGTTATTCCCATTTAAATGTGTGTGTACCTTGAGATTATTAATAACCCAATTACTTGTTTATGTTATAAGGCTAATTGCTTTTGTAATGCTATTATTTGGTTGGGCAAATGTTAATGCTATAGATTTGGAGGGCTCCACTTTGGCTAAAAGGGCTATGCTCCTCTTGCGCGACCATTGTGTTAATTGCCATAATCCAAATAAAAGTAAGGGGAAACTCGATCTAACCGAATATAAAACGGCGCGCATTGGAGGTAGCGAAGGACCTGCGTTTATTGATGGTAATCCTGATGAAAGCAGGCTTGTTCAGGTAATTAAGCCTGGCAGTGACCCTCATATGCCACCTAAAAAACAATTGAACGATGAGGAGATCAATACCTTAAGTCAGTGGATTCTTGCTGGGGCTCCTTGGATCACAAGTGAGCTTGCCATCGAAAATAGGATAGCTGCAGCCTCCGAGTTGGGGGATCTTCCTGATAATTATCGGCCGGTGTTCGCAGTAATGCTTTCTCCTGATGATCAACAGCTAGCAGCTGGGTGGGGTAATCAAGTTATTGTTAACAATTTGTCTGGAAAGACATCAATTAAAACAAAGCTGAATGGGCATAGGGATGTGGTTCAATCAATTGCCTGGAGTCCAGACGGCAAACTGTTAGCTACAGGCGGGTTCCGAAAAGTGAATTTATGGAAAACTACTGATTGGTTGTTAGCTGGAGAGATCGATAAATTGCCTGGGCGAGTCACAGCGCTTGCTTTTAGCGAAGACGGTAGATCGCTGATTTCTGCTAGCAATGCATCAGGGCAAAAAGGCAAAATATCTATATGGAATTCTGACGATTTGGATAAGAGATTAGAATGGTCGGCACATGGTGGTACTATTTACGATATGACTTTATCTCCAGATGGAAAAAACTTGGCTACTGCCGGGGATGATAAACTTATTCGGCTGTGGGATTTGGTTGATGGTAAGCAGCTTAAACAAATTGAGGCTCATTCCGCCCCTATCATGAGTCTTGCTTTTAAGCCGGATGGTACTGCTATAGCCAGTGGAGCTGCAGATAAGGAATTAAAAATATGGGATATTAAAACCCGTGAGCAAAAAAATCTTGTTACAGGGCATCCTGGTAATGTTGCTTCAATTGTTTGGCCAGATAATAACGCGGAAATAATTACAGCCAGTGATGACGGCGCTTTAAGGCTCTGTAGTGAGTCTAGTAAGAGTCTAGTGAAAACATGGGCTAAAGCTGCTGACCTTATCCATAGTCTTGATGCAACAACTGATGGCAAACGATTTTTTGGAGGTTCGGCAAATGGTCAAGTGTACGAATGGGATAGAAATGGTAAGATTATTCAAACGTTGGTGTTTAAATAATTATAAAGTTGCCAAACTTGTTAACTCAAAGGAAAGTTTTTTCAGATTAGTTGCGGGTGTAGTTCAATGGTAGAACGCAAGCTTCCCAAGCTTGACACGAGGGTTCGATTCCCTTCACCCGCTCCACTCATGAACAAATCAAAATATCTACAATTATTGGCCCGTAGCATTGGTTTGCTAGGGTTAAT
>JASLKL010000046.1 GCA_030747605.1 Verrucomicrobiota bacterium | reverse complement strand
GTGGATTGGTCTAATTGACCCTTGTCGGCAATCACAAAGACACTCTCACCCTGCTCTTTGAAAGTAATACGAAAACGATCATTCAAGATGACCTTTCCCTGTTTTATATTATAATCAAAATTCCCAGGCTCAAGAGATTCAATCTCCCATACTGAATCCTCCTTAGTCTCCGGCTCAGCTGAAAATAAAGCGTCTGAGCCAGTAGTCCACAACAACAGAAATAAAGAAATCCAACAGCGATGCATCTACTGCATGCGAGTAAAACAGAGGTACCTCATGCTGCCAAGCCGGAGTTGCCAGTAAACAGACAAATTATTAAGGTATAACTCAATGATTTGACAATGATCATAAGCTCTGATGACACTGGTTTTGGCGAATAACATCTGTTGTTAATTAATCGCCCAACCATGAAGCTCTTAAGAACTAAATCTGGTTTTACACTAATTGAATTACTAGTTGTAATTTCCATTATAGCTATCCTTGCTGGGATGTTACTACCGGCATTGGCCAAAGCGAAATCGAAAGGACAGGGAATTGCCTGTCTTAATAATTGCCGTCAACTGATGCAAGCCTGGCAACTATATTCGGGAGATTTCGATGAGCGCGTATGTAATAATTTTGGGGTTAGCGAAACTCTCAATTCCATCTCAACCAAAAAATTTGACAACTGGGTAAATAACGTCATGACCTGGGGATCTGGCAGAAGCATTGCAGATCAAAGCGTTACCAATCGTGATTGGGTAAAAAATGGTATTTTAGCAAAATACACTGCTTCAGCTTTCAATATTTATCGGTGTCCAGCAGACAACTACCTCAGCGTTAACCAATCGCGTGCAGGATTTAGTCAACGACTTCGAAGCAACGTGATGAATGCATTCTTTGGTAGGTTTAATTCCGCAAACCTAAGTGACCCGACAAGATTCGGTCGCAATGCGTTGTTGCAATCATACAAACAATTCATGAAAACAACCGATGTGCCAAATCCAAGCAATACATGGGTTACCCTTGATGAGCACCCAGACAGCATTAATGACGGCTATTTCATTAATGGACCAAACAGCACGCAATGGGGTGACACGCCCGGCTCGAATCATGGAGGGGGCTGTTCATTTTCGTTTGCAGACGGACATTCTGAAATAAAGAAATGGCTAAGCCCAACCACTAAAATACCAGTAAAGTACAGATGGGGAACACGCGCACTAGATGCGGATGGCAAAAAAGATTTCCAATGGTGGAAAGAACGGACCGCTTTTATTCTGTATTGATTAGCATTGCCAGGGTTGACACCAGATTTTTGTGAGAATAGATTCGTGAATCACCTTGCCCTTAGAATGAAACACTCGAGAGTTAATTCTGGTTTTACGTTAATTGAGTTACTGGTTGTAATTGCAATTATAGCAATACTTGCTGGCATGTTATTACCAGCATTAGGAAAAGCAAAAGAGAAAGCACGTCAAACGGCTTGCATGAACAACTTAAAGCAATTTGGCTTATCGGTGATCTACTTCACAGAAGACCATGATGAGTATCTTCCTCATAAACAGAACTGGCTGGATAAGGGGAACAATGGAGATATCAAGCAAGGACAGATGTATGGTTATCTTAAATCTACAGATATCTACGTTTGCCCCACAGATAAAATTCAATTGAAGAGACCTGGTCAATGGTCCAACCGTCGAGATTTCAGCTATGCAATCACTGGACCTGGAGCAGAAAATCACGATGCTAGAAACACTCAGAGGCATGATAACAATTGCGTAAAGCTTTCTGCTTGGGTAGATCCAAGTAAGTCCTTCACCTTTATGGAGGAAGCGCTAGACGCCCCGCTAAACGATGGACACATATGGCCTAACACTTGGGATGTTCTGGCCACTCGACATAAAGGAAAGGGCAACGGATGGGGTGTTAATGGACAAGGAGACCGAAAAGAAGTTGCAGGCATTGGTAATATCTTGATGGGAGATGCTAGAGTTGAACCATGGACCAAACAAAAATTCCTCAAATTTGGCTATCAAAAGGGAAATAGTCGTCTATGGAAACCATCCGGCAAAGCTTCTCAGCCAAGTCCATAATTAGATAGCTATCAAAATAAATAATTTTTAGATTAAGCTGACAGTTGAAGTAACTGCAATTTGACATTTATTGATCCTCTATTTTTTCTCATATGAACAAAAAATTCTCTCGCCGCACGGCACTCAAATCTTTCGCGGGCAGCACCGCTGCTGTTGGAATCACACTAAACTCTAAACCACTAGCAGAAGCGGCCGAAAAAAAAGGTAATCTGAAGGGCAATATTCGCCACTCGGTCTGCAAGTGGTGCTACGGTAGCATTGGATTGGAAAAACTTGCCAACAAAGCGGCCAGCCTCGGAATGGAGTCAGTCGAACTACTTGACCCACCTGATTTTCCAACAATGCGAAAGCACAAATTGAGCTGCGCAATTGTCAGTTTTCCCACTGGCACTCTTAAGGATAATAAAACACGTGTGGGCGGAATTTCACGTGCATTCAACCGGCTTGAACATCACGATACGTTGGTTGAAATTTATGAAAAACGCATAAAGGAGGTTTCTAATGCTGGCCTTAAAAACCTAATTTGCTTCTCCGGAAACCGCTCTGGAATGGATGATGAAACCGGTCTTAGAAATTGTTCTATCGGTCTCAAGAAAATTTTACCTATAGCTGAAAAACACAAAGTTAATATCGTCATGGAGTTGCTCAATAGTAAGGTAAATCACAAGGATTATATGTGCGACCATACAAATTGGGGTGTAGAATTATGCAAGACGATTGATTCGGAAAGATTTGGGTTACTTTACGACATCTATCATATGCAGATCATGGAAGGTGATGTTATTAGAACGATTCGAGACCACCATAAGTATCTCTTCCACTACCATACCGGTGGAAATCCAGGAAGAAACGAAATCGACGAAACTCAAGAGCTTTACTATCCCGCAATTATGCGAGCTATACTAGAGACTGGGTACAAGGGTCACGTCGGCCAAGAGTTTATCCCTAAGCGAGCGGATAAACTCGCCTCGCTCGAACAAGGGGTTCGCATCTGCGACGTTTAAAAATGAGCTTCGATATTCCTGAAGCCAAGCGGGACGAAGTTACCGCTATGGTCACCCGTTCTGTTCTAGAGACAAACGTCTACGACATTCACACACACCTTTACGATCCAGCGTTCGACAAATTATTACTTTGGGGGATCGATGACCAACTGGTCTATCATTACCATGTTGCCGAGGCATTCCGTCACTTTGAAATTGATTATAATGATTTCTGGAAATTGCCTAAAGAGAATCAGGCTCAGATGATATGGGATGTGCTATTCATTGATAACTCGCCTCTCTCAGAAGCTTGCCGTGGCGTACTAACTGCACTGAACCGACTAGGCCTCGATACCAACCAACGCGATCTGCCAAGCATTCGGAAATGGTTTAATGAGCAGGATCCCGGCGAATATATCACACGTTGCATGGAATTAGCTAAGGTCAGCAAAATTTGCATGACCAACTCGCCTTTCGACGAACTGGAGACTTCAAAGTGGGAATCTGGATTTGAACGAGATGATCGCTTTACATCAGCACTTCGCATAGATCCACTTCTTTTGGAATGGGATACTATTATTCCTCAACTGATAGAATCAGGCTATGAAGTACAATCAGATCTCTCTGGAAAAACAATGGAAGAAGTGCAGCGATTCTTACGAGATTGGACCAATCGAATGGACGCGCTTTACGTCATGGTATCCCTGCCTCCAACCTTTGAGTACCCTGCAGATAATCAATGCTCAAAATTGATCGATGAAGCGATTCTTCCATTTTGCCGTGAAAGTGGACTTGCATTTGCACTAATGATTGGCGTGAAACGCGGAGTAAATACCGCAATGAAATTAGCCGGTGATGGCCTTGGCAAGCCAAGCCTTACCAGTCTCGAAAACCTCTGCTCAAACAACCCTAATAATAAATTTTTATGTACTTTGCTTTCCAGAGAAAGCCAACACGAATTGTGTGTTGTAGCGCGAAAATTTCGTAATCTCCACGTCTTTGGCTGCTGGTGGTTTACCAATATTCCTAGTGTAATAGAGGACATGACTCGAATGCGACTTGATTTGATAGGAATGAGTTTCACAGTACAGCATTCGGATGCACGAGTACTTGACCAGATTATCTACAAATGGGACCACTCACGCGATATCATCACTAAAGTATTAACAGAAAAGTACCTTAATCTGGCTTCAACCGGTTGGGAGCCAAGCAAAAGTGAAATTCAGAGAGACATAGATGGTCTGTTTGGAGAAAACTTTAACCACTTTATAGAAAAATAAATTGGTCGAGTCTCTAAGGCGCTACTTAGAGATTAATTTGCAAGGTTAATAAGATATTTCTGGATACGATCTCGTTCACCCAAATGCTGTGCCTTCTGGTAAATCTGATGCAGATTTGAACAAATCCGCAAAAGAATCCGCCTGGGGCTTACCGGAGAAAGAAAATCACTTTCAAATCCGAAGCCGCAACGCTTAAGCCGCTCCTCGCACTGACTTTGTGTGAGAAAATTACCCATGTTGAATGGATCTACAAAAATATTGAATGTCGAGGATTGAAGTCGAAGTATAAAATGCCCAGGCATCGCCACCCCCACCAAAGGGAGATTTAGTCTTCTAGCAATAAAAAGGTATAAAAGACATAAGCTGATCGGATTGCCGAGCTTCCGATCCATTACTCGGTTAAGATAACTATTTTGCGGATCGTAATAATTTATTTTATCTCCTATAAAACCTTCCTCATGAAAAAAAACGCGGTTTATAGCCATAAGTGTTGCTGGAAAACTTTGTTCTGGATCACAGTCTTTTCTTACTCTCTCGGCATACCCATCTAAAACCTTTTGATAAGACTCTTGATCGAAATGCGGAAAGGTAGTCTTTATTAGTGACCATGAACCCTTTTCAAGGTTAAGATTTTCACCTCCACGTCTACAAAATGAAATAAAATCAGCGTCAGCCGTCTTACGGTCCAAAAGAGTAATCAACTTCCAAGATCGCTGCCGTACAAGCCTGTCATCACTATCTAAACCAGCTTGCAAACAAGATCGAACCTCCATCCCGCAATTCAATAAAACCAGACGAATGGAACGAAAGATATCTGGATCTGGATCGGATAACAACCGAACCAACGCAGTCTTATCCTCTTCAGAAAGAGGGTTAATATCCATAAGATTTGCCAATTGAGCCTGCATGAATCGGTTGGCGAACAGTTGAACAGTAGCTTTGCAACTGATCAACTTCATTTTATTCACAATTGGACGAATATACATAAAGAGTAGTTTTGTTCGAGAAGTTTTGACCTATCCCCACAGCTAGTATATCAACCCGTGTCCGCATGGGTGTTGCTTGGATTAGGCGTTTAGCCACCAGCCCTTTGTATCGGGCAAAGCAACATGACAATTACAGGAATCATTCCAGCCCGATACGCTTCTTCGCGTTTTCCTGGCAAATTGCTTGAACATTTAGAAGGCAAACCAATCCTTCAGCATGTAATAGAAAAATGTCTTCTATCTAAAATGCTAGATGATGTGATAGTAGCTACAGATGATCCTAGAATTGCAGAAATGGCCAAAGACTTCTGTCGAGTCGAAATGACTCATACTGATCATCAAAGCGGCACCGATCGTGTCGCAGAAGTAACTCAGAGATGCAATTTGGACTCTATAGTAAATATACAGGGAGACGAACCAATGATCGATCCAGATGTGATCGATAAAGTAGCCGCTTTAATTGATAAAAATGAAATGTCTACTGCGGCAGCTCCAATCACGCTGCCTGAAGACTGGAAAAACTCAAATACAGTAAAAGTCGTTATCGATTCATCAAATAAAGCCCTATACTTTTCTAGGCATTCGATTCCTTATTTGCGCGACTTCACCAACAGCCCTATTACCAAGCAGTTAATAGCATTCCCTTTTTTAAAGCATATAGGTATTTACGGCTACCAGAGGAATACTCTTTTAAGATTAGTTAATTGCCCAGTTTCTCCACTTGAAAAAGCTGAAAAACTGGAACAATTACGCGCCCTAGACAACGGGATATCAATCATGGTAGCAGTGGTTAATCATGATAGTATCGGCATTGACACTCCAGAAGATTTAGCAAACCTTAAAAAACAGTTAAAGACGGAATCGTGAAACATATTTTTGTAACAGGAGGTGTTGTTAGTTCCTTAGGAAAAGGTCTAACAGCTGCAGCTATTGGCACACTACTGGAACGCCGCGGCTTAAAGGTGACAATACAAAAGTTTGATCCTTACCTTAACGTCGATCCCGGAACAATGAGTCCATTCCAGCATGGTGAGGTGTATGTTCTCGATGACGGCGCCGAAACCGACCTCGACCTTGGACACTACGAAAGATTTACTAACGCAAAATTAACACGATTCAACAATCTAACAAGCGGGCAAGTCTATCAACGAGTACTCGATAAGGAAAGACGGGGTGATTATCTTGGAAAAACAGTACAAGTAATCCCTCATATAACCGATGAAATACAAAATCGGATTCGAGAAATTGGAGATAAAAGTGAAGCCGATGTAGTGATAACAGAAATCGGTGGAACTATAGGCGACATAGAAGGGCTACCATTCGTTGAAGCCATTAGAGAGTTTGCACTCAACGCCGGTTCCAAAAATGTTCTTTTTCTTCACGTCACATTTATACCTTTCATCAAAGCGGCTGGAGAACTAAAGACCAAACCTACCCAGCAGGGAGTAGCCAAGCTAAGAGAAATTGGAATAACTCCAGACGTGCTAGTATGTCGCTGCGAGAAACCATTAAACAAAGAATTACGTCAGAAACTTTCGCTATTTTGCAACGTCCAATACGAAGCAGTCATCGAGGAAATCGATGTTGAACACTCGATTTACGAAGTGCCACTAATGCTACAACAGGAGGGCCTGGATGATTTAATTTGCCGCAAATTAGAGCTCAACACTCCATCCGCAGACATGGGCTACTGGCAAAATATCATCCGTAAACTTGTCGCACCCAAACACCAAGTCCGTATAGGAGTAGTAGGTAAGTACGTCGAACTTCAAGACGCTTATAAATCAGTTTACGAAGCTGTGATTCACGGCGGTGTAGCAAATGACTGTGGCGTTATAATTGAGCGAGTAGAAGCTGAGGACATTGAACAAAACGGAGCTTTAAAAACTCTCCAAGATTACGGAGGCATCCTCGTACCTGGCGGATTTGGAGAACGAGGTATAGAAGGGAAAATACTTGCAGCTCAATATGCTAGAGAAAACAATATACCTTACCTCGGCCTTTGCCTAGGCATGCAAATCGCAACTATTGAATTTGCCCGGAATGTACTTAAATTAGATGAAGCACACTCTGTTGAATTTTGCCCTGAGACACCTCATCCAGTAATCGCACTTTTGGATGCACAACAAAATGTCACTGATAAAGGCGGTACAATGCGTCTTGGCTCGCAACCTTGTAAACTTATCCCAGAATCTCTAGCTGAGAAGCTTTACGGTTCGGAAGAAATCAATGAAAGACACCGACATCGCTATGAATTTAATAATAACTACCGAGAACAATTTGAAAAGGCAGGTCTAATTTTCAGTGGCCAGTCGCCAGACGGAAAACTAGTAGAAATCGTCGAAGTGCCCAATCATCCGTTTTATTTAGCTAGCCAGTTTCATCCCGAATTCAAGAGCAAACCCAATAAGCCTCATCCTCTTTTTGAAGGTTTTATATCCGCGGCTCTTGCTTGCGATCGAAATGAAAACGTGTAGTATTCAATTTTCTGCTCTTAAAAAGGGCTACAATAAATATGGATAATCTCCCGCCAGTAATACTCGCATCAACATCTCCAAGACGCTCAGAATTACTCACCTCAATGGATATTGAATTCGAGGTAGTTCCTAGCCATGTCGAAGAAATTGTTGATGGATATGACTTTATTCCAGACCTATGCGAAGCTAACTCTAGAATCAAGGCAGAACCCATTGCCGATCTACATCCCGAGTGTCTCGTGATCGCCGCCGATACAATGGTTTATCTCGAAGATAACATTTTTGGCAAACCTACAGACTTGGAGGATGCACAACAAATGATATCCAAACTCCAAGGGCGCACACATCAAGTATCCACAGGCGTAAGCTTAATTTATCATAATGAGGAAATAAACAAGTCCTTGTCGGTGATCACCAACGTTACCTTCCTCCCACTTAATACTCAACAAATCAGCGAATATCTCAACAAAATCGATCCGCTCGACAAAGCCGGCGGCTACGCAATTCAAGAACATAAACATTTAATTTCAAAACGGGTTTCTGGTTCAATCTCAAACGTAATCGGGTTACCTATCGAGCGACTCAAGGAAGAGCTCAACAGCCTTTTCGGAGAAAAGGTTGAGGAAAAGTGGTAACACTTGACCAAACACTTTGAACTTCTTGTTCTTTTCAGGGTCAAATCGCATTGCAATAACTCATTTTTGGTTTGTTGCAATTCCAGGTAAAACGTAGACACTTGACCAAACGATTCATTTCTAGCTCTCATGTTAAGAAACCAGCGTCAAATTGAAAACAACATCAGCAAATTGATTGATGGATTGTTTTTTGTTTTAAGCCTTTGGCTGGCTCATGGTCTACGCAGTATTTTGAATGTAGATTTATTTGGCGCCGAACCTGAAATAGCATCATTTTGGGGAGAGCCATCTGGGCGGCCGTATGTTTGGATCAGTCTACTTATGCTATTTGCTGCACCAATCACGTTAAACACTCAGGGATTTTATTCTCAATCGTATTGGACAAGCCGAAAACAAATCTTCTGGCCGCTAGCAAAAGCAACTATGATCGTCACCCTGGGAATTATTTTAGGGATTTTCGTATTAAAGATTCAGTTAACTCGATCAGTTATCCTATTTTTTGCAATAATATGCGTGCTACTAATCTGGATTAAAGAAGAAACATGGCAATTCATCCAACATAAACGGATAAACCGATTAGAATCACAAAAACGCCTAATACTACTCGGGTCACAATCAGAAACCCAAGAGATGCTTAAGCGCATTGGCGATGGAAAAAACAAAAATTATCGCGTCATGATGGAATTCAATATCAACCGCGAGCCCATTAATAAGCTTGTCCAAAATTTACACGAACACTCTGCTAATGTTGTTCTTATTAATGCAGGCCATACAAAATTCGACTCGATCGAGAAGGTTATCAACGCTTGTGAAATCGAAGGTGTGGAAGTTTGGCTAGCCGCCGATTTTTTTAATACACAAATCGCCCGAACTACGGTTGACGATTTTTACGGAGTTCCGTTATTGGTGTTTCAAACTGCACCAGCGCCCTCATTACAGAGTCTAGCTAAACAATTCATCGACTATATAGGCGCTTTCACAATGATATTAGGCTTAAGCCCTGTCCTACTCATTTGCGCTCTATCTGTAAAATTAACATCCCAAGGTCCAATCCTGTTTAGACAAAAACGAAGCGGCATCAATGGCCGGCCTTTTACTATGTATAAGTTCCGCTCAATGAATACAAATGCCGAACAGCGCAAACATGAACTGGAAGCCATGAATGAAATGACCGGACCAGTATTCAAAATATCCAGTGACCCTCGCATCACTCCTATAGGTAAATTTCTACGAAAATACAGTTTAGATGAACTGCCGCAGTTGATTAATGTACTGCAAGGTTCAATGAGCCTTGTCGGCCCACGACCACTGCCTGTAGATGAAACTAAACGCTTTGAAGACCTATCTCATCGTCGACGCCTGAGCGTCAAACCAGGCCTCACTTGCCTTTGGCAAATTAGTGGCCGAAATGAAGTTAAAGAATTTTCCGACTGGGTACGACTCGATTTAGAATACATCGATAATTGGTCTCTATGGCTTGATATAAAAATTCTTGTAAGGACTATCCCAGCAGTTTTCAACGGGACCGGAGCTCATTAAAAAACCTTTACGCTTCCACGTACGAAGTACTTATGCTATAGGATTCCCCCGTACAAGGAGCATGGAATTGCTACTCATTGGATTTGCGGCAGGACTGGTTCATGTTTTCACTGGCCCAGATCATTTGGCTGCTTTAGCCCCTTTTGCTACCCGCAGCGAAACAACTAGGCCTTGGCATCTCGGTTTAAGATGGGGCATTGGACACGCAGCCGGAGCAACCTTTATAGGACTAATCATTTGGCTACTGAAGGATAGTGCTTATGTAGAGAACTTATCTGCAGGGGCAGAAACTATAGTGGGTGTGCTCTTGATACTCGTTGGGGCTATAGGTCTTCACACTGGTTTAAAAGAAAAAATTCATTCCCACGAGCACAACCACTTCGGAATCCGACACTCGCATATTCACTCGCACATTAGCCTATCTAAATCAGCGAATAATAATCATCAACATTCCCACGCTGCACTAGGTATCGGACTATTGCATGGTACTGCTGGAGGAACACAGCTTTGGGTTATACTACCGACGCTAGCTATCTCAAAATTGGATGGACTAGCACTTTATTTAGGTGCTTACGCCTTGGGCACGATTGCTTCTATGATATTTTTTACCGCTGCCATCGGTCATTTAGCAAAAAGCTTAACATATCGAAATCCACAATGGGGGCAACGATTTGGTTTAGCTTGTTGTGCCGGCACATTATTCATTGGATGCTACTGGTTGCTAGTTCATTAATGGGGATAGATTAAGGAATCTCTTAGCTGCATGGCAAAGTTAATGCAAAAGAATATAGATTCACTACTCAAGGGTACATCCCGATCTTTTTATCTCACGCTTCAAGCACTTCCGTCGAAGGTACGATCTCAAATTGGCCTCGGGTATCTATTAGCAAGAGTCTCGGATACGATTGCAGACTCTATCAAAGGCTCCACTAGCCAACGTTTAGAAGCTCTGGAACAATACAATGACCGAATACAAAAACGAAGCAACACTCTACCTAACCTGTCTAACTTAGCCCAACTACAACATAACCCCGCAGAAGCTGAACTACTCGAAAAAGCCGCTACCCCAGTAGCTTATCTGGAAGAATTATCTAATACTGACCAACAATATATTCGACGCGTACTGGATATAATAATTAGTGGCCAGACACTCGATCTTCAACGTTTTGCCTATGCCAATACAAACAAAATTATCTCTTTAAACAAAGAAGATGATCTCGATGACTACACCTATCGCGTTGCGGGTTGTGTCGGTGAATTCTGGACACATGTCTCCTTGAACCATTTGTTTGAAGTAGACGCTGCGAAAGAAGCTCAACTTTTTGAAAACGCAGTCCTGTTTGGAAAAGGGCTGCAGCTTATTAATATTCTACGAGATCTACCCGAAGACCTTCGGGCTGGGCGTTGTTATATACCCGCCACCGTGCTATCCGAGCATAATCTTAAACCGAATGATCTTCTCCAACAGGAAAACATGGATCGATTCCAACCGATTTACACTTCCTACTTAAAGAAAACTGTGAATTATTTTAATGCTGCCGCCACCTATATTAATATGCTGCCGTTTAGCCAATTTCGTATGCGCGGGGCTTGCACACTACCCGTGATTCTTGGACTCAAAACAGTTACACTGCTACAACAGAAAAATATCCTTAAAAACGAAAGCCGGATCAAAGTTAGCAGGCCGGAAGTTAAGTTAATGATGCGCCAAACCGCTGTGGCTCTAACCTCGCGAAAACGAACTCAAAAACTCATCTCTCTATATCGGGATGCATAAAAAAACTCTTCCTCTTTTCGTAAAATTTTGGACACATGCAGTATTGGTTATCCTTGCTATATCCACAGGGTGCTCTGGCACCACCACCCCACCCCAGTTAAATCCTGGAGTGCATGAAATCAATCATCACACATTTTTCATCAACAGTCTCGGAATGCAGTTTGTCCCTTTTTCAGGAGGAAAAACTTGGTTGAGTGTTTGGGAAACACGCGTCCAAGACTATGCCTCTTATGCAACTAACAACGTCTGGAGAGCTGCATGGTTTCAGGACTCTCAAAATCATCCCGCAGTAAACGTCCGATGGGCAGATGCTCAGGCATTCTGCGCTTGGCTTACTCAACGTGAACGTCAAGCTGGGCTACTCTCCAAAAATGAAGGCTACCGACTACCAACAACAAGTGAATGGATATCAGCACTTGGTAATGTAGAAAATTATCCACCAGAACCAAATAGCGGCAATTTTGACGTCTCACTTAAAGTAGACTCATTCCCAAAGACAAGCCCTGTTGGATCTTTCCCTGCCAATATAATCGGAGCACACGATCTTCGGGGCAATGTGTGGGAATGGTGTATTGCCTGGCCAAAAAAAGAAGGACCAGCACATATCTTACACGGCGGAAGCTGGCGAGATCAGAGCCAAAAGTTACTTGATCCAAAACAACCACTTCTAGTTGCCAAAAACGTTAGCTCCGAGGATTACGGTTTTCGGTGCTTACTCGTCCTTAATAGGCCAATAAAGCCATAACACGACTTATTAACAATAGCGTTATCTGTCTTGTCCGCTTTTTCATTCATGTCATAAGATCTCGGCAGGAGTAAACAATTCCCAGCACTAACTGGACTGAACCAAAACAATGCTTCATCAGCATCCTGACCTATTCATCAATCGCCATATTGGGCCTAGACAAGAAGATATCGCAACCATGTTATCCTCATTAGGGCATGGCTCACTAGACGAAATGATCCTCAAAGGAGTCCCCAATAGCATACTCATTGAGGACCCTCCTAAACTTCCTAAAGCTCAAAATGAAACAGAAGCAATTGAGTCGCTTCGTCAATTAGCTAATAAGAACAAAGTGTGGCGATCATATATAGGAATGGGCTACTATAATTGTATCACCCCTCCGGTAATCCAGCGCAATCTTCTTGAGAATCCGGGCTGGTATACGCAATACACGCCGTATCAAGCTGAGATTTCACAAGGCCGTCTCGAGGCATTGCTCAATTTTCAAACCATGGTATGCGATCTGACAGGCATGCAGATTTCCAACGCTTCCTTGCTAGACGAGGGAACCGCCGTCGCTGAAGCAGTAACTATGTGTCGCAACATAAATTCGCGCAATAAGTCTGATACTGTATTTGTTTCAACAGAGTGTCACCCACAAACCATCTCTGTTCTCCGCACACGTGCGGAAGCGATTGGCCTCGAAGTTCTTGTCGAAAATCCAGCTAACTTTGATTTTAGCACTCCCGTGTTTGCAACCGTCCTTCAATACCCCGCAACCGACGGCAGCCTTTCCGACCCAAGTGACTTCATAAAGCTAGCTCAAGAACATAATGCGCTTGTCATTGTGGCTACTGATCTATTAGCACTCACACAAATCAAGCCTCCAGGGGAACTTGGCGCGGATGTTGCAATTGGTAGCGCACAAAGATTTGGTGTTCCACTTGGCTATGGAGGCCCTCATGCCGCATTTATCGCCACAAAGGACAAACACAAACGTAGACTACCAGGCCGCATTGTTGGTGTTTCTAAGGATGCAAATGGTCAGTTTGCCCTTCGCTTAGCACTTCAAACTCGAGAACAACACATCCGCCGCGACAAAGCCACCAGCAATATTTGTACTGCCCAAGCCCTCCTTGCCAACATTGCCTCTATGTTTGCTATATATCACGGACCAGAAGGACTGCGACAAATAGGCAAGCATGTACACACTATGACTTGCCATTTAGCATATGGATTGCAACAGCTAGGCCAAGTAGTGGTGACAAATCATTTTTTTGATACGATTACCGTATCCCTTCGAGAATCTCAAACTGATATCATTGAGATTGCCAAAAAACATAAAATCAATCTTCGACAGTTTGGTCAGGAACACATCGGAATTTCACTGGATGAAACTGTTTGCAATAAAGACGTTGAAGAATTACTAGCTCTTTTCAATGATGATAAGCCATTCAAATTAGATGAAGATACCGAATTTAAGACATCTATTCCTGAAAACCTTCAAAGATCCTCTCCTTATCTAGAACATCCAATCTTTAACAGACACCATTCCGAAACGGAAATGCTGCGTTACCTTAAGAGATTGGAAACACGCGATCTTTCTTTAACCGCATCAATGATACCTCTTGGCTCTTGCACGATGAAACTCAATGCATCAGCCGAAATGTTTCCAATCAGCTGGCCTGAATTCTCTAGCCTGCATCCGTTTATCCCGGAAGATCAGGCAACAGGATATCAACAATTATTCTCACAGCTGGAAGAATGGTTAAGTAATATTACCGGATTTGACTCTATCTCTCTTCAACCAAATGCAGGATCACAAGGAGAATTCGCTGGACTGCTCGCAATTCGACGTTATTACGAAAGTCGCGGCGAAAAAAACCGAAACGTCTGCCTGATCCCAATGTCGGCACATGGCACGAATCCGGCAAGTGCAGTAATGGCCGGGATGAAAGTTGTACCTGTAACTTGCGGACAATCCGCAGCCAACGGGGATATCGATCTTGACGATCTTCGAGCCCAAGCTGAAAAGCACAGTGAAAACCTTGCTGCCATCATGGTAACTTACCCCTCTACTCACGGAGTATTTGAGCGAGGTATTCGCGAAATTTGCACTATCGTCCACAAACACGGTGGACAGGTTTATATGGATGGCGCGAACTTGAACGCACAAATTGGCCTAACCAACCCTGGACACATTGGCGCAGATGTCTGTCATCTGAATCTTCATAAGACCTTTTGCATACCACATGGAGGAGGCGGGCCAGGCGTTGGACCAATCGGCGTAGCAAAACATCTGACCCCATTCTTGCCTGGTAGTCCGCTTAAAGACAAAAGCTCTCCAGTAGCGTCTGCGCCATGGGGAAGCGCAGGCATACTACCAATCTCATGGATGTATATAGCTATGATGGGCTCAGAAAATCTAACTCGAGCAACAAAAGTGGCCATTCTAAACGCCAATTATATCGCACATCGATTAGCTGATACATTCCCAATTTTATACCGAGGCAAGAACGGCCTCGTCGCTCACGAGTGCATCGTGGATTTACGCGACTACAAAAAAATCAACGTAGAGGATGTTGCTAAACGCCTTATGGACTATGGTTTTCACGCACCAACAATCTCATGGCCAGTCGCAGGCACCATGATGATCGAGCCAACAGAAAGCGAACCAAAGGAAGAACTAGACCGTTTTTGTAACGCGATGATTTCTATCCACAAAGAGATCATGGCAATTGAAAATGGAGAAGTAGATGCAGAAAACAACCTACTCAAACACGCCCCCCATACAGCGAATGATTTAGTGGGAGACT
>JASLKL010000045.1 GCA_030747605.1 Verrucomicrobiota bacterium | reverse complement strand
TGGTCATGACATTGGGCACACCCGAATGTCAGCCCGAACATTACTTCGCCAGTGGTTGCGATTCTATCGTATATGGAGTCTATACGAAATTGTTCTCGGTCAACTCCGCCTTCAGTGTTGATTTGGGTATTACGATGAAAGCCAGTGGCAATACGCTGGGTTAGTGTGGCGTTCGGCAACATGTCTCCTGCTAGTTGCTGAATTATGAAGTGATTGAACGGGAGGTCATTGTTCAATGCTTCAATTACCCAGTCCCGGTATGGCCACATCGATCTTGCCGCATCATGGCTATATCCGTCTGAGTCAGCGTATCGCGCTGCATCTAGCCAGTGGCGGCCCCAACGTTCACCATAGTGTGGAGATTCCAGTAGTCGGTCTACTGTACGTTCATAGGCTTGCGGGCTTGTGTCGGAGATAAATGATTCAAGTTGCTTGGGTGTTGGAGGAATGCCGGTTAAATCGAGACTTACGCGGCGAATTAGTGTAGCTCGATCTGATTCAGGCGATGGGGTTAATCCCGCTTCTGTTTGTTTTGCTGCTACAAAATAATCAACGGTATTACGTGGCCAATTTTTATGCTTCGATGATAAAGCCGGTAAAGGGGGTCGAATAGGTTGTTTAAAAGCCCAATGTCGTTCGTACTCTGCCCCCTCGGCAATCCACTGTTGCAGAAGTTGTATCTGCTCTTTCGACAGTTTTCTTTTCGATTCAGGTGGAGGCATTTTTGAGTCCGGATCTTTTGATGTGATTCGGACAAGGAATTCACTATTGGCTAAATTAGTTAAATCAATTGCAGCAATACCATTGTTGAGATGAGTGGCTCCATCACGAGTATCGAGGCGAAGGCCAGCTTTACGCGTTGCTGCATCTGGCCCGTGGCATTGAAAACATTGCTCGGAAAGGATTGGGCGAATATCCTGATTGAAATTTATCTCTCTGGTATTAGCTTTTTCTAAACTAATTGACACCGCTATTGCCAAGGTTAAGACCTTGGATAAGTGGCGGCAAATGTTCGAAAGAAACAAATTCATACCCACGTGTAGTGCGCTCAAATGCTCCAGCTCCAGCTGCCTTCGGGCAAGTCTATTCTAGCTCGAAAAAGCGGATTTAGTGCGAGGTCAATTGGATTTTTTCCAATATTCAAGGAATTTATTGCGAACAGTGTTTACTGTCGTATAGCTAATTTTAAATTCGCCTTCTTCGTTCATCAAGTGATCAACGTAATCAAGTACTTCATTGTATTTTCTGAAATGTTCATGCGCACTACCTTCATGGATTGCGAGGCAGACAGCACTTGGTTGGCCTTTTAATGCCTGCTTTGTGTGAATATCAATGATCTGCTTCATGTCATTGGCGGATACCATCCAGTCGATTTTGCTGTTTTGTGGGATTTCAACTAACGGGTTTTTGTCCCATGCTTTTAGATATGGAGCAGTTCCTGTCGGCAAAATAGTTTTTTTTGATATTCGATAAGGTCTTGAGCGAATAGTAATGCTATCATTCCAGCCAGACAACTCATGCCATGAAGGTGCATACTTAGCTCCAATTTCACTCCCGGGTGGAAATGCCGCTGCACTGGCATAAAAACCCTTTTCCGTGATTCTTTTTTGTAGTTCTTGACTGGTTGTATAGAAGCCGGCACAGAAAGTCTTCGGAACACCAAGTCCCTTTGTTTTGAATTTTGATAACGTGAAATCAAGCATCAATGATATTTCATCACCAGAATAGGCTGTGATGGGAACACTGTACCCTGATTTATCGAAACTGCCCTTCGCATGATCGGCTGATACGCTAGGTCGGATACGGTATTTTACTCCGGCACTTTCAACGAAAGTTTGGTACATATGCAGATGAACACCGATTTCAGCTGAATGTTTGTCTCTTGATTCTTTAACATAATTTTCCATCTCTAAAAGCAACGGTGTGGGTGTAGTGTAAGCTACAGGATTAAATAAATGAGTCCATCGCATGTTAGGGTGATTTTTTGTTAGCAAACGAAGTGCGGTCAAATCATCGGCATTCATTGTCCAAGGTCTGTCAAAGTGAGAAACTACTGTAACAAAAACAGTTGGGTGAAATTTGTTTTCGGAAAATCCAGTATTTCCATAAAGCAATGCTATTAAAAGTGTGATCAGTTGGGGGAGGATGTTATTCATCTTATAGTATTGAAAATTCTTACGTCGGAACGACTTTCAGCTTAAATCCGGATCAACAAATCGGAAATAATATCTTTTACTCTAAATATAAGATTAAGTCATTGGAGAATTACCTTTGTTTCCTGTGCTTATTTAATCAATATTCGCCCGTTCTATGGCTGTCAATTGACAGGTCAAATTGATACAGCAACCGATTTTATGAGCGATTCCAACGAAAATCTTGCAACAGAAAAGAAGCTCCTCGCAGGGGTGAACCAAAAACCGCTCCTTTCGAGATGGGGCACATTTGCCAAACTTTCCGGTCCAGGTTGGTTGCAGGGTGCGATTACACTGGGTGGTGGCTCGTTAGCAGGCAGTCTTTATCTTGGAGTGATTGCCGGGTATGAACTGCTCTGGCTTCAGCCTCTAATGATGATATTTGGGGTACTGATGCTTTCGGTCATTGGGCATGTGACACTTTCAACTGGAGAGAAGCCCTTTGTTGCTATCAATAAACACATCAATCCAGTTCTAGGTTGGGGTTGGCTTATTGCTGCTATGTTAGCCAACTTAGTTTGGGCAATGCCGCAGTTCTCGCTTGGCACCGCGGCAATTCAACAGAACTTTGGTATTCTTGATGGAGAAGGTGGCAATTATTGGTGCGCACTTCTTTTGTTTATTATTGGTTCAATTGTGGTTTGGTCTTACGACAGTGGTAGCAAAGGAATCAAAATCTTCGAGATTATTTTAAAAGTGATGGTCGCAATTGTAGTGCTGAGTTTCGTTGGGGTTGTTGTTGTGATGGCCAAAGATTTGGATTGGGGCGCTATTTTTTCCGGGTTCATTCCGAACTTTAGTTTGCTTTCAGAGCCAGCTTCAAAGTTTACCGAGATAATTGCCGAATCGAGTAATCAGGAATATTGGAGAGAAGTTATACTTAATTCTCAGCGAGATAGGATGGTGACAGCTGCGGCAACAGCAGTGGGCATCAACATGACGTTTTTATTGCCATATTCTATGCTTCGAAAAGGATGGGGGAAGGAACACCGTGGTTTGGCAACCTTTGATTTGTCGATTGGATTGTTTTTACCGTTTTTCCTCGCAACGACTTGTGTGGTGATTGCTTCAGCAAGTCAGTTTCATGGCAAGTATGACGAAGGGTTATTAGATTCCTCTAAAGCAACCGCACTGACAAAAAAATTAGAGGGTGCTTACAATAAAAATATAGCCGCATTCAAAGCTAAGAATGTAGAAGGAACAGAGCCTAACAAAGTTGATAGAGAGCTTGCTGCAATGCTTGTGAGCCGGGATTCTTTTCAGTTGGCGGGATCGCTTGAAAATCTAACAGGTAATAAGCGTATTACTCAGACAATTTTTGGGATAGGGGTTCTGGGCATGGCTGTATCAACAATTATTATTCTGATGTTGATCAATGGCTTCGTAACTACTGAGATGCTTGGAGCGGAAATCGGTGGAATAAAACACAAGATTGGTTCGATTCTTCCAGGAGTTACGGGTGCATTGGGTTTTCTGTTTTTATGGAGCAATGCGGACGCAAAATTCTGGTTAGCAGTACCAACCAGTGTCTTCGGGATGGTTCTATTGCCAATTGCTTACATTACTTTTTTCCTTATGATTAATAGTAAGAGTCTAATGGGAGAAGCTATACCAAAGGGAAACAAACGCATTGTGTTGAACATTGCTATGTTAGTTGCGCTTATAGCTGCAACTATCGGTGCCGGCTGGTCAATTTGGAGTAAGGTGCAGTGGAATGGTATTATTGCTGTAGGGATTTTTATTGCTTTAGTGGTGGTTGTGCATTTCACAAAATCCAAAAACGCCTAACTTTACTGAAAGACTTTATTCGATGGGTCTGTTCGATATTATTGGAAGCAAAAATCCGGAACCGGGTGAGTCCGGGCATTTCGGTGACTATGATCTTCAGGAAGTTGTAAATAGTGGAGGTATGGCTGATATTTGGTTGGCTATCGACCCTGATAAGCATCCTGTTGCCGTTCGTAGGCTTCATTCTGAATTGCGAAAAGACTCCAAGGCAAAGAAGCGTTTTGTTTCAGGTTGCGAAATTCTGGAAAAGGTATGTAAGCATCCCTATATTGTTGAATATTTGGGACATGGAAAGATCAAGGGAGATTTATATCTCACAATGGAATATTGTGAGTTTCCGAATCTAAAAATTCTTATCTCTCGTGCAGATCCGGTACTTGAGCAGTATGTTGGAAACATTCTAATTGATGTCGCCGAGGCGCTTGAGCATGTACACGATTGCGGGTATCTACATTATGACTTCAAACCAGAGAATATTTTGGTAAGCCGGAACGGAAATGTTCGGTTATGCGACTTCGATTTATCCAGGCCGGTGCCTGAGGTTCCTACTAAGATGCCAGATAACCCTGGTACTCCAGTGTACATGGCACCTGAACAGTTAAGGGGAAGAGAGATTGATCAACGTGTGGACATCTTTGCATTCGGTGTTACAATGTACGAAACCTTGACAGGTCAAAAGCCATTCAATGGTAATACCAGTAAAGAGGTGCTTATGCAGCAGAAGGATCGTTCTCAGTTTTTTGCCAATCCACGGGATTTAAACCCATCCATTCCTGTTGATGTGGAGAAAATCATCCTAAAGTGTATTGAGTTTGAGGTGAGCAATCGCTATCCCCATATCACTTATCTAGTCGCCGATTTACGGAAAGCCCTCTATGTATAGAAATTCGTATGCCGTATAAAATTATTGGTTCAGACTTGCAAGAATACAGCCCAGTTGAGCTTGAAGAGGTTCGCGAATGGATTAAAGAGGGTCGAGCTGATGCAAATACACTTGTCTGTGAAATGGGCGAAAAACAATGGGTGCGGTTGCGTGATACGTCTATATTTTCAGCAGACCTATCAAAGGGTCAGGAGAGTCAAAGTGGGGGAGTGATTCAAATTAACTATCTTGTTCCAGCTATTCTCTGCACAATCTTCTGTTGTTTGCCTTTTGGGATAGCTGGAATATTGTTCGCATCGCAAGCGAACTCTAAAACCCAGCAAGGTGATTATGATGGTGCTAATGTAGCCGCTTCGCGGGCAAAACAAATGTGTATCCTTAGCTTCGTATTTGGTGTTTTGACTATAATATATTATTTCTCTAGTGGTGAATTTCAGCGATTAATGGATGCAGTCCAGGAGGTATCACCGCATTAGTCATTCTTGATTAGGCAAGCTAGAGTATCAAAAAGCATCTTGGTGGTATCCAAATGTTTTGCAGTTTCGCTCCCTTTTTTTAACAATCCAAATCCGTCACCGTAAGCGGTTCCATTTATAATACAGGCATTTGTTTTGTTTTCGTCGATTTGTCTTTGGGCGTTGTCAATCGTTGCTAAACGATCTCCATCAACTTCGTATTTCCAGCCGAATATTTGAGCTTCTTTATACCATGATCGAAGTTGCGAGATAATTTTTTGTGTAGGGCAGAGCTCAAGTAGCAGCTTGCCGTCTCGAGTACTTAATTTGCCGTTATTCAGTGGGATTAATTTGCCATCCGATTTTTTCTGAAATACTGATTCAGCACAAAAATCACTTACTGCAGCTGCATGGAAGACAGCTAATGTGTTAGGGGAATCTTCTGCCAGTTGTTTGAGCTTTTCTGCTAAGTCATCTGTTGTGGTGAATATTCTAGTGTCCAAGCTTTCTATGACTTCGGTGTAGGTAGCCATTATACCACGAAGCAAAATTACCTCGTGGCCATCGGCGGCTAAGCGCTTGGCTAGACCAGTGCCAAGACTGCCGGTGGAGTGATTTGTTAGTCGTCGAACTTCATCAATAGGTTCGTATGTCGGCCCTGCTGTGACAATGCACCGCACGGTTAAGGAAGTTTTTTTGCGGCTAACATTTCTCGTAGTTTTGAGCTATTAACGGTCGGTTCTTGGCAAGCACTGCCAGTGCAGAGATAAACTTCGGACTGTTTGCCAATCGGTAATTTCTTTGCAAAATCTTCCACAGGGCCTGCTACTCCAAGTATAACCTTGTTTGGTTGATAAACGGAGTGGGCAGCAGCAATCAAATCTTGTGCTCCAGATGATTTTGGGTCACCCGTAATGACTGCGCGTCTGGGTTCATGGATAATGTAGTCAAGTGCCTGTAGTAAGTAAGGTACAGTTCGTGGGTTATTGTCCAAATTGTCGCTGAACAGAGTCAGTGTCTTTTCAGCCATATCTATATACTTTTTATTATCAGTAATTTTACCAAGCCTTAGTAATCCCAGTGCGGCTACGGAGTTGCCTGAAGGCACCGCGCCATCATAGTCCTCCTTCACTTGAAGAATAAGATGTGGAGTATCAGTGCTTTGCCAAAAACCGCCGTTGGATTCATCATAGAATCGAGTTTCCATTCCATCTGTCAGGTCGATGGCGAATTGTAGGTGTTTAGGGTCAAGCGTTACCTCGTAAAGATGCAATACTCCATCAAGCAAAAAAGCATAAGCGTCGAGTAACTGAACATTGTCACGTTCGCCATTACGCCAACGGTGATAGAGAGTTTTTGATTTAGAATCCCAAAGTTCCGTTTGTAGAAAAGTAAGATTGGCTTTAGCGGCTTCAAGATATTTGGGTTCACTAAGCACAACCGATGCACGGGAAATTGCTCCAAGCATTAAGCCGTTCCATGAGGAAAGAATTTTGTCGTCCAGATGTGGTCGTACACGCTTCGTTCTTTCTTTAAACATTTTCTGTTTAGCAGAATTAAGTGTTTTTATATCATCCTCGGTCAAATTAGGATCCACAATGCTTAGCACATTTTGGTTTTTGAGTGGTTCTGGGTCACTGTGATCTTCAAAGTTACCATGTTCAGTGATACCAAAATAACGTTTTGTTACAGCAAATTCAGCTTCTGTTAAAAGCGCTTTAAGTTCAGTGTTTGTCCAACAGTAAAACTTGCCTTCCTTACCCTCGCTATCGGCGTCTTCCGCAGAGTAAAATCCTCCATCTTTGTGACGCATATCGCGAAGGATATAACGAAGAATGTCGTGTGCGATGGCAGCGTGTTTTTTGTCACCGCTTACAAGGTAAGCATCGAGGTAGAGATGCAATAACTGAGCATTGTCGTAGAGCATCTTTTCAAAGTGTGGCACAAGCCATTTTTCATCCACAGAGTAACGTGCAAAGCCACCACCGATCTGGTCGTACATGCCTCCTGCCGCCATTCTATCACAGGTGTTGATTACCATATTAATAGCATCCTGATCACCAATGCGGTAGGCATGACGTAGAAGCATAAGTGGTTGGCTAGGCCGAGGGAATTTAGGGGCAGCTCCAAAGCCGCCGTAGCGGGGATCGTATTCGGATTTGAACTTCTCTACTGCTTGATCTAGCCACATAGGATTTAGTTTGATGTTTTCCTTGGCGTTGAGTGAGATGCTTTCAGCAATTTTTTGACTTATGTCATTGGCTGAATCGACAATATCCTTGCGTTGGTTTTTCCATGCGTCTGCCAGCTGGGTAAGCACATCCGTGAAACTGGCTCGGCCAAATTTGGCTACTGGTGGATAATATGTACCACCGTAAAACGGTTTGAGGTCTGGTGTGAGCCAGACATTTAGTGGCCAACCACCACCACCAGTGGTTGCTTGCACGAATGTCATGTAAATTTTATCGACATCCGGCCGTTCCTCACGGTCCAGCTTTATGCAAACAAAGTTTTCATTCATTACCTTTGCCGTGGCCTCGTCTTCGAAAGATTCTCGTTCCATAACATGGCACCAGTGGCAAGTTGAATAGCCTATACTTAATAAGATGGGCTTGTCCTCATCTTTAGCCTTTTTAAATGCTTCATCTCCCCATGGATACCAGTCTACTGGATTGTGTTTATGCTGTTCTAAGTAAGGGGATGGTTCGTTGGCTAGGCGATTTGTGTATTTGTGTTCTTTGGTCTTGGCGTGTTTTTGTGGATCAAGTTCATTCACGGCATTGGTTTCTTGGGGTACAGGCTTAGTTTCGATGGGCGTGGGAGAATTATCCAAAGTACTGGGCTTGCAGCCATTAAGAATAGCGGCAGCAAAGGCGACACAGAATGTGCTAGATTGAGAGAAGGGCCTTTTCACGGACACCGATTGTAACGCTGTCGCTGCGAGGCGAAAAGCTGTAAACCTTATATGAGATTGGTGAATTGCTTTATGTAAGAGCTGGCCATCTGTTGAATATTGAAAGTACTGGCTGTAGCAGTTCGTCCTGCTTTGGCATGTTTTTTCAGCTGTTCTGGGTTTAGTAGCAGTTGTTCAATAGTATTTGCTAAAGTTTCCTTACTATCCTTTTTGAAAACCACCCCTGCCCCAGTTTCTTCGACCATTTCAGGAAAGCTTGCATCATCTGGGGCAATAATCGGCACGCCGCTGGCCATTGCTTCAACAATATAAAGACCAAAAGCTTCTCCATACAAAGCCGGTACGCTTAATAGTGTGAGTTGGCTGTAAAACTTAAGCTTTCTATCACGATCAATATTAACCTCAAATGTAACTTCATCCATAAGTCTGGCCTTGCGAAGTTTATTTTTCTGCTCCTCAACAAATGGTTTATCGATAGGCTGGCAACCACCGCCGACAGCTAGTTTTAGATTAGGAATCCGTCCGGAATGTCGCAGTTTAATGTAAGCATCAATTAAGTTGTCGAGTCCCTTCTCTGGGCAAAGACGAGTGAAATATCCAAGAACAGGAGGCGAGTCAGGCAAGGGGCTGGTATTATAACCTTCAAGGTTGATGCCATTGTAGATTTGCACTAAGCGGTCACGAGGAATTGCGACTCGATCAGCCATGACATTCAAATAGTAGCGGGTTGGTGCGATAAATAGAGACACATCTGCAACTCTTCGTTGAATTTCTGACCACGACTTCTCTCGTTCTGGACTTGGAAGTGAATCTAGAAATGTATCCTCACCTTCTAGCAGGCAGATGACCGGAATACCAAGTGCCTCGCGAAGACGTCTAGCCATACCGATTAGTAGAGCGTTTGAGAGGCAAATTATATCAGGCTTGTCGCTTTCTTTGATCCAGGCAACTAGTTCTTCTAGTTCCTTTAATTGGTTGCCCTCTTCTCCGCGAATCATTGAGAGTGTTAATGCGCCAACATCTTCTCCACGTGTCTTTCCAGCTATCTTGCCGATGCTGCGTATGATAATGCTGGCATTAAATATGTTGCGTAACCATTTTGGAGCTTTACGAAATAGTTTAAATTTTTGTGAAAGGTAAACATTTAAGCCACCAAAAAAGATTGGAGTGCCTTTAGACTGATCTGCTTCGTCAAGCGTTAGAGGAAGATAAAGAGGAACCATAATCGCGTCGTGACCCATACGCCTGAACTCAGTTACCAAGGCATTGTCTCGGAAACAATTTCCGCAATACATGCCTCCGGCTCCGGGCGTTATCTGGATAATTTTCAAGTCTATCTAATTTCCTTAACTGCCGACAGTTTTTCTGAAGGTACACTTATTGGCCAGCAGAATTAATTAAAGTAGTAGTAAAGTGGCCTTGCGATAAGAAATTATTGAGCGCAGGCTCCTTGGTGAAATGAATTCACTCACTTACAAGATTGCGCTCCAGCTGTTTATTAGTCTTGTTTTTCTTAGTGCCGTAAAAGGAGCTTCCACGGTTTCTGTAGGTGTTTCAAAAGTTGATGTGACTCCTGATATGCCGGTTTTGCTTGCAGGCTATGGAGGGCGGACGACAGAGCATGAAGGCATTGATACCTCGCTCTGGGCCCGCGCAATGGTGATCGGAGACAAAAATCCGGTTGCTATTGTTGTGCTAGATAATTGTGGGATAAGCCAAATAGTGACAGACCGTTTAGCCGAGCGCCTGGCCAAACACGGGTTAAATGCTGATCAATTGGTTGTTGCCGCTACTCATACGCACAATGCTCCAACATTGATTGGCTATGCACCAATCGTATGGAAAGGGAGGACGACGAAGGAGCAGGATGATCGCGTCCAGAGTTATACCCGATTTGTAATTGAAAAAATGACACAGGCTGTTGTTGGTGCTTTGGCTAAACGTGAGCCTATGTCGCTTGAGTGGGCACTTGGCCGTGCGACTTTTGGGGGCAATCGTCGAGTTATTAGTAGTGGCAGTTGGTCAGGGTTTGGTTTTCAGAGAAATGCACCTGTTGATCATAGCTTGCCGGTATTGTTTGCGAAGGATTCCAAGGGAGATGTCCGAGCAGTTTGGGCTAACTATGCCTGTCATTGCACCACAGTTGGATCACGTAACCGTATTGGAGGTGACTGGGCTGGATATGCTAATACTTGGATTGAGAATGAATTTGGTAAAGCTGTGTCGTTAATGACTATTGGTTGTGGTGCAGATATTGGACCGCAGCCAAGTGGCACCCTTGCTATTGCGGAGAATCATGGAAAGGCTATCGCTGAGGAAGCGAAGCGGTTGTTTGCCCAGAAAACCATCAAGCTTACACAGGTGCCTAGTGTAATCACGCGTCGTATTTCTTTGCCACTTATCAAGCCCAAGCCTCGGGATTATTGGGAGGAGCAGCTAAAGTCCGGCGGATTTAATCATCAACTAGCCAAGGCTATGTTGGCGAGACTAGATGTGGCCGGTGAAATTTCAGACGAGGTTAATTATCCTTTGTCAGTTTGGAAATTTGGTAGTGAATTGGCCGTAGTTTTTCTAGCCGGAGAGGTTGTGGTTGACTATTCCGTTCGCCTTAAACGTGAGCTTGATTGGTCACGTCTTTGGATCAATGGATGGGCCAACGATATGCCTGGTTATATTCCTTCACGACGTATCTTATTGGAAGGTGGTTACGAGGCAGATTTTTCTCAAGTCTACTATGAGCAGCCGGGGCGTTATGATCCATCGGTTGAGGATAAGCTGGTTAATGCTGTTAAGGAAATGGTTGGCTTAGAGTTTCGACCTAAGCCAGATCAAGAACCAGCACCTTTCCATAAGTCACCCAGTGGCGAATCATCAACGTTAAGTAGATTGTCTAATTGGGTGGCTGATTCGCGGTCTAAGGATGAGAAATATCTAATACAAAAGCTACGCCAATTGGTAAAATTTGCCCAACCTTCTGTGGCTAATATAAAATCAGATACTCACGAAGAAACCGAGTGGCATAACTTTGCAGGGGATTTCGTCCAACGTAGTTTTATTAGACAGCAAACACTTGATATGGAATTAAAGTGGGATACTCCGATTGTTCCAGGCCAGAATGCTTCGACTAATATCTATGTGTTTACAGGAGGGTTAGGATGGCAGACTGAACCTGAAACTAGAGGTTTTTTGCTTTCTGTTCAGGATGAAGAAAAAATTGAATTTGATGTGACCAAAAAATTGTCTCATTGGATTTCAAAGGATGGAACTGTTGAGATGATTTATCTTCCGACCTGGGAATCAGGTGTGGATTCAGGTGGATTCTTTTTTGTTTCGCTAATAAGTATTCCGGATAATCATCAGGGATTTATAGAGTTCTCTGTACGGTCACTTGGTAATGGTTCGCGGCGTTGGTTTGCCCTTGATACAAAAGAACCGAGTCTCAATCAGATTCGAAAATTAGCTCAGGCGCTAGACTAGTATTGTGAGTGAATTTGGTCTTTAGTAGATTAACCCGCTGTTTAATATGAGATACCTGATTAGTTTTATTTTAGTATTCCTTATTCTGTCTGATACGTCAGTTTTGCCTTCAGAGAAGCCAAATATTATAGTCATTATGGCCGACGATATGGGTTATGAAGCCTTGTCAGTCAACGGTAGTAAGTCTTGTAAATCACCAAATCTGGACAAGTTGGCTAATAAAGGTATTCGTTTTACCAATTGTTTTTCCAATCCGATTTGTACTCCATCACGGGTAAAGGTCATGACTGGGCAATATAATGTTCGTAACTATGTAGAATTTGGTCGTCTTGATCGTGGTCAGACTACTTTTGCGCATCAACTTAAGACTGTTGGGTATAAAACCTGTATTGCAGGCAAGTGGCAGTTAGGAACGGAGACTGATTCACCGCAACATTTCGGTTTTGAGCAGTCATGTCTTTGGCAACATACGCGTAGCGGAAGATCGAAGGAGAATGGTAAGAATGTTGATCGACGTTTCGTTAATCCTTTGCTGGAGATCAATGGTAAGGAAAAGGAATACGTCAATGGAGAATATGGACCCCAGCTATGTACCGAATTCATCTGCGACTTCATTGAAAAAAATAGAAAAAAACCATTTCTAATTTATTATCCTATGATTCTTACGCATTGTCCCTTTGATCCGACTCCTGATTCTACTGACTGGGATCCGAAGCGGCTTGGTTCCACTACATACAAGGGAGATCGCAACGATCCGCAGAGGCATTTTCGTGATATGGTGGCTTATGCTGACAAGCTTGTCGGTCAAATTGTCGAGCAGCTTGAAAAGTCTGGTATCCGCGAAAATACTCTTCTGATTTTTACCGGTGACAACGGTACCGATAAGCCGATTGTAACGTCTTGGAAAGGCACAAAGATCGCCGGTGACAAGGGCAATATGACCGATGCTGGAACGCGTGTGCCACTGATTGCCAGTTGGCCGGCTGGTATCAAGAAGCCTGGCCGTGTGGCTGATGATCTAGTCGAGTTTTCTGACTTGATGCCAACGCTCTGCGAAGTTACGGGTGCGAACTTGCCATTCAATTATCCTGGTGATGGTTCCAGTATTGTTCCTGTACTTCAGGGTAATTCTAGTGTTCGCAAGAAGGACTGGATTTATATCTGGTACTCTAGGTCAGGTCATTCGGATCGAGGCCATGTCATGGTCCGCAACAAACAGTATTCACTTTTGGCTAAAAATAAAGGTGGGGATTCCACTCTGACCCGCTACATCGAACCATTTAGTGGAAAAAAGCTCAAAGATTCTGCACTTTCGAAAAAGGAGATTACTATTAAGCAACACTTTGAGACTATTCGTGCGCGACTTGCGAAGACTCGGCTTTTAAGTGTAAGTAATGAAATTCGAAACAAGCTGAAAAAGTAGTCAAACTAAGCTTGGTTTGTAGTAGTCAACTTGGCAGTTTTGCTTTCAATGCAATGTTTCCTCATATTACTGCTTTCAGGAATTGCGCTTATTCAAGCACAAGATTCTTTGGATCCTTATAGTGGTCCTGATTTTAAGTCTTTAGTTCGTAAGACTGGACCACTTTCAGTTAAGGAGAGTTTAAAAGCATTTAAGGTTCCAGCTGGTTTCCAGATGGAATTAGTGGCATCCAGCCCAGATATCGGCCAGCCGATGAACCTTGCCTTTGACGAGCGCGGCCGGCTTTGGGTTTCAAGTACTTTAGAGTATCCCTACCCTGCACCACTAGATCAGAAAGGAAGGGATACGATCAAGGTGTTTGAGGATACTACTGGTGATGGTCGATACGATAAAATTACAACTTTTGCAGAAGGACTGAATATTCCGACAGGTATTTATCCTTATAAGAATGGGGTGATTGCGTGGAGCATTCCAAACATATGGTATTTTGAGGATCTTGATGATGATGGTCAGGCTGATAAACGTACTAAGATCTTTGGCCCTCTAGGTTATGAACGCGATACACATGGTATGCATTCGTCGTTTACCATGGGATTTGATGGTTGGCTTCATCTTACTCATGGGTTTAACAATAATACCACCGTTACCGCCAAGGATGGATCAAGTATCAAGATGAATTCTGGAAACACTTATCGTGTGAAACTCGACGGTTCCAGCGTGGAGCAGTTTACTTTTGGTCAGGTGAATCCGTTTGGAATGTGTCTTGATGAATACGGTAATTTTTATACTGCGGATTGCCATAGTTCTCCAATATATCAACTAATTCGGGATGCTTATTATCCAAGTTTTGGTAAGCCGCATGATGGAATGGGTTTTGCCCCGCTTGTTATTAGGCATAATCACGATTCGACAGGTTTGTGTGGGATTGTTTTTAACCAATCCAACCATTGGCCGAAAGAGTTTCAGGATAATATATTTGTTGGGAATGTAGTCACAAGCCGGGTCAATCGTAATAAGGTTAATTGGTTTGGCAGTAGTCCTAAGGGTGTTGAGATGCCCGATTTGATTCGTACCCGCGATCCATGGTTTAGGCCGGTGGATTTGCAGTTTGGTCCCGACGGTGCTTTGTACATTGCTGATTTTTACAATCGCATCATTGGTCACTACGAGGTGCGACTTGATCACCCTGGTCGTGATCGTGAGAAAGGGCGGATATGGCGCTTAACTTATGATGAAGCATCTTCTAAGCGCTTATCAAATCCGGTCAACCTGCCCAATTCAGAACTTGATGTAGTGATTGGTGAGTTGGCCAGTCCTCTATTGTCCCGGCGCATGATTGCAGCAGAATTTCTGGCAGATGACATTGGAATTTCTGTTTCCAAACCTCTCAAACAGGCGATTCACAATAATGACGCATCTCCCGAGCTTAAGGTTCACGGTGCTTGGGTGCTTCATCGATTGGCTAAGCTGGAGCAGTCAACTTTGCTACGTTTTTCAAGTGATGATTCTCCTCTTGTGCGCAGTCATATGCATCGTATTGCTGGAGCAAAAACCAACTGGAACTCTGCATTAAGTAAAATGGTTTTGGGCGGCTTAAATGATGATTCTCCATTTGTACGTAGGGCTTCAGCTGATGCTTTGTCTCGTCGGCCACATGTAGATAATGTTCGCCCGTTACTCAATGCTATCAAAGTTGTGGATGACAAAGATGAACACTTACGTCATGCGTTGCGTATAGCTCTAAGAAATAACCTGCGTCTTGCCAAGAGATTGGCTGATTTTGAAGATCTTAAAACCGATAAAGTTGCACTAAGTCATTTGCTGAAGGTTGCTCTTGCGGTGGATACTTCGTTTTCGAGTGAACTCCTACTTGCAAACATAGGCACTTTGGAACTTGAGGAAAACCAACTGAGTAAGAATCTTCGCCATATTGCTCGTAACGCTCCCAAAGAGGGGTTGGATAGTTTGGCAAGAATTGTTCAAAAACGATACAAAGATGATATGGATTTTCAGGCTGAACTGCTGCTTGCTATCAATGAGGGAATCCTACAGCGCGGACTAGCCGTGGAGAAAGGTCTTCAGAATTGGGGGGAAAAATTGGTTCTCCAACTTTTAGATTCTACTGAATCTGTTAAACTACACTGGAGATCCGAACAGGTGAAAGGTACTCCGATATCGGAGCTGCCTTGGATTATTATAACACGAAATGTTTTGTCCAAATCGTCAAAGTGGAAGAACCATTTGCATTCTGAACATCCAACGCGAATGCCGTGGATTTCGCAGGTTCGCAGCTCTAGGGATGGTAAAAAAAATGAGAGTTATATTTCCAGTCTTCCTTCAGGTGGGGAATCGCTTACCGGAATACTTCGGTCGGCACCGTTTGAGATGCCGAAAGAGCTGCGATTTTATCTCTGCGGCCACAGAGGTTATCCCAATGATCCGCCTCATAACAAAAACTTTATCCGTCTACTGGACGCCAAAACTGGAGAAGAATTGCACCGAGCCTATCCTCCCCGTAGCGATACTGGGCATCTTGTGCGCTGGATAGGGAAGATTGGTCGAAAAGTAAACCTAGAGATTGTCGATGGTGATACAGGTGGTGCTTTCGCTTGGATCGGCATTGCACGGCTCAATGTTGATCTTGAAATGTTTACTGAGCGTAAAATTATTTCGAGCCTTGGGCCCAGTGGTGAAAAAACAACAGGGATGTTTCGATCATTAGAATTCGATGCTCCTCCGAAACTTGCATTTACGATCATTGGATATAGTGGTCATCCAGATAATCCGCCAAGCGGTAAAAACTATTTTCAACTCGTTGATTCAATTACTGGTCGTGTGCTAAA
>JASLKL010000044.1 GCA_030747605.1 Verrucomicrobiota bacterium | reverse complement strand
CTCAACTCCACCGTCTAATCCACATCCTTATCCATGGATGAACTCACTATTTCAGGACGGGGCAACGATTAGTTGGCTAATCAGTGAATCTGCCGTTGCCAATCACGCCCGCCGATCTGTCGTACCTGAACGTTTAGCCAACGCAATACTAACACGCGAAAACGAGATCAGTTCGCAAGCGGAGTATTTCAATCTTACCCACATGGACGATACCATTATGACCGATCAGGAAATCCGAGAATTGCCAAAAGTGTGGGCTATTGGTGGAGATGGAGCAATGGGTGATATTGGCTTTCAAAACGTATCTAAAGTAGTTCTACAAAACCGACCGAACGTAATGATGCTTATGCTGGACACTCAGGTTTACTCGAATACTGGCGGACAAAATTCCGACAGTTCGAATATGCTTGGAGGCTACGATATGAATCAATTTGGAGTCGCCTCTCAAGGTAAGCTTGTAGAAAAGAAAAGTGTCTCGGAAGCCTTCATCAGTGGCCATGGATCACCATATGTAGCACAGGTTTCTATGGCCAACAGCGCCAAAACTTACCGTGCCATGCTCGATGGATTGGAATACCGCGGCACGGCTTTCTTCCAGTGTTATACGACCTGCCAACCCGAACACGGGGTTGCAGACAATATGTCCAACGACCAAGCCCGACTTATCCGTGACAGCAGAGGCATGCCAGAATTTATTTACAACCCTCGTGGCGGAGAAACCCAACAGGAGTGCCTTGATCTAAAAGGCAACCCGTCTATCAAGCGCGACTGGTGGGAACACAAATATAAATCCACTGGTGATAAGTATAACTATACCGTAGCTCACTGGGCGATTACAGAAGCACGCTTCCGTAAGCACCTAAAGACTATTCCCGAAAGCAGTGCTAGTGAATTTATACACATAGACAACATGCTCACATGCATTACTCAGCAAGATGTCATATATCGTAACGTATTCAAGGAAGACCACATCTCATACGTTCCGGATTTTGGTGTCTATTTCAAAGCTGAAGTAAACGGGAAGTTTAAATTCTTTACCGTTAGCCGACAAATGGTCTTATTCGCCATCGAACGCCGCAAGGCATGGCGCATGCTGCAAAGCAAAGCTGGTGTTGAGAACAAAGATTATCCCGCGCAAAAGGCGATTCTAGAAAAAGTCGGCAAAGGAGAACTCTCTCGTAATGACCTTATCGATCGCGGCTGGGATTTGCTCAACGAAGAAGTAGAAGCAGCTAAAGCTTAAAAACGAAAAAACTCATATCAATTGATAGGGTTTTTTGTTGCGTTTAGCCAAGGACGGAATTGAGACTGCCTCTATGCAGCTTTTTCTCAAGGGCGAGTGGTGCGAACTCAGTAAAAAAACTGAGGTACTAAACCCATTTGACGGATCGGTCATAGATACAGTTCCAAGCGCTTCCCCTACCGAAATAACCACCGCTATAGACGGTTTGGCTAACGGGGCAAAAACGATGGGCCAAATGCCATCATATCAGCGCGTCGAAATTCTTCGGAAGACAGCCAGCCTCATACGCGAGCATCAAAAGGAACTAGCATTACTAATCAGTACTGAGGAAGGAAAGGTCTTGTCTGAAAGTCATATTGAAGTCAGCCGAGCCGCTGAAACAATTGATCTATCAGCAGATGAAGCACGAAGAATGAATGGCGAAACGGTTCCCCTTGACTCAACCCCAAGCGGAGTCGGAAAGCTTGGACTTACCTTACGTGTACCATGCGGCATCGTCGCAGCGATCACTCCCTTCAATTTTCCATTAAATCTCGTTACCCACAAGGTCGGACCTGCAATTGCCGGCGGCAATGCTGTTTTATTAAAACCCGCAACCGATACCCCTCTCTCATCACTAAAACTAGTAGAACTGTTACTCAAAGCAGGACTACCAGACGACGCTATTGCATGCGTAACAGGTTCAGGAGCGATGCTTGGAAAAGCAATATGTAGCGACTCACGGATTCGTAAAATCAGCTTCACTGGCAGCGCTGAAGTAGGTGAACGAATTTGCAGTATGGCTGGACTAAAGCGCATCACAATGGAACTCGGCTCGAATAGCCCAGTAATCGTGCTGGACGACGCCGACCCAATAAAGGTAGCTGAATCTATTGCTATCACAGGTTTTTCAAATGCTGGCCAAGTATGCATTTCATCACAGCGCATACTTGCCACACCAAAGATTCACAATGATTTGCTCGAAGCCTTAACCACAAAGGTTGGCCAACTTACTGCCGGAAACCAACTTGACGATCAATTCAATATCGGCCCTCTTGTGCGTGAAAATGATGCTCGACGAGTAAACGATTGGCTTACTCAAGCACAAACCGAAGGAGCAGAACTCCTCTGCGGTGGCGAACTTCAAGGGGCAGTAATCCAACCGGCTGTACTAGGGAATGTTAGAAGCGAAATGCGAATAAGCTGCGAGGAGCTCTTTGGGCCGGCTATTGGTGTTACAAAGGCAGAAAGCATTAATGAAGCTATTCATTTAGCAAATAATACCCGATTCGGTCTAAGCGCTTCAGTTTTCACTCAAGATATCAACAAGGCTATACGATTTGCCCGTGAAGTAGATAGTGGAAGCCTACACATCAACTTTGGAACTGCTTGGCGGGCTGAAACAATGCCTTACGGAGGCCTCAAACAAAGCGGTATGGGGAAAGAAGGACCCAAATACGCGATTGATGAAATGACTGAAACCAAAATGGTCATCATCCACTGATCGCTTGGCCAAGCAAGTTAGGACTGGTAGATTCCTCACCTGTTTTTGGTATCATGAAACGTTTCATTACCCTGTTCACACTAATCTTTGGATTGGCCGCAATAGTCCAAGCCAAATCGGATCGACCCAACATTCTGTTTGTCTTTACGGACGACCACGCTCCACATGCCATCGGCGCTTACAATGGTTGGCTCAAATCAGTTAATCCCACTCCCATAATCGACAAATTAGCCAAGGAAGGCATGCTTTTCGAAAAAAGCTTCTGCTCGAACTCCATCTGCGGACCAAGCCGAGCAGTAATCCTCAGTGGCAAACATAGCCATAAGAACGGATTTATGAATAATGGCAATTCGTTCAATTGGAATCAGCAAATCTTCCCAAAAATTCTGCGCAAAACCGGTTATCAAACTGCTATCTATGGAAAAAGCCATTTAAAGGGAAAACCGCAAGGGTTCGACGACTGGGCCGTCTTGCCAGGCCAAGGATTGTACTATAATCCGGACATGATATTCGAAGATGGACGACGACGCATCAATGGATACTGCACTGACGTGGTGACAGATCTCGCAGTGAACTGGCTTAAAAACAAACGTGATAAGAACAAACCGTTTATGATGATGGTTCAGCACAAGGCTCCACATCGCAACTGGATGCCGGCGTTACGTCATCTCAGCCTATATGATGACATCACCATTCCCGAACCTCCAACTCTGTTCGACAAATGGGAGGATAACGCTCCACCGGCACGTCATCAGGAACTAGAGATTGATCGGCACATGGATCTAAACTACGACCTATTCGTCGACTTAACTCCAGATTTCGAGCAACCGCCCTCTCAAAAGCGTCAGGACCGGTCTGCTTGGTTCAATATGAAACGCATGACCAACGAGCAATTAACCAAGTGGAGGGCCGCCTATGCTCCAAAGGATGAGGCGTTTCATAAGGCAAAATTGAAAGACAAAGATTTGGTTCGCTGGAAATTTCAGCGTTACGCGAAGAACTACCTGCGCTGCGTTAAGGGCGTCGACGAAAGTATCGGCCGACTTCAGGACACCCTCAATGAACTTGGCCTAGACGACAACACAGTAGTCATATACTCATCAGACCAAGGTTTCTATATCGGAGATCACGGCTGGTATGACAAACGGTGGATGTATGAAGAATCTCTTATGATGCCTTTCATCGTTAAATGGCCAGGAGTAACTAAACCTGACAGCCGGAACAAACATCTTATTCAGAACATTGACTATGCAGAGACATTCTTAGAGATGGCTGGCGCACCGGTGCCAAACGACATGCAAGGTCGATCATTGGTCCCTTTGCTTAAGGGGAGATCTCCTGATAATTGGCGAGATAGTATTTATTATCACTATTATGAATATCCAAGTGTACACATGATACCACGCCATTACGGCATTCGCACTCAGCGATATAAGCTAATGCATTTTTATCAGTTTGGAGATGAATGGGAACTGTACGATCTCAAGACAGATCCGGATGAACTAAATAACATTTACGGCAAACCTGAACATGCCAAACTTCAAAAGCGAATCAAGAATCGTTTAACGAAGCTCCAAAATCATTACGAAGATAATAGTAATGTTTCCGAAAAACCAGATGACTGGAAATCCAAAATGCGGAATAAAAAATAATCCACCTCCACAAAAAGGTCTTTTGACTAATTGATTCAAATACACTATTAATTCCGGTGCGTGTTTTGCTGAGGAGCTAAGAAGATCGTTTGGTTAAACGATCTTGGTGGAGTTTATGCAAAAACCGCATTCCCCATTATTTCTTATAGAATACTTTTTATTAAAAAGTAATATTCATATTATTGTTTTTATCCAATGAACGATATAGACCCTGCTGAGACTAACGAGTGGCTTGAAGCAATTAATTCCGTCATCAAGACGGAAGGCATTGAGCGTGCTCAATTTCTTGTAGAGCAAGTCATCGATGAAGCTCTGGCTAATGGCGTCGATTTACCAACAGGTATTCACACACAGTATTGCAACACTATACCGCTATCCGAAGAGCATCCCTACCCTGGAGATATTACCATTGAGCGTAGAATCCGGTCCATTATCAGATGGAACGCCATAATGATGGTACTGAGAGCTTCTAAGAAAGATATGGAACTAGGAGGCCATATGGCGTCCTATCAATCAGCGGCTACCTTTTACGAAGTAGGATTCAATCATTTTTTCCGCGCACCTAACGAACAGGACAAAGGCGACTTGATTTATTATCAAGGACACATATCACCAGGAATCTATGCACGCGCCTTTGTAGAAGGCCGACTAACCAAAGAACAACTCGATAACTTCAGACAGGAGGTACACGGCAATGGACTTTCCTCTTATCCTCATCCAAAATTGATGCCAGATTTCTGGCAATTCCCAACAGTCTCAATGGGACTTGCCCCTATCTCTGCAATATATCAGGCACGCTTTTTACGTTACCTAGAGAACAATCAACTGAAAGACACTTCAAAACAAAGAGTCTACGCTTTTCTTGGTGACGGTGAAATGGATGAACCCGAATCCCGCGGAGCACTCTCATTTGCTGCTCGCGAAAAACTCAATAATCTTTGTTTTCTGATTAACTGCAATCTACAGCGACTCGATGGCCCCGTAATGGGTAATGGTAAAATCATCCAAGAACTTGAAGGGCTATTCCGAGGCGCTGGTTGGTATGTAATAAAAGTTATCTGGGGTGGAGAATGGGATCGCCTACTCGCCAAAGATAAAAGCGGCAAACTACTTCAGCTAATGGAAGAAACTGTCGATGGAGATTATCAGAATTTTAAATCCAAAGACGGAGCCTATGTTCGCGAACATTTCTTTGGAAAATATCCAGAAACATCTGCTTTAGTCGAAGATATGAGCGACGAAGAAATATTCGCACTTCGGCGTGGAGGGCACGATCCATCTAAAATCTATGCTGCACTAAAAAAAGCTGAAGAAACCAATGACCGACCTACTGTAATCTTAGCAAAGACTATCAAAGGCTATTCTATGGGAACTGCTGCCGAAGGCAAAAATATTGCCCATCAGGTTAAAAAAATGGACCTATCTTCCATAATTCACTTGCGCGACCGACTTTGGCTAAATGACCGTGTCACCGACAAAGAAATCCCTAATCTCCCCTATCTCACTTTAGAAGAGGATTCGGCCGAATACGAATACCTTCATGCCCATAGAAAGGCTTTACACGGCTATCTCCCACAACGGACTGCCAAATTCACTGGCGATTTTCAAGTGCCAGTACTTGAAGAATTCGAAAGCCTATTGACCGAGCAATCCCGTGAAATTTCGACAACGCTCGCTTTCGTTAGAACATTGAATGTCTTACTGAAAAATAAATCCATAGGTGAAAATATTGTCCCGATTGTGGCCGACGAAGCTCGTACATTTGGCATGGAAGGATTATTCCGGCAAATCGGCATTTATAATCCACACGGCCAAAACTACACACCTCAAGATCGTGAAGGGGTATCATATTATAAGGAAACCATTAGTGGTCAAGTGCTGCAGGAGGGCATCAACGAACTCGGGGCAATCGCATCCTGGGTTGCCGCTGCAACCAGTTACAGCACACACGATCTCCCGATGATTCCATTCTACATTTTTTATTCTATGTTCGGTTTCCAAAGGGTAGGCGATATGACTTGGCTTGCGGGGGATCAACAAGCACGAGGATTCCTGCTCGGCGCTACTGCTGGGCGCACCACACTTAACGGCGAAGGGCTTCAACATGAGGACGGTCATAGTCATATACTCGCTGGCACAGTTCCAAACTGCATTTCATACGATCCAGCTTTTGCATATGAGGTGGCAGTAATTATTCAAGATGGGCTACGCCGAATGTACGGCCCCGATCAAGAAAATATATACTATTACCTTACTCTCATGAACGAAGCCTACTATCAACCGGCTATGCCGAAAGGCGTGGAAGAAGGAATCTGCAAAGGCATCTACAAATTACTCAGTCAGAAAGGCAAAAAAACAAAAGTCCAACTTCTAGGATCTGGTACAATTCTCAACGAAGTAATTAAAGCATCGGAGATTCTTAGTGAAGAATACGACATTAGTTCAGATGTCTATAGTGTAACTTCGTTCAATGAGCTCACACGAAATGGGCAAGACGTTATACGTCACAATATGCTGAACCCTGATGATAAACCGAATACTTCATACGTTGCCGATGTAATGGGGAATGAACCAGCGATAGCTGCTACCGACTATATGAAAAATTATGCGGAACAAATCAGAGCATTTATCCCTGCGGAATCGTACTTGGTATTGGGGACAGATGGTTTCGGTCGCTCTGATAGCCGGGAAAATCTCCGTGCTCACTTCGAAGTCAATCGGCATTATGTGGTTGTCGCAACACTTAGCCAATTAGCTAAACGTGGAGATGTGAAAAAAAATACTGTCACTGAGGCTATCACAAAGTACGAAATAGACACCGGCAAATCCAATCCGCTGTTCAGCTAACCTCAAATCATGGCAATCGAAATCCATTTACCGGACATCGGAACTGATACAGCAGACGTCACAGAAATACTTGTTAGCATTGATGACCAAATCGAGGTCGATACACCTTTGATCAGTGTAGAAGGTGACAAAGCTGCAATGGAGATACCATCCCCAAAGTCAGGAACAGTAAAAGAAATTAAGATAGCCGTCGGCGATTCAGTTTCCACCGGCACACTTATTCTGATACTCAACCCTGACGAAGACGAACCAACCAAAACTGAAGACACAACAGCTCTGGAAGAAAAAGAATCAGACAAACCAAATATTGTTTCTAAAAAGCTCCTCTTACCCGACGTGGGCGCAGATGAAGTAACCGTGACTGAAATTCACGTCGCAGTTGGTGATCAAGTTCAAATAGAACAACCCATTATCAGTGTCGAAGGTGACAAGGCTGCGATGGAGATACCATCCACTCATAACGGCAAGGTTATTGAAATCAAAGTGACAGTTGGCGAATCAATTAGTACTGGGATTACAGTGTTAGTGATGGAAACAATCGAATTACCTGACAGCGAAAAGGTAAGCTTAACCCCCTCCTCTACCCCCAAAACTCAGAAGCTTGGACAAGTGCCAGCTCAAAAACAGGTACAACAATCCATTAAAAGGCCAAGTGGTTTTGTAGAAAACAAAGAATTCGCTCATGCCTCACCATCTGTCCGTCGTGTAGCCCGTGAATTTGGAGTGGACTTGGCTAAGGTCCGTGGCTCTGGTCGCAAAGGACGCATCATCAAGGAAGACGTTCAAAACTACGTCAAAGAGGCACTTCGAGTATTAGAGTCCGGAGGCAGTGGAGAAGGCCTTGGGCTACTGCCTTGGCCAGATGTTGATTTTAATCAATTCGGCGAAACTGAGACGGAAAAACTTTCGAAAATAAAAAAACTTACTGGAGCTAATTTGCATCGAAACTGGGTTAAAATTCCGCACGTCACCCAGTGGGATGAAGTGGATGTAACCGATCTTGAGGCTTTGCGTAGAGAACTCAATGCCGCCGAGGTAAAAAGCGAATCTGGCATTAAGTTCACTCTGCTCGTATTCGTAATGAAGGCAGTAGCCAAGGCTTTACAAGAATTGCCGTCTATGAACTCGTCTCTGTCCAATGACGAGCAAAGCATAATATTAAAAAAATACGTCAATATTGGTATCGCCGTAGATACACCCAATGGCTTGGTCGTCCCAGTCGTACGTAACGTTCACGAAAAAAACTGCGTCCAATTGACTAAGGATCTACACAATCTATCCAGTAAAGCTAGAGATGGAAAACTAACTAAAAATGACATTACCGGTGGAACATTTACCATCTCCAGTTTAGGTGGATTAGGAGGCACCTCGTTCACACCGATCATCAATGCGCCAGAAGTCGGCATCCTAGGCCTGTCTCGTGCTGATCAAAAGCCAGTATGGAATAACGATACCTTTGCAGCTCGTCTCATGCTGCCAATGTCACTTTCTTACGATCATCGTGTAATCGATGGAGCCCAGGGAGTTAGATTTCTAAACATCCTTAAAGAAACTATCGTTACCGTAAAAGAGGAATTGCAGGCACGATGAGTAACGAGATCAAAACACAGGTCGTCGTAATTGGATCAGGACCAGCCGGCTACTCCGCTGCATTTCGCGCAGCAGATCTTGGATTAAAGACGGTAATTGTAGAACGCTACCCCAAACTCGGCGGCGTCTGTCTCAACGTTGGCTGTATACCCTCAAAAGCATTACTGCATGTGGCCAAAGTGATAAAAGAAGCCAAAGCGTTAAGCTGCCATGGCGTCAATTTTGAGGAACCAAAGATAGACTTACCAAAAGTTCGTGAGTGGAAGGAAAAAGTTATCGGCCAACTTACAAAAGGACTTGGCAGTATGGCTAAGCTCCGAAAATGCCAGATTATCAATGGTAATGGAAGATTTACCGGGCCAAACACTCTATCCGTCGAAGATAACAAAGGGACGAGTATTGTAACTTTCGAACATGCCATCATTGCTGCAGGATCCAAACCTATTCAACTTCCCTTTATTCCACACGACGATCCACGCATTTGGGATTCAACCGACGCGCTTAAACTAAAGGAAATTCCAAAACGCCTACTCCTCATGGGAGGCGGCATTATTGGATTGGAAATGGGCATGGTTTATCAAGCACTTGGATCGAGGGTTGAAGTCGTCGAAATGTTAAAACAAGTCATTCCTGCCGCTGATCAGGACATAATTAAAACCTTCACTAAGGCAACCAAAGATATATATAAGTACTTAATGGAAACCAAGGTGACCGCAGTCGAACCAAAGGATAGCGGAATCGAAGTTACGTTCGAAACCAAGGATGGAAACACGAACACAAAAGAGTATGACGCCGTACTAGTCGCCATCGGCCGTTCACCCAACGGCAAATTTATTGATGCCGAAAAGGCCGGCATCGAAGTAACCGATCAAGGCTTCATAACAGTCGACAAACAACTTCGCACAAACGTCTCACACATTTACGCTGTGGGAGATATTGTTGGTCAACCGATGCTTGCCCACAAAGGCGTTCACGAAGGACACATCGCTGCAGAAGTCATCGCCGGGAAAAAACATTTCTTTGAGCCTAAAGTAATACCATCTATTGCCTATACCGACCCCGAGGTCGCATGGGTTGGCAAAACTGAAAAGGAAGCTAATGAACAAGGAATCGACTACGAAATCTCAGTCTTTCCTTGGGCAGCATCAGGTCGAGCATTGGCATCCAACTGCAGCAACGGCATGACTAAACTTATTTGGGATAAGGATTCAAAATGCGTCATTGGCGGAGCCGTTGTTGGATCCAACGCGGGTGAATTACTTGGAGAAATAGGTCTCGCAATCGAGATGGGGTGCAACGCCGAAGACTTGGCACTTACCATTCACGCCCACCCCACCCTTCACGAGTCGGTTGGCCTTACCGCAGAAATGTTTGAAGGCAGCATCACAGACCTGCCCAACCCAAAGGCCAAAAAATAATTTACCATTAGGAAAAACAAATGGTTATCCATTTATTTTTCAGCACGAAGTTCAAGTATAGTTTGAGCTAATGCCTGACCGATCCGCGTAAAGGTAATCGTGCTACCAAGGTAATGATAAGGAAAGTCGGACCCAATCTTAACCCATTCTTGTAAATTATCACGCCAAGTTGGAAAGGCTTCATCTGCACGTTTATCCCAAAAAATATCAGTTGGGATCGCCTTTACATTACCTTTAAAATCGGCGATGTCATTCATCGATGACTGAGCTTTTTTGACAATAGCCATATTACCCTTGGCCGGTTTGAATCCGTTCTGCCCCATAACACCAATGGCAACTGGCAAGCCAGGCACGCCGAGTTCCTTGCGGATATCACGTATAAGGTTTTCCATGTTTTTTGCATACTCGCCCGGAAAATCTCCGTACATATCGTTCCACCCTTGAAACCAAACAAAACCAGCAATCTCGTAGCCTCGATCGTCATATTCCGGAAAACGCAACTTGATCTCACTGAGAGTCGTCTTGATTTCAGTCATCATTAATCGATAAAAGTGACCATAACTATCAACTACCTGCTTTCGATACTCCTCAGTCTTGACCTTTCGAATTTCATCTAGTGACGCATTGCTTTTCGCCTCTACTTCTTTTCTGGTGATTTTTGGATTATCTCGTTTTGCCTTATTCCATTCGCCACGAATTATGTTGTTATAATCTCGCTTAATCATGTCTTCGACAAGCTGCCCGATTGCCTCCTTGGACGGGAACCCAGAACTGGGTGGCCGAAAATCACGACCAATACTCTTACCTCCCCAAGCCGTCTTGATCAACAACACTGGCTCCTCATAGTAGTCACCCATAATATGACCGAATTGCAACTCAAGCCCAATGCATCCCGGTGATCCATAACCAACAGTTAAATCTCCACGACGGTCTAAGTAATTAATCCAAACATCATTGCGCTTAATATATTCTCCATCCTTGTGGAAATGCGCAAAAAAATCCTTGGTGTCTGGTGCTTTTATTTGGTGATTAAGTAATGGATCAATCTTCCCCTTCCCTTCCATGTTAGATTGCCCAGCTAGTATAAAAACCTTCACCGGCTTCGCTTCTTCAGAAACAACAGAAGCTATCAATATTAGATTTAAAAGTAATAAAAGAAATCGATTCATAAATTGACTGCCAAATGATTGATCTATTAAAAAAACAAAAACAACTAATTTATTCTTGCAGCTGTCAATCTTTACGAAGTAAATACCGAAAAAAGGTAGTCACCATTAAAGCATTACACAAATGAACAAAAACACAGAAAGAGGCTTTACACTGATTGAACTTCTAGTCGTCATAGCCATTATTGCAATCCTAGCAGGAATGCTTCTCCCTGCTTTAGCCAAAGCAAAACAAAAAGGCGTTCAAACTGTTTGCATAAATAACCTCAAGCAATGGGGACTGGTTTGGCAATTTTACACTGACGAAAATGACGGTAAATTCAGTAATGGGTTAAAAGTTGGCTGGGCTCGTGGTGAATGGGTAGCTTCTCTAGAAAAATTTTGGCGCAAACAGGATATCCTTCTTTGCCCAGCTGCCAACATGGCTCGAAGCGGTGCCGGCGAAGGTTATCGACTCATTAAAACACAAAAATATAAAAACGATCCTTACGCTGCTTTTGGCAGCTACAATGCCTCTTACAGACATGGACATATTTCAGCCGATAGCGGCATCCCGACCAGATCAAGCTACGGCAACAACAATTGGCTTTACAACGCACCTCGGACCATACAAAGCAGGAATATGAATTGGCATTGGAGAACAATGGATCCATCTGGACATGATCTTCATAATATTCCGATGTTCCTAGACACTATGTGGCGTGGCGGAGGTCCTTATCACGGGGGGGCAGCTAAAATAAATCCGGGCAACTATAATGGAGATTGGCAAGGCGCTGGAAAAGAGATGATGCACTTCGCCTTCGATCGTCACGCTGGAGGCACTCAGGGAGTTTTTATGGATCACTCCGTACAACACATTCCCATCAAAAAACTTTGGAGATTAAAATGGCACAGGGAATTTGACACAGGCATAAAGGTCAATTGGCCAGCCTGGATGCGGGCTTATCCAGAGCATTATTAAATTTCATCTTCTACAAAGACAAAAAAGAGCCTGAATTATCTCGGCTCTTTTTTATTTTTAGCTTAACCATAAAATCTCGTTACCTTAGTATGACATGTCTATAGAGAATATGGAATCCGCTCAAAACCTGTCTCAATTCAAGGAAAAGCTACTCATTATGGCAAGCCATGCAGAAGGCATGGTTACACGAGCAGTCAGAGCGCATTTGGACCGCAATGAACCAGCTGCCAATCAAGCACTCGAAACAGATGAGATAATTGACCAACTTGAAATCCAAATTGATCGCATAGCACTTACACTTCTTGCAAATAATACAGACGCTTTTGAACTTAGACAGATAACCTGCGGCATGAAAATTGCCCAAGATCTCGAAAGAGTTGGCGATGAAGCTAGTACGATTGCAAGACGATCCATTTTGTTGATGAGCCTTCCTGCACTAGACGCTCCATTAGATATCACGGAAATGACATTTCTAGTCAATGCGATGCTTAAGGATGCACTGGATGCATTTGTTGTTGGCAATACTGTTCTAGCAAGAGATATCATTCCAAGAGACAAACAAGTTGATGAACTAAATAACAGATATCAGCAACAACTCATTACTTTAATGGAAGCCGACTCTCAAAACATATTGCGAGGAACGCACCTCAGCGTTATCACAAAAAGTCTAGAGCGGATTGGCGATCATGCCAAAAATATTGCTGAAGATGCTGTGTTACTTCACGAAGGCAAAGACATAAGACACAACGCAATAAACCAGCCATAAGATGCCAAAAAAAGAAGCTCGTATATTGGTAGTAGACGATGAACCAGACGTGCTTGAGCTCGTTGTATTTCACCTTAAAAAAGAACAATTCGAAGTTACTGTAGCTGAAACTGGAGACAAAGCATTAGCAATGGCAAGAGAACAATTACCCAGTCTCATAATACTTGACCTCATGTTACCAGGCATCAATGGACTAGAAATCTGCAAGCTACTTAAACAAGATCCAAAAACCGGTGACATTCCAATCCTTATGCTCACAGCGCGAGCAGGAGAGGAAGATCGCATTCGAGGTTTAGAGTTAGGTGCTCATGATTATGTCACTAAACCATTCAGCCCTCGCGAATTAGTTCTAAGAGCAAGGAATTTACTCTTACTTAAGGAGAATGAAAGAGATTCAGTTAAAATAATCGAAAGTGGACCTTTTTATTTGGACACAGTCCACCACAGAGCAACTGTAAACGGTGATAATATTATCATCACATCAACCGAATTTAAATTACTCTGCCTGCTAACCAGTAGAGCAGGAAAAGTACAAACACGTGAAACATTGTTGCGAGATGTATGGGGTTATGAACCAACAATCGACACACGCACGGTGGATACCACAATTCAAAGATTGCGGGTTAAAGTTGGCAACGCAGCAGAACACATCGAAACCGTTCGAGGCATCGGTTATCGATATATAGAATCTTTATCATGACTGGCTGGTTTATTGCTTTAATCCTCCTTATTTGTCTCATCACTATTCATTTATTATGGCGCAAAAAATATATTTCGTTAAAGCTTAAAAACACTGACCTACAACCAAAACCCAGTAAACTAGTCAGAGCGGGCATGACGGAAATGCTCGCTAATATGCCTGATGGCATATTAGTCACCAACGCTGAAGGAAAGATTGAATTTGCCAATCCAGCATTTTGCAGCATGTTTGATCTAGCTGACGATCCATCCGGAAAAACAGTAATGGAAGCAATCCGAATACACCAAGCCAATGATCTAATTGAAAGACTGAATAAAGAAAACAGTATAACAAATGAAGAGTTCATGTTGCCAAACCTTGAACAACGTTATCTACAGGCCAACGGCGTAGCTATCCGTGAAAAAAGCGAAAAATATCGAGGAGCAATTTTAGTGTTTCATGATTTAACAAGAATCAAGCGCCTAGAAAATCATAGACAAGAATTTGTGGCTAACGTCAGCCACGAACTTCGAACCCCTCTATCAATTATCAAAGGCTATGTCGAAACTTTGCTAGACACCGAAACAGACACAGAATCTACCAACCACCGTTTTTTAAAAAAAATTGAAAATCATTCTGACCGACTGACATTCTTAATAGAAGATATCCTTACACTATCACGACTTGAATCAGGGGCAACTAATCTTGAAGAAAATTACGTAAATATCCGCAATCTTACAGAAAGTGTTTTTGAAAGCCTCAAAGAAATGGCTGAAAAAAAAGACGTTCAACTCAACAATAAAGTCCCTGAAGATGTTGTTATGCTAGCAGACCATCGGCGTTTGTTTCAGGCCTTAAACAATCTCATTGAAAACGGAATAAAATATGGTGGCGAATGTGTTTGTGTTTCAGCAGAAAAAAATGAAGAAGAAATAGACATATGCATAGAAGATGATGGGCCAGGCATCCCACCCGAATCATGCGAACGAATTTTCGAACGCTTTTATCGAATTGACAAAGCACGCTCAAGAGAAATGGGTGGCACTGGTCTCGGATTATCGATCGTTAAACACGTAACTCAACTTCACGCTGGCACTGCCCGAGTTGAAAGCACACCTGGAAATGGAGCGCGCTTCCATTTAACTTTTCCGATTATTGAGAAAGAAAAGAATTCGAATGAACAAACAAAGAACATTAACAGGTAAACAATCTGTCCATCAGAAAAATCCAATATCGCAGCGGTTCATCCATTGAATAACTGCTATTGACCCATCATAATCTGCCAACGCATGGGGTGTGTATCCGAACATCAAGTCTCAAACAAAAAATGGTGGAGAACATTTTTTGCCCGTTACTGGTTTCTATTGATGCTTGTTTTAATGATACCATTTGGCATCTGGTTTCCGGAAGGAGGCAAGGCGATCAAAAACACAGGCTGGGCGACTCCAACATTGGTTGGGATTATGATGGGAATCTCCGGTTTCACCCTAAACACTAGCAAACTTCATAGCCAAGCAGCCAACCTAGGCGCAATCGGACTCGTCTTAATTTCAATATATTTCATTGCACCACTTACCGCATATTTCTTGGCCATAACACTTCAACCAGAAAACAACCCTCACTTCTTGACGGCAGTAATGATTTTAGCAGCACAAGCAAGTAGTCTCGCATCAGCTCTAGCCTTAACCGTACTGTCTAGAGGCAATCAAGAAATCGCCTTAATCTTCACACTGCTTTCAAGCTCGCTAACAGTCATCATGACACCACTAATTCTAAAATTAAGCCTTGGAGCTAACGTAGAGTTTCCTGTGGCTAACATGATCCTGAAAATGTTGCAGGTTGTTATTTTACCGATTGTTTTGGGCCAAATAATACGTCATTTTTTATGGAAGAAATCCCAACCGTTTATCAATGGGATTCGAGTGGCACCTCAGATGATTATTCTAATATTTGTATATTCTGGTTTTTCCGTAGCTACAGGACAAATTCAAGGAGATACTGAGATTGTCCTGCGCATCGCACTTATCTCTGCCTTGCTCCATACAATTTTATTAATATGGAATTATATTATGAGCCTGTTACTTCGCTTCGATAGTGCCACCTGTACCGCAGTCGTCTTTTCAGGCTCACAAAAAACCCTACCAAATGGAATTTATCTTTGGGAAAAATTCTTCGGCGATAATCCTATTGGAGCCTTGCCCCTTGCTATTTACCACCTTATTCAACTAGTAGTAGATACCCTACTTGTTCCATTTTTCGAAAATAGAAACAATAAAGACTAGAATAATAATACTTATCAAATTGACTCTTGTATCAAGCTTGTTCAATTACGTATCCAACTTCGTAATGGAGAATGTCTAATCAGGTCGATAAATAGCTCGTTCAACTTGGCTGCCTTGTTTTCCTGCAATCGAATAGTGGCAAGCGCTGTCATAAACAATACTAGAGCCACACCAACAAAATAAATCGTATACTCATTCCATTCAATTCCCAGCCATACATCCTCTTTAGCAGACAATAAATCGATCATTAATCCCCACAATGTAGGTGATATGCCCATCGCCAAATTTCCAACAACAGCATAAACAGCAAAATAATAACTACATCCCAAACGTGGAAC
>JASLKL010000043.1 GCA_030747605.1 Verrucomicrobiota bacterium | reverse complement strand
GTTCTGACATTGACCCGGTAGCACCCATTCCGGGTATCGAAGACTAAGTGATATGAAACAATTAATCCCAATAATTTTAGTCGCCCTACTCTACATTGAAAGCATAGAGGCAAAAACTCCAAACGTAGTTGTAATTTTAACGGATGACCAAGGATATGCAGACATTAGCTTTAATCCTAATCATCCCAAAGAAGTCGCCACCCCACACATGGATGCATTGGCTCGCGAAGGCGTCTTTTTTAGTCATGCATACACCAGCGGTGCGGTGTGCTCACCAACCCGAGCAGGCCTAATGCTTGGACTGTATCAACAACGAATGGGGATCTATACCGCAGGAGACGGCGGCCGTGGATTTAATCCGAAAACAAAAATATTCCCTTCTTTTTTGCCGGACAATTTCATCAGCACGGCTATCGGAAAATGGCACTTGGGATTAGACACCGACTATCCCACTCTTAGTATGCATGCACTCAATCGTGGCTTTGACGAATGTTACAAGTTCATGGGGCGAGGTGGCCACGATTATTTCAAATTGATCGGGGTAAAAGGTACGGATTACGCACCTATCTACCGCAATAAAGAACGCATTAAGGAAAATAACTACAACGGATATCTGACTACTCGACTGACTGAGGAAGCGGTATCGTTTATCGATCGTCAGAAACAAAACCCATTTTTTCTCTACCTTGCCTACAATGCCGTTCATGCCCCAGCACAGGCACCTAAGACAGACATTGAACAGATGCAAAAACGCTTCCCGCACCTCGATAAAAAAAGGGCGATCCTGATGGCCATGCTCAACCACCTTGACCTCGGCGTTGGTGCCGTGGTGGACAAGTTGAAAACCCAAGGACTCTGGGAAAACACTCTACTATTCTTCCTCACAGATAACGGAGGGTCTAAAGCCATGCAAGCAAACAACGGAAAACTGCGTGGCTTTAAGGGCAGCCTATACGAAGGTGGTATCCGCACACCATTTATTGTGAGCTGGCCAGCAAAATTCAAAGGTGGTCGCACTATCGATGAACCGGTAATCTCATTAGATATTCTACCCACAGTGATCGAAGCCACCAATATAGAGCGCTTGGCCGAACAAAATTTTGACGGAAAAAGTTTACTGCCACTGCTTAATGGAAAATCGACTAATCATCATCCTGTGCTCTTTTGGAACAGCGGCGAGGAAAAGTCTGAGTGGGCCGTGCGAGAAGGTAAGTGGAAAGCACACAGCTTGAGGGGGAAACTCCAGTTATTCGATCTCATTAACGATCCCTACGAAAAAAGCAACATTGCTAGTAAACAACCAGACTTAGCCAAACGCTTGACCAAACTTCATTCAGATTGGCAAGCTAAAATGCGACACTCAGAAGTAAAACTAACTAGATCAAAGCCAAACTCAAAAAACACCTCGACTAAGCTAAACACACGGGAATTGAAGCGGAAACAAAAACGAGATGAGCGCAAAAAAGCTCGCCTAAAAACAACACAACCCAAGTGAATTTACTCCACAACCTCTCCGCACTTTTTTGCATTTTCATCGCAACCAACTCGGCCAATGCCAAACCGAATGTACTGCTTATTGTTTGCGATGACCTTAACACCCACGTCAGCACATCTGGTTATCCACACATTAAAACTCCCTACCTCGATCACTTGGCTAAAGAGGGAGTCACATTCAACCGAGCCTACTGCCAATATCCGGTCTGCGGACCATCACGAGCGTCGTTCCTCAGCGGTCTGTACCCCGAGTCAACAGGCGTTCTAGACAATAAGACTGACATTCGCAAGACACACCCAGAAATATCATCGCTTCCGCAGTTCATGAAAGAAAACGGATACTGGACTGGCGGGGTTGGAAAAATATTTCACACACCCCGCCACGAACCAGGTGACCTTGGATGGCACGAGTATCATAGATTTGAAAATAACGAGTTTCCTTTCGTAACCAATGAACGAAAAAAGTTCGAAAAGGAAAATGGCTCTGTGGAACACGGTAAAACCCGACGTCAATGGAAACAAAGGCTTCAGGGACTATTTACCCAGACACGCGGCCAACAGCAACCTGGTTATGGACCAAGTGGATTGAAAGACGATCAGCATCGCGACGGCCGAAATGCCCGCAAAGTCGTCGAGTGGCTCGATAAAAAGAGCTACGGCGACAAGCCTTTCTTTATTACGGTTGGGATTCACAAACCGCACGTTCCGTTCATCGCACCACAAAAATATTTCGACCTTTACCCTCAGCAAAAACTTCAATTCGAACTCAGCCCGAAGAACGACTGGGATGACATCCCAAAGTTGGCAATGGTAAAGCGTTTCAAAGGATTCGGATTTGAAATCGGCAAGGAAAACGACGCGCTTCGACGCAAATACACTCAGGCCTATCATGCTTGCGTGTCATTTGTAGATGCTCAAATCGGACTAATTATCGACAAGATTAAAGCGCAAGAAATTTGGGATGACACGATCGTGATTTTCACCTCCGATCACGGCTATCATCTCGGCGAACATTTCATGTGGGGTAAAGTAACACTATTCGAGGAATGCGCCCGAGTACCGCTGATCGTGCACGTTCCTGGTGTATCTCCGGCAGGAGAAACTAGCAACGGCATAGTCGAGACTATTGGCTTATTCCCAACCTTAGCCGAGTTATGTAACTTGCCCCCACCAACATATCTTCAGGGCCAAAGTTATGCTAACCTCATCAGAAAACCAAACGGCTCAGGTAATTCCAGTGCTTACACGGTCGTTTCACGCGGAACTCAACTCGGGCGCTCCATTCGAACCAAGCGCTGGCGCTACGCAGAATGGGGTGAAACCCAAGCCGCCGAGCTATACGATCTAGAAAAAGACCCGAAGGAATACGTCAATTTGGCCAAGTCCCAAAAACATCTCAGCATCGTCAAACAAATGAAAAATCGCTTGGCTAAGCGTCAACAAAAAGCAACCGGAAAATAACTGGTTTTTATTAAATGAGAATTCTCATTCTTTTTACTGTATCGCTCGCCGTCTGGTTAAACGCCATCGCACAACAGCCAAATGTCATTTTGATTATGGCCGACGATCTCGGTTACCATGATCTCGGTTGCTACGGACATCCGAAAATCAAAACGCCAGTTTTGGATCGACTTGCCAAACACGGCGTGAAGCTCACTGGATTTTACGCCGGAGCCACCGTTTGTACTCCATCACGGATTGCGCTGATGACCGGTTCCTACCCCACCCGACTCGGCTGGAGCAAGGGTGTCGTGGGGCACATTTTATCAACCGACCACGGCTTGAGCCCCAAGGCACTAACAATGGCCGAACATTTCAAGTCTGCAGGCTATCAAACTGCCATGTCCGGAAAATGGCACCTCGGAGACCGATCTTCTTTTAGACCACATCGGCAGGGCTTTGATCGCACGTTTTATATTAACAAAAGTAACAACCAAACGGATGAATTATGGCGAGACGACAAGCTGCTCGAGAAGCCCTATAAGAACCGTTTCCTGACGGAGCAATTCACACGGGAAGCGATCGACTTTATCCAAGCGAACAAAGCCAAGCCATTCTTCCTTTATCTACCCTATTCTGCGCCACACTTCCCGGTAGAGCCTCATCCAGACTGGCAAGGCAAATCCGACTACGGCGTTTATGGTGATGTCGTCGAGGAGATGGACGCCCGCATCGGTGAAATTTTGGACATACTCAAAGTCGAGAACCTCAATAAGAAAACGTTGGTCATATTTTGCTCTGATAACGGCCCGGAGCCACTGACAAAGGAGTCATTGGCTAAGCCGTTTCGTGGCAAAAAATGGAGTTCATTTGAGGGGGGAACCCGCGTGCCGTGTATACTCAGTTGGCCAGACACTATCCCAGCCGGCCTAAAAACCGATGCGATTATTTCCGCAATGGATTTGCTTCCCACGCTGGCACACATTTGCCAAATCGACTTGATCAAAAGCAACGCCGACCACGTACCTATCGACGGCGTAAACATCTGGAACACACTAATGGGAATGAAAAAACCACATCCACGCAATGACCTACTTTACTGGCACGGCTCGAAAGGATTCGAAGCCATTCGTGTAGGCGACTGGAAACTTTTCCCCAAACGCCTTCGGGCCAAGTTAAAAGGCAACGGCCCGGCGCTATTCCACTTAGTCAAAGACATCGAAGAAAAAAACGATCTTAGCCAACTCCACCCCGAGCGGGTAAAGGCAATGCAGAAGCTGGCTAATCAGCGCTTAGCCGATATTCGAACCAAATTCATCCCTCTTGGCCAATCCAAGACAGATTGAAGCTCATAACCATTGACTCAAATGCATTTTCCAATTGCCATCCTTTGTGGGTTGGGCATGCTTCGCACGCACACTTTTATCGCATGAAAAAACCAATTCTATTGCTCGCTATAGCATGCGCCTTTTTAACGGGATGCAAACACATCCAACCATCATCAAATGTTGAAGGCACTTTGAAGCCACACCTTGGCGAATCGAAATTCGACCTAAAACCCCTGTTCTCTAGTGAACGATTTGGCAATATCGTAGTCTCAATGAAAGGCACTTTGATTGCAACCTGGGGGCAAAGCCACGTCCGAGCACGCCGCAGTGAAGATGGAGGTAAGACATGGGGGCCAGAAATTGTCATCGCCAAGCCAGCTTTTCAACCTGGCGGGCTAACGGTAAACGAAGCAACTGGTGATATCATCGCATTTGTCGAGGACCGGCATCCTCCTGCACCGATTCACATCTACGTGAGCAGCGATGACGGCATTACTTGGAATAAGATCGAAACTAAAATTAAACCAGACTCCAGAGGGAATGCCCCCTCAATGCATATGAACGAGCACGGCATTACTTTGCGTCACGGCAAATACAAAGGCCGGTTAATCCGCCCCTCCCGATGGTATGCTGGCAAAAATGATAGTGCTCGATGGCCACAACATTATACTAACGCAATTTATAGCGATGACGGTGGGCAATCATGGAAAACTAGTGACCCATTTCCAGCCAACGGCACTGGGGAAGCAACCATAGCAGAATTAAGTGACGGAACGATCTACTATAACTCACGACGCCATTGGGCAGAGGAAGGAGCCAATCCTCGCCGGCGCTGGACTGCAACTAGCACTGACGGCGGCCATACTTGGGAAAACCTTAAATTCTGTGAGACTCTACCGGATGGACCACAAAACACCAATTATGGCTGCATGGCCGGCCTAACTCGTCTCGCGGTTAAGGGTCGTGATATTCTGATTTACAGCAACTGCGACAGCCCAAGCGGACGCGTCAAAGGAACCGTTTGGACTAGTTTTGATGGTGGAGAATCCTGGCCTATCAAGCGAATGGTATACAAAGGTCGACATGCCTACTCGTCATTAACATCAGGCAGGCCAGGAACAATCACTGAAGGTAAAATTTTTCATCACTTTGAAGGGGGACCAAAGGGAGGCTCTGCAGTAGCACAATTTAATTTAGCTTGGATTTTGGAAGGTGGAACCAAAACAGGAGATGGGAAACTCCCAACTGACTTAAATTAAATTACCCGCGAACATATGATTCGACTCTTACTTTTTCTTGTATTGATTTCGAATCAAACACTTGGCCAAACGGCAGATCAATCTGCTATCGAATCTATTAAAAAGAACGGCGGCTTGGTTTTGCCTTCTCCGGGAGGAGACAACCGATGGGAGGTTCAGTTCCAACTTCGAGGACGCAACCTTAATGACGCCGGATTGAAGGACGTAGCCAAGCTTAAGAATTTAATAGAACTTAATCTCCGTGATACAAAGATCACCAGTGCTGGGTTAACGCACCTAAAGGGTTTAGTAAATCTCACGCGACTACACCTCGAGCGAACGAATGTTGACGACACAGGAATAGTCCATCTCAAGGGTTTAACTAAATTGCGGTATTTAAATCTCTACAACACTAAGATTACTGACAAAGCATTAGAACATTTAGCGGATTTGAAAAACCTTGAGCAACTTTACGTATGGCAAACAGATGTAACCACTGTCGGTATTGAAAACTTAAAGAAGAAACTACCTTCCCTAACTATTGTAAAGGGTATTGATCTTAGTAAGATTATCCCAGTCAAAAAAGAGGAACCAAAGCCGGAAAATGATCTTAGGTGGCTCCCCGAAGGTGGAGCTGAAAAGCCTCCAGAAAAATCAATCACAGGCGAATTCACAATCATACGGTTCGTCAATAAACGCAATAAGGCAGTCAAACTGTTTTGGATCGACTATGGTGGAAAACCAAAATTGTACGGAATAATCGATCCCGGAGCAGAACGCCGACAGAATACGTATGAGGATGCTGTCTGGATGATAGCAGATGAACAAGAAATGCCGTTAGGCTACTTTGTCACAGGACGCGAATTTGCTCGTGCAATTATTCCAAAATGATCTTTGGAAATCTTGCAACTTTAATAAAAAAAACGTTAGTTTCTATTTTTTAAGCTGAACCGGTGCTTAGCTTACAACATACACGCCGAAATTTTCTCCGCTCCAGTGTCGGCTTGGCCGGACTTACCCTACCGACCTTTTTCAAGGCGCAAGCCGTCTCGACCCCAAAGCACCGGAAGGCCAAAGCCTGCATAGTCATTTACACATGGGGAGGCATGAGTCACTACGAGTCATTCGATCCCAAGCCAGAAGCTCCAGTGGACATTCGCGGCGAATTCAAACCGATCAATACCGCAACACCAGGAATCCAATTCAGCGAACATATCCCCCTAATTTCCAAGCACTCAAACAAACTCGCTATAGTGCGTTCTGTTCATCATAACAATGGCGCTCACTCCGGAGCTGTTTACCTCAATCTTACAGGTCATCAACCAGAAGGTCAGATTAAAGCCAAAGGACGTAAGAACTGGCCGTCAATCACCTCGGTTATTTCTCATTTCCATCGACCTTTAGCAGGCATACCTAACGCGATTCGTATGCCTTATTCTATGTACGATAACGGCAGGCAAATGGCCGGGGAAAGTGCAGGTTGGCTTGGTGCAAAATACGATCCCATTCTCATGCGAACACCAGCCGGCGAACCATATGGAGGTGTAAGTCGATACGATGATCCAGCACTTAACCTAAAATTAAATTTAGATAAACAACGCATTTCTGACCGATTGACACTACTAGAACAACTTGATCATTCACTCGGTCAACGATTAGGCAACTCTACCGCATACGAAAAGCTTGATCACTATCGGCAAATGGCAGCCGATATGCTGCTCGGCTCTCCCGTCCGTGAGGCATACGATCTCGAAAAGGAAGATCATAGAATCCGCGACATGTATGGTGACCACATTGGCGGACAGTCACTACTACTGGCTCGACGCTTAGTGGAGGCAGGTGTCCCAGTGGTGCAGGCCGTATGCTCGGCCGGCGATCTAGCGGGCGGTGGAGGCGACAATTGGGATACACATCGGAACCATTTCCCAAAAATGAAAAATCGCCTACTACCAGTCTTTGATAGAGCAGTTTCTGCCCTTTTGACTGACCTTGAAATGCGTGGAATGCTTGATGAAACGCTAGTGGTTTTTCTCACCGACTTTGGCCGCACTCCGAAGATTAATGCCAACGGAGGACGCGATCATCATCCTGGTGTATATTCACTAGCGTTTGCCGGTGGTGGAATTAATGGAGGTCAGGTTTACGGCGCAAGTGACAGGAACGGCATCGAACCCGCCTCAGGAGCTTGTACTCCGGCAGATATTCACGCCACAGTTTTTAAGGCAATGGGAATAAACCATAACGCAGAGTTGCATGATCAACTTGACAGGCCTTATCGCATCTGTGATGGGAAACCACTCCCAATAGCATAGTGCTCTACTATTTGGCCTCAATCCGATGGCGATATCTGGGGTATATACTAGCTCTAGCCATATCGAACACTCTTCAAGCCGAACGCCCAAACATCATTTTTATCCTGGCTGATGACTTGGGTTGGGCAGAACTTGGCTGCTACGGCAACCGCTTTAACGAAACCACTCATATAGATCGACTCGCAAAGAGTGGTATTCGATTCACCAATGCCTACGCTTCTGCACCAGTTTGCTCTCCATATCGAGCAGCATTCCTTACAGGACAATACCCTGCTAGGACAGGAATCCTGGATTATCTCAGACCGAATTCAGAAAAAGGCCTATCAACAGACCTAATTACTCTGCCAGAACAACTTAGAGACTCCGGCTATATCACAGGCATGATCGGCAAATGGCATCTCTCCGGCTACCGCTATCACGGTGCAAAGAAAATCGTAAAGCCTACGGATCACGGATTCACATGGAATATCGGAAGCGAAATCAAAAGTGTTGGCAATGGTGCAAACTTTTGGCCGTACATGTTTCGTACTCAACCCATCCGTTGGCTAGATTTTCAGGAACAAAAATTAGGCCAAAAAGAATATCTTACAGATCGCCTCAACCAAGAGGCTGTTGAATTCATAGAAGAAAATAAAGATAGCCCATTTTTTCTTTTCTTAAGCCACTACGCTCCGCACACAATTCTAAACGGCAAACCAAAGATTGTCGCCAAATACAGAGCAAAACATAGCCCTGGAAAAAGCACGCGAAATAAGTGCTATCTTTGTCAAGATGCAGCTCTTGAGGGAGATCTACAAAACCACTGGGCCGGCAATCATAATCCTCACCTAGCTGCTATGCTCGAAAGTATTGACGATGGAGTTGGCCTAATTCTGGCGAAGCTTAAATCTCTCAACTTAGATCGAAATACAATTGTGATATTCACATCAGACAATGGAGGCGAAACAAAAGTTACATCAAACGCTCCTTTGCGTGGAGGCAAGAGCCAGCTCTACGAAGGCGGTATTCGAGTACCATTAATCGTCAGTTGGCCCGATACTATATCACCAGCTGGGATATCACTTGATCCAACATCAAACGTAGACTTTTATCCCACACTCCTAGAGGCAGCAAAAACACCTGCTAACGATCAACAAACACTCGATGGCATTTCACTTCTAAATACATGGAAACAACCTAAAGCATCTCCAAAACACCGAGCATTATTCTGGCACTATCCACTAGAAAAACCGCACTTCCTAGGCGGCATATCTAGCGGAGCTATTCGGCGTAGAGATTGGAAATTAATTGAAAATTTCACGGATAATTCAATTGAACTATATAATATAGCCAAAGACCCTAGTGAATCAGTAAATCTTGCTGAAAAAAAGCCGGACTTAAACAAGTCAATGCTCAATCAATTAATAGCGTGGCGAAAATCAATTGGAGCCACAAAGAATCCGCCTAAACGTTAAACCATTTGCACCTAGTTAAGTGTTAAGGAAGTATCACCGCGTGATAACAGTTAGGAATTTTAATCGGCTTTTAATTGCTGGAACATTGATGACTTTTAGCGGTCTAACTAAGGCCGCAGATAAAACCTTCGAATACAAAACCGACTTGAACATCGCTTATCGTACCGGCTCAAATTTAACCGAATACATGAAAAGCCGATGCCGTCTGGATGTATATTATCCCTCTAATAAAAAAGAATTTGCAACTGTCGTATGGTTTCATGGCGGTGGGTTGAAAAACGGCAATCGATTTGTACCTGCCGCTTTAAAAGAAAAGGGTATCGCTATCGTAGCAGTTAGTTATCGGCTACATCCGAAGGTTAAATCCCCAAACTATGTCGATGACGCTGCTGCTGCTGTAGCGTGGACACTGAAAAATATCTCAAGTTACAGCGGCTCATCTAAACGAGTATTTGTAAGCGGGCATTCTGCCGGAGGGTACCTGACTAGTATGATTGGACTAGACAAAAGCTGGCTGACTAAATACGGGGCTGATCCGAATCAACTTGCAGGTCTAATTCCATACAGCGGCCATACAATCACACATTTTACCGTTCGTGCCGAACGGGGTATCGATGGAACACAACCAATCGTCGATAAGATGGCTCCACTTTATCACATTCGAAAGGATTGTCCTCCTGTTCTATTAATAACCGGCGACCGAAAATTAGAATTACTTGGCCGCTACGAAGAGAACGCCTACTTCTGGCGTATGATGCAAGTCATTGGGCATCCCGACTCCACACTTATGGAACTGGACGGCTATAATCACGGTCAAATGGCAAACGCCGCTCATCCCATTCTACTTCGATTTATCAAGCGAATTTTGAAAGAAAAATAGACAACTCAGTTCTTCATATTGCCTCGGAAAACAAGAGCACAATAATATCAATTAATACTATTATGGATCTATTAATCGTGCTTGCCTGAATCGTGCATCATGTTAGTATTTCCCAACTGTTTCCAAAAAAAGAAAGAAACAATATTATGAAAAAATTAATCGCATTATTTGCAATGGCCGCTTTTGCGTTCAGTGCGCAGGCTGCTGAAGTAAGCCTGAAAGTTGACGGTCTTGTATGTGAAAAAGGATGTGTCGCCAAAGTGAAAACCAGCTTGGGCGATGTTAAAGGAGTAAACCTAAAGGGCACAAAGTTTGCACTTGGTAAGAAACTTGGCGCCGTGAAGGTTTCCTTCTGTGACAAGACCACTACTAAGAACAAAATTATGGAAGCCATCAAGAAGGCAGGCTACAAAGTTGCTGAAGCTCCCAAAAAGAGCAAAGTCAAAGCTAAGTCTAAAAAGAAGGCTTAATTGTTCTACCATTTTTCAAATCGGCGTTCCTTAACTGGGGCGCCGTTTTTTTATTTATAAGTTTGACTGAACTGTGGATTTTTCCTTTGCAACATTGCTTTATTAACGTTTGCTTTTCACAGCTAATGGCGACACGCCATACAAGCGGAAAACCTGACCATGATTACTCTATTCATTGCACTACTTTCCGGTTTCGGTTTCCTAGTCGCCTACCATACTTATGGCCGTTGGCTAGGCAGTAAGATTTTTCGACTTTCCGCCAATGCAGTATGTCCAAGTGAACGACTTAAAGATGGCATCGACTATGTACCTACAAATAAATCAGTGGTATTCGGTCATCATTTTACGTCAATCGCAGGCACAGGCCCGATCGTTGGTCCTGCAATCGCAATCATGTGGGGCTGGGTACCTGCACTTCTTTGGGTAGTTCTCGGTTCTATATTTATCGGCGCAGTACATGACTTTGGCGCTTTAGTAGTAAGCCTGCGTAACAATGGCCAAACAGTTGGGGACATCGCAGGACGAGTACTAAACAAACGCGTAAGATTACTTTTTCTACTAACACTATTCATGGCACTTACTGTGGTACTAGCAATTTTTGGGTTAGTAATCGCTGCGGTATTCAAGCAATACCCAGCAGCAATATTTCCGTGTATCGTACAAATTCCTATTGCAGTGGTAATAGGAGTACTACTGCACCGAAAAGGTATTAACCTGTTGCTTCCATCTGCCATTGCACTGGTGATCATGTATATTACAGTGATCTTTGGTGATTTTGGTTTACTGAAATCATTTAACGCTTCGCTGGCTAGCTGGCCTATATGGACTTGGGTGATAGTCTTGTTGGGCTATTCTTATGTAGCATCGGTTTTGCCAGTCTGGACTCTGCTACAACCTCGCGATTACATTAATTCACTGCAGCTGATTTCTGCTTTAGCTTTAATCATGCTTGGGCTTTTTGCAGCGGCATTCTCTGGATACACACCCGAAGGGGCAACGAGCCCTCAGTCATTGGAATTTGTTGCGCCAGCGTTTCAAATGAACCCGGAGGGAGCGCCAATGATTTTTCCGTTTTTATTTATTACCATCGCCTGTGGGGCAATCAGTGGTTTTCACTGTCTTGTTTCCAGTGGCACTAGTAGTAAGCAATTAAAAAACGAACCAGATGCTCGCTTCGTTGGATATGGAGGAATGTTAACTGAAGGCTTTCTAGCAACGCTAGTGATCATTGCCTGTGGAGCTGGATTGGGATTGGGGCTAATGAAGGAGGGAGTATTGCTAACAGGAGAAGAGGCCTGGCAGGCCCAATACTCTTCTTGGCTTGCGGCAGGATCACTCTCTTCAAAGGTAGGTGCATTTGTTAATGGTGCAGCAAATTTGCTCAAGTCCATAGGGTTATCTCCAAATATTTCAATAGCACTAATGGGAGTACTAGTTGCCTCCTTTGCAGGAACAACTCTCGACACCGCATGCAGATTGCAACGCTACGTTGTTCAGGAACTTGCCAATACAATTGGAGGTAAAGTCGGAGAAAAAAATACAAATCAACCTATGGCTCCACTCGCATTGCTACAAAATAAACACGGGGCCACAATTTTTGCTATTGTTATTGCAACTGGTATGGCCGCAATCCCACCAGGTGGAGCAGAGTGGAGCTGGGCCAATGCTGGAAAAGGTGGACTCATCCTGTGGCCATTGTTTGGGGCAACGAATCAATTACTCGCTGGCCTTTCTTTTTTGGTAATCACTTTTTATTTATGGCGACGTGGCCGCGCAGTTTGGTTTTTAGTTATCCCGATGATATTCATGTTAATCATGCCAATCTGGGCAATGACATATCAACTCTTCTTGGCTCCAGGATGGTTGATCGCTGAACAACCAAATATGCTACTAGGCGGCATCGGCCTTGCGACAATCGCGCTTGAAATTTGGATGATTATCGAAGCAATCAAACTCTTTCCTAAGGCAAAAGGCATCCTTGAAGATAATGCCTTGGATCAAAAACCGGCTGAAGCAGCACACTGAAAACCTTTAACTCCATCGGCATTTTCGGAGGATCTTTTGATCCGGTTCATAACGGGCACACATTGGTCGCTATGGCCGCACTAGAAGAACTGAAACTCGATCGCTTGTTCATCGTACCCGCCGCACAATCCCCTTTTAAGCCAGAACAAAAACCAGCAAATGCAGATATACGACTTCGCCTTTTGCGGCTGGCGTTTGCAGGACATAATCAATGTGAAATTGATACTCAGGAATTAGAGCGAGATGGTGTTTCATACTCGATTGACACACTGAGCAATTATTCAAGTCGCTTCCCCAAAGTCAAATTACACTACCTCATCGGTGCGGATCACATACCCACCCTGCCGCAATGGCGAGAAGCAAGCCGATTAGCTAAACTTGCTGAGTTTGTTGTCGTACCTCGGCCTGGACAAAAAGTGGCAAATTTCCCAGAACCTTTCCGGGGTCAAAAACTTTGCGGATGGCCATTTGAAGTTTCGTCTTCTATCATCCGAAACCGACTTGAACTCAATCAGCCAATCAATGGTCTTGTTCCGTCCAATGTTGCAGAGATTCTCACAAAAATTAATCCTTATTCAGCATCCTAAAAACTAAATTATAAAGAGTGATGCCCTCAGCAAAAAATAATCAATTATTAACAATAGCATTGTTCTTATTAGCAACAATATTTGCTGCTGGTTGGTTAATATTCACACCATCCACCTCAAAACCGGGAAAAACTAATGTTCCTAGCGAGCCTACAATGCCTTCACTCGAAAGTAGCCGAGCCGAGCTAGATAACACTGTATGGGCTAAGGAAGTCTCCGCCCAAGAACATGAAAAAATATTTGTCCATCTTTGGGATAGACTTCGAGTAGGCACAGAAAAACACAAAATTCTTACTCGTTTTCCTTTTAATCGACTAATAATAGGCCGGGCTGAACCTGCCGAAAAACTAGAACAAGGAATATTACAAACAATCTATTCGGCGCCTGAAATAATTATGCCCCGTAAGGAATTCGTTCAAAAAGTAAACAATCTAGCCAATCAAGGTTATCGACTAGTTCAATCAGAATGGCACCACAGTAAATTCGAACAGGAAAACAACTCATCAGCCAAGTCAACAGTTTCAGTTGTGCTACATGTAAAAAATCCCGATCAAAACAAACTTTTATCTATTAAGGCAAACCTTGTAATAAATTGGTTATCGGAAATGAAACCGAGCCCAGTTCCTGATTCGATCGCAGTAACTAATCTTAAGATTTTAGAAAAAGACTCATCAGTTGCTTTTAATCAAACTCATAAGCTTAAAGGAAATCCCATGGTAAGTCCTATTTTGGTACATGATCTTAATGGGAACGGATTCTCAGACATTATTGCATTAGGAAGTAACAAAGTACTTTTCAACACAGGTGGCGATTTTCAAACAAATCAATTGCACCCAAAACTTCCACCAATACTCAATACAGCCGTTATTGCAGATTTTACAGGTGACACGCTTGTAGACTTAATTACTGTCGATGCTAAATCAAATAAACTGATTATTTTAGAAGGCAAAAAGAATGAAACCCGTTTCGCAGAACCAATAGATTGCTGGCCTAAACACCTCGAACTACCCAGTGTTATTACAGCTGGAGATGTCGATGGGGATGGAGATTTAGATTTATTCATTGGCCAATACAAACAGCCATACCTAGAGGGCCAAATGCCAACTCCTTACTATGATGCTAACGACGGACATCCAGCATATCTTCTCCAAAATTCAGGTAATGGAAAATTTATCGATATAACAGAGTCGTCTGGATTAGTTAAAAAAAGATTTCGCCGTACCTATGGCGCTTCTTTGGTCGACCTCAATAGTGACGACAAACTTGATTTAGTTGTCTCTAGTGATTTTGCCGGCATTGACATTTATGAAGGCAATGGAAAAGGCGCATTTAAGGACCTAACTAAAGTTTGGATCGATCAGCGACACACCTTCGGGATGTCTCATGTTTTCGCCGACTTTAATACGGATGGAAAATTAGATTTCTTTTCGGTAGGCATGAGCTCTACAACAGCGAGAAGATTGGATTTTATGGGGCTAGGCAGAGATGAACACAAACATATTGATCTTAAACGTGCGGCTATGAGTTATGGTAATAGACTCTATATCGCAAATGAAAAAGGCTTTCAGCAATCCCCATTTAACGATCAAGTCTCTCGTACTGGATGGTCATGGGGTTGCACAGCATTTGATGCTGACAATGATTCAGATACGGATATTTATGTCACTAATGGACATCAAAGTGGAAAATCTGCTCAGGACTACTGTACAACATTTTGGTGCCATGACATATATACTGGTGACTCTGACAAAAATGCATCTATAGAAAAGTTGTTCTCAAAAACTATGGACAAGTTGATCAACCGTGAAATCTCGTGGAATGGTTTTGAACATAATGCTTTCTTGATGAATCGCGGTCCAAATGGATTTCTTGAAACTGGTTTCCTTTTAGGAGTCGCTTCTGAAGGGGATGGGCGCGTCACTCTAAGTGATGATCTTAATAATGACGGACGACAGGATCTCATCCTAGTAGAGTCAGGATTTGAACAAGGCGGTCGTGTAACTCAGACACTTCGAATATTTTCAAACCTAATTGAAACCTCAAATCATTGGGTTGGAATAAAGCTAAAGGATACTGGTTTACATTTTTCCCCAATAGGAACCAAAGTCAAACTGCGAACTCATAAAGGCTATCAAATGGATAGCATTGTCACGGGTGATTCTCTATATGGCCAACACTCCAGCACTATACATTTTGGACTGGGAGATAATGAAAGCATCGATGAAATTGAAGTCCGATGGCTAAACGGGACCAAAAAAACACTCAAAAACCCACCCATCGACAGCTATCATTTGATAGAATCTCCGAGCCTTCAGTAATTAGTACTTCCTAGATTAATTCTTCTTAGCGATTTTACGGATTTGGACTTCCTTAAACTCGACCCTCCCAGTGAGGTGGTGCATCTGCAGTAATATGCTGCCTTTTTTATGACGGTTCTCAGGATCGCGGCAGTCGGCTGCGAGTTTACCGTTAACCCAAGTTTGCAAATGGTTGCCAACCGCACGAATCCGCATCGTGACCCACTCACCATCTTTCGTTGGGGGTTTGGGCGCGCGCGCGCCTTCAATATTTAAAGCATATATACTACCCGTGGGGTTGTTATTGTCACCATGGTCCAGCTGCGCCTCGTATCCGGGCGGAAATTCCTGCTTCTTGTCAACGTGCGGCGCACAGCGGAAATAGATTCCACTATTTCCACGCCCACCTGCAGTATCGCTGATACGGGTTTGCGCATAGAGTTCGAAGTCGTCAAATTCCTCGAGCGAAGAAAGGTATCCCTGGCCTCCGTAACCAGTAAGAACACCATCAACGATTTTCCATTCAGGCTTGTGCTTGAACTTATTCTCTCGCCAACCATTCAAGTTCCGACCGTTGAAAAGCTGGATCCAACTATCACCCTTCTGCGGCACCGGTTCTGGCAACTGCGACGAGACACACCCCGTCAAAAACACACCTGCAATTGTGATTAGTATTTGTTTCATATATCAGCAGAGATTCATTCTATTTAAATACTTTTGCAAGTGGCTTCGATTATTCAATAAAAATTATTAACTAATTCTCATCTGGCATCTTTATCTAGGGTTGGTAATCTTTCCTTTGAACAAGCATTATGAAAAACATTCCTTTATACCTAATTATTGCTGTTTTAATCAGCCCAGCCGCGAAAGCTCAGGCTGAGCACAAAACATCGGTTGGCATTTATGGCCAGTCACTTAAGGCTAAGACTGAAAAGCCCGATATCTTTGGTCGAACCAAGACCACTTACAAAAGCAACTCATACAAGACGCTTGGAACAAGTGTTACTGAGAAACCAGATATCTTTGGCCGCATGAAAACTACCTACAAGGATAGCTCCTACAAGAAACTCGGAACTACAGTAACAAAAAAGCCCGATATCTTTGGCCGCAAGAAAACAGAAATTAAAGATAGCTATGGTCGAGTAATTGGAACCGCCGTTACTGAGAAGCCTGATATCTTTGGCCGAGTTAAAACAACTTACAAAGACACGTATGGCCGGAAAGTAGGTTCAGCG
>JASLKL010000042.1 GCA_030747605.1 Verrucomicrobiota bacterium | reverse complement strand
TTTGCGGACGTAAATGTATCCTTGGTCATCGATATAATTGACTGTCATGCCGATTTCGTCTGCATGGCCAGCAAGCATGAGGCGAGGCCCTCCGCCTTTATTAAGAACAGCAACACAGTTGCCGTAGGAGTCAGAGTAGGTTTCATCCGCGAATTGATCGACATAATCTAGCCACACCCGTAGACCTCGAGATTCGTGTCCGGATGGGCTTGGGGTGTTCACAAGTGTCTCTAGGAATTTTAATGAGCGCTTATTCATCTGCCCCTGATTACGGATGAGGGTGGTGTGCTTTTCAAGGTCTATTTATTGTAGGGGATTATCTGCTAGATGTTTTAGTATGTAGCTATCACTTTAAATTGTCATTAGACCGTTGTTGTGAAAAACGAGGGGAGCAACAATTGGATTTTCCTTGTCAGGCAATTGAGTAATCGCAATGCTTCTTTTAGTTAATATTCTTTAATTAATGAAATATCGAAACCATGCATTTACCTTAATAGAGTTGCTTGTGGTTATTGCAATCATCGCGATTTTGGCTGGTATGTTATTGCCGGCTTTGGCTAAGGCAAAAGCTAAAGGGCAGGAAGTATTTTGTTTAAACCAACTCAAACAACTTTCACTTGCTGCCAAACTCTATTCTGGCGATAACGAAGATAGATATGCTTGGACTTTTTCGCTTATTGGGAACCAGCAAAATCGACGTTCTTGGTTTAATTATCTTTATGACTATCAGGAAACCAAAGCTACACTGCGTTGTCCTAGCAAAGGTTATGAACGTAAAGAAACGCTTTACGATATTGAGCGAACTACAAATAACTATGCAGCCAACTTTCAGCTTGGAGGTTGCGATTGGCCGGGAACATGGGAATTTGCCTCACTTAAAGAAAGTGCCGTTCGTAGTCCTTCCACAGTTGTCTATAAGACCGATGGAGGCACTTTGCCAAAAAATACTTCCGACCCAATGAAGGCTGTTACAACTAAATCGCCAGAGAAAGCTGGTTGTTGGATTGTTCAGGATCCGGCCAGTTATACGCCGTGCAGTTGTGCTATGAATCCTGGTGACCCAAACTGGGGTGGCCCGCATTTGCGACATAGCACTAAGAGTAACGTTAGTTTCACTGATGGACACGCCGAGGCATTGAAGGCGTCGAGGTGGTATTGGGCTAAAACACCATGGCTCGACCCAAAAAGAGGAGGATGAACAGGGTTTTACGCTTGAGCGTAGTTGAAGTAGTAGGGATTCTTGTGAAGTGAGCGAGACACGGGAGACGCCACAAACTATTCAAAACCGTAAGGGGCGTGAGCCAATTGCGGCTTTGACAGCCTACGATTATCCTATGGCGAAGTTGATTGATGCCGTAGGTGTGCCATTATTGTTGGTTGGAGATTCCTTAGGCATGGTGGTGCTTGGTTATCCTGACACAACACAAGTGACACTTAATGAGATGGAGCACCACGTTCGAGCTGTTGCACGTTCGAAGCCACGTGGATTAATCATTGCGGATCTACCTTTCAAATCCTATGAAACTCCACGGCAGGCTTTGTCATCAGCTCAGCGTCTAATTGATGCTGGTGCGGAAGGTGTCAAGGCTGAGGGGGGGCTTGTGATATTACCTCAGGTAGAGTCAATTATTGCTGCAGGGATCCCCTTTCTTGGCCATATTGGTATGTTGCCTCAAAGCGTCGTTGAGGAAGGTGGCTATAAAGTCAAGGGATGTAATCCTATGCAGGAGGAAGCGTTGTTAGCGGATGCCTTGGCGCTTGCCCAAGCTGGTGCTTTTGGCTTGGTGCTTGAGTTGGTCAACGCTCCGGTGGCGGCTGAAATAACTGATAGGGTGGGGATTCCGACTATTGGGATTGGTTCTGGGATTGGCTGCGATGGTCAAATTTTGGTTACGACTGATTTACTTGGAACGTCTCCGGATTTTATTCCAAAACATGTCCAGCCTGAACAATTGCTTCGAGACCGTATGATTGGCATGCTTCGTGTTTGGAAGAAGAGTTTAACCAATCCAAAATAATGAGCGATTTGACCCATATTAATGCTGAAGGCGATGTGCGCATGGTAGACGTTTCGGTTAAGTCGGTTCAGAACCGTGAGGCGATGGCTCGTGGTGAGATCTTTTTGGCCAAAGCGACACTCGATGCGATTGAGAGCGGAGACACGGCTAAGGGGAATGTATTAGCTACAGCACGCTTAGCTGGAATCATGGCAGCAAAAAAAACAGGCGAACTGATACCTCTTTGTCATCCACTTTCGGTTACGCATGTAGAGGTTGATTTTGAAATTTCAGATAGCCGAGATCGCATAATGATTACTAGTTTGGTGCGTATCTCTGCCAAGACTGGTGTCGAAATGGAGGCTTTGACGGCGGTTTCTATTGCTGCTTTGACTATATACGATATGTGCAAGGCAATCGATAAGGAGATGGTTATCTCTGACGTCAAGGTTACGTCTAAGACTAAACGGTAATAGTAATTTAATTAATTCGCATTATTGAGCAATTGTGTTAGCATCTGGTGCTATCATTAATTTGTTTGTGCTTATTATTAGATGTTTGAAAATATAACAACTTTGCCTAACGAATCACCCTGTGCTCAACTAGGTGGAGGCGGTCCTTTAACCTATGATTTTGATCGTTCGGAGTTTTGGCGGGCGATTCCTATGTGGCGGGATATAGACTCGGAAACTTTCGGTGATTTTCGATGGCAACAGCGCAATTCGGTGACCTCCATTCCAGGTATTCAGGAGACTTTGAGTGAATTAGCATCTTCAGCGTTAATTTCTGATATTGAGGCGGGTCTATTGAAGACACCGATGAATATCCGCCTTACTCCTTATGTGTTTTCTCGAATTCATTGGGAAAATTTTGAGAACGATCCAGTGCGTCGCCAGTTTTTACCTTTGGGCTCGCAGTTTGTTCCGGACCATCCCTATGTTATGGATGATTCCTTGGCTGAGGATGGGCATAAGGCTACGCCATATCTCACGCATCGTTATCCGGATAAGGCGCTGTTTTTACCTATCACTCTCTGCCCAGTTTATTGCTCTTTCTGTACGCGCAGCCGTGTGGTTGGGGGAAGTACTGCAGTGAAAAGCAAGTCGACCTACGGTGCGAAATCCAATGAATGGGATTCTACCTTTGAGTATATTCGTAACCATCCCGATTTGGAGGATATTGTAATTTCCGGGGGTGATGCTTTACTGTTACGTCCCAATCAAATCCGAGAAATTGGAACCTCCTTGCTCCAGATTCCTACGATACGTCGAATTCGTTTTGCTACCAAAGGTTTAGCTATAATGCCGATGAAGTTTACCAGTGACATCGAGTGGGTAGAGGCACTGAATGATGTGTGCCGACTAGGGCGTGAACAAATGAAAGAAGTTGCACTGCATACTCACTTTAATACTGATCGTGAGATTACTGCTTGGACTTCTCGAGCGATGAAGATGCTTTCTGAGACGGGGGTGCGTGTTCGAAATCAATCTGTACTAATCAGTGGGGTGAACGATGCTTTTGATTGTTTGCACTACACTACCAAGAAATTATCTAGCCAGCTCATTCAGCCGTATTATCTTTATCTGCACGACATGGTGCCTGGCTGCGAACATCTTCGTACGACAGTTCGTAAGGCTGAGCATTTATCGCGTCGTCTTCAGGGGGCCATAGCTGGATTCAATACGCCACGAGTGGTTTGCGATGCTCCAGGTGGAGGAGGTAAGCGGGAAATTTCTAGCTACACTCTCTATGATCAGGAGATTGGAGTGTCTGCTTGGACCTCGCCAACAGCTAAGCCTGGTGATATTTTTTACTACTACGATCCAATCGAAAAATTGCCTAAAGAGGGGAGGGATCTTTGGGCTAATGATACCGAAATTAATAGGCGTTTAGTCAAATTTAAGGCCGACGCAGAAGCTAAGGCGGAAGCCACCCGAACTTGACGGCTTGTTCTTGCGGTCGTTATGGTCGCTGGCCATGAGGGAAGGCTTGGAGGCAAATAATTTCTTGGTGCCGATGGTTGTCGAGCAGACTGGCCGCGGTGAGCGCGGTTATGACATCTATTCGCGATTGTTGGTGGATCGGATTGTGTTCATTGGGACACCTATCGATGATACTATTTCAAATTTGGTGATTGCTCAGTTGCTATTCTTGCAAATGCAGGATCCTAAAAAGGACATTCATCTATATATCAACTCCCCAGGTGGAAGTATTACAGCTGGGTTGGCTGTGTACGATACGATGCAATTCTTGACCTGTGACGTGAATACGTACTGCATTGGCCAAGCTGCCAGTATGGGTGCGGTATTACTGTCTGCCGGCACCAAGGGCAAACGGTATGCATTGCCAAACGCGCGTATTATGATTCATCAACCATGGGGAGGGGCGCAGGGTAATGCCTCAGATATTGAGATTCAGGCAGCAGAAATTCAACGGTTGAAGGATAGTCTAAACGAGATCTTGGCGGAACACACTGGGCAGAAGCTAAAGAAAATTGTTGAGGACTCAGATCGAGATTATTTTATGTCGCCCAACGAAGCCAAGAGTTACGGGTTAGTGGATGATGTTGTAAAGTCACGCAAGGAAGTTGCTGGGTTAAAGGACGAAAAAAAGAATAAGTAATTTAATTTTCCATTTTAATGGCCCGTCCAAACCAAATCACTCTTTGCAGTTTCTGCGGTAAGTCGCATGCAGAAGTGCGAAAACTTATTGCCGGGCCAGGTGTTTACATTTGTGATAGTTGTATTCTGGTTTGCAAAAATGTTTTAGATAAAGAGCTTCAGGATCAGGAGAAGAAAAAGGCCATAAAATTGAAGGTGCCAAAGCCGAGGCAGATCAAGGCTGAATTAGATCGGCACTGCATTGGTCAGGATGATGCAAAGAAAACTTTGGCGGTTGCAGTTCATAACCATTACAAGCGGATTCAGTCTGGTCTTACAGTTAAGACCGAAGGTGATAATAAGATTATTACTACCGACACTGATGCTGAAAATGAGATCGAGATAGAAAAAAGCAATATTCTATTGCTTGGCCCGACTGGGTCCGGGAAGACTTTGTTAGCTCGAACACTGGCACGTATGCTAGATGTTCCCTTTGCTATAGCTGATGCCACAACGCTAACTGAAGCCGGTTATGTTGGTGACGATGTAGAAAATATAATACTTCGCCTTTTACAAGCTGCTAATTATGACGTAAAGCGCGCCCAGATTGGCATTATCTATGTCGATGAAATTGACAAGATCACTCGCCGAACTGAGAACGTTTCTATCACACGAGATGTTTCGGGAGAAGGTGTGCAGCAGGGGCTACTAAAGATCCTTGAAGGCGCGGTATGTAACGTGCCTCCACAGGGCGGTCGAAAGCATCCACAGCAAGAGTATATTAAATTGGACACTACCAATGTTTTGTTTATTTGTGGAGGAGCTTTTGTTGATCTTGATAAGGTTGTTGAGCGTCGTATTGGTAAACATGTGCTCGGGTTTTCTGGCGATGGTAAAACAAAAAACTCGAATGATGGGTTGGAGCAGAAGAATATTTTGAGTTACGTTGAACCGGAGGATTTGCTTGGCTATGGTTTTATCCCAGAGTTTATCGGCCGTTTGCCGGTTCATACAGCACTTCAGGAGCTCGACCAGGAACAACTTATGCGCGTCATGACTGAACCTAAGAATGCGCTGATTAAACAATACGCTAAGCTACTTGAGATAGACGGAGTAAAATTGAATATTACTAACGGTGCTTTGAAGGAGTTAGCTAATGCTGCAATCAAACGAGGAACAGGCGCTCGAGGTCTTCGTAGCTTGATGGAGAAATTGATGCTCGAAACCATGTATGAAATTCCGGATGCAGACGATATTTCCTCTGTCAAGATCGACGAGAAAGTCGCACTTGGTCAAGCTCAACCCATCATTCATCGCCGGCAGAAAAAAGCTGCGGCCTAACCTTAATAATGTCCAAAGATTTTAAGTCCGGCGACTTGGTCGCTCAGCAGGTACAACGCATTCCCCGTTCGGGGATTCGTGAGTTCTTTGAACTTGTTCAAGGTCGTAAGGATATTATTTCTCTGGGGGTGGGGGAGCCTGATTTTGTTACACCTTGGCACATTAGAGAGGCGGCAATTTATGCACTTGAACGAGGTCGTACTAGTTATACTTCTAATTTAGGTCTGCCAAAATTACGTGAGGTTATTAGTCAATATGTTGGTGAAAGTTTTGGTGTTCGATACCAAGCTAAGTCTCAGGTTTTGATTAGTGTAGGGGTAAGTGAGGCTTTAGATCTTGCACTTCGAGCTATAGTTAACCCAGGTGATGAGATTATTTACCACGAGCCTTGCTATGTCAGTTATGCTCCTGGGATTTCGTTGGCGTATGGGGTTCCAGTGCCCGTACCATGTTTGGCTGAAAATGGTTTTGCCGTTACGGCAGAAGCGATTGAGCAAGCTATCACTCCAAAGTCCAAGGCTTTGGTCCTTAATTTCCCAACCAATCCGACTGGAGGCACGATGACTTATGATGCTCTGAAAAGGATTGCTGACTTGGTTAAAGAACACAATTTATTGGTCATTACTGATGAAATATATTCTGAGCTTACCTTTGAAGGAGACCACATAAGCATTGCTTCACTGCCTGGCATGGCAGAGCGTACTATATTTCTGCACGGTTTCTCTAAGGCTTATGCTATGACTGGATTTCGAATTGGTTATGCCTGTGGCCCTCCTGAATTGATCGATGCGATGATGCGTATTCACCAATATTCGATGCTTTGCGCTAGCATTATCAGCCAGGATGCTGCCGTTGAGGCGCTCGAAAATGGGACTGGTCCTGCTGGAGAGATGAAGGATGAATTTCGGCTTCGGCGAAATTATATTGTGTCGGCTTATAACGACATGGGGTTGGAGTGCCAGTTGCCGCGTGGCTCTTTTTATGCATTTCCAAGTGTGCAGTCGACAGGCTTAAGCTCGAACGAGTTTGCTTCAAAACTTGTGCAGGAGGAGGGCGTAGCCTGTGTTCCTGGAAATGCATTTGGGCCATCAGGTGAGGGTTTTCTTCGTTGCTGTTTTGCTGCCGGCCTTGAACAAATTAAGGTTGCTTGCGAAAGAACATCGCGTTTCGTGAAGAAACTCAAAACTGCAGGGGGTTAAATGATTTATTGTCTGCATTCTGAGGGGATTTAATTGAATGTTATTTGTGGTGGCCTATGTTTCCATCCAAGAGATGTAGACAATCCACTTGGAATCTTCTCGGCCGATAGAGCATTCCATGTAACGGCCTTTTGGCAATTCTTTAGCTCGATCTATTCGTTCAATGATGTCATCTAGCTTCCACCATGATTCACGGCGTCCAATTTGAATTGATGGTTTTGAGCTTTCTCCAGACTTGAAAATTTCATTTTCCAAGAAGGATTGTTTCTTGTTTTCTGGAATCATAATTTTAAGTGCTATTGCATCGTCGATACCTGATCCCTAGAAAAAATAGCCTAAACCGGTGGTTCCTTCGGGGAATATAATTCCAGTTCGTTGTGATACTATTTCTAGTTCTTTAGATGTAACGTTGGGGAGGACTATATTGACATCTTCTCCGAAATCGAGGCAGCCATAAAAAAACGTGGATACCACTAGGGTAGCCACGATTTTACTAAAGTTATTCATCAGTGGTTAAACACTGAAAACATAATGGAAATTACTTAATTTCCTTCAATTCGACCTCAAATATGAGCGTTGCATTTGGAGGGATAACGCCGCCTGCGCCACGTTCGCCGTAAGCGAGATTAGATGGAATGTATAATACGGATTTGCCGCCTATCTTCATCAACTGTAATCCTTCAGTCCACCCTGGGATCACGCGGTTCAGAGGGAATGTTGCCGGTTGACCGCGTTCAACTGAGCTGTCGAATACCTTGCCGCTAATCAATTTTCCAGTGTAGTGAACTGTTACTTGATCGGTTTCCTTAGGGCTGGCACCCGTTCCGGCAGTCAGTACTTTATATGCTAGTCCAGATTCTGTTGTTTTAACACCATCTTCGGTTTTGATCTTGGTTAGAAATGCTTCGCCTTCTGCTTTGTTTTTCTCGGCTGGTGTCTTAATGGATCCTCGAAGTTTAGCGAATTGCGTTTCGTCACTCTTGAAAGCTTTGGCATTTTCCCCAACACGCTTGATGCTTACCTTATTTATCTTGTCCCCTTTGGCGATGGCGTTGACTACATCTTGGCCTTTAACAACATGCCCGAACACAGTGTGCTTGCCGTCAAGCCATGGAGTGGCTTTGTGAGTAATGAAAAACTGGCTGCCATTGGTGCCGGGCCCAGCATTAGCCATTGAGAAGATTCCCGGTTTACTATGTTTCAAAGTTGAATCGATTTCGTCTGGAAACTTGTAACCTGGGTTTCCGGTGCCGGTTCCCAATGGGCAACCCCCTTGTATCATGAAATCAGGAATAACCCGATGAAAGATTAGCCCATCATAGTATGGTTCCTTGGTAGCCGCAGGTGTTCCACCTGATTTTGAATAATGTTTGGTGCCTTCGGCAAGGCCTACAAAGTTGGCAACTGTTAGTGGGGTTTTTTCATACTCCAACTGTCCAAGGATGGTGCCCTTTGATGTCTCGATTTCAGCGTATAAGCCGTCCGAAAGTTTATCTTCTTGTGCCATTATGGTAAGTGAACTCAACGCAATGGCTGCCGCCAAGGCGCCCTTCAAGCTGTATTGTATATTCTCCAGCATTTTCATGGGACGACAGAGGGAACCCAAAAATAGCCTCTACCGCAATGTTATTCTTAGTAAGTCTTCTACATTGACCCCTGATTGTTTACTCTTTTAGCTCTTGTCAGTAATAAAATGTTGGTGGCTATAAACAATTTGCCAAGTTATTTCACGTCTTTTGCAAAGCTTATATTCGTTTGGCTTTGGATAGGTAGTAGCATAGTTAAGGCAGAGGTTCGCTTCGATGTGTTTATGGGTTTTGCCGACAAGGCTCGGAACAGTGAGTGGTTTCCTGTGACCGTGGAAATTGAAAACGATGGTCCGACATTTAATGGTGTCATAGAAATTAAACCTAGTTCATTTAACGATCAGTTAATCAGATACGCAGTCGAGCTTCCTAATAATACTCGCAAGCGTTTGTCTATACCGGTGTTTAACAATTCTAGCTATAGATGGAATGCCAAGCTGTTAAATGATGGGAAGATTGTTTCCGAGTATGATAATTTAAGAATTGATAGTGTCCCTTGGTTTACCAAATTGTTGGCTGCAGTGAGTGGGCAACAGTCTAGTGGCCCGGTGCTGCCTCTTACTCGTTTTAAGAACAATAACAGCAATAAAACATTTTCTCCTAGAGTGGCGCATATTCAGGCGGATATTTTTCCAGATAATCCTGTAACGCTGCATGGGTTAAGTGCTCTTTATCTTAACTCTAACCGCGCTATTAATTTTCGTGCTGAACAAGCTAGCGCCGTATCTATCTGGGTGCGTAGCGGGGGGCATTTGATCCTTGGGGTTGATCAGCCGTCGGATATTACTGGTACGCCTTGGCTTGGAGAGTTGCTTAATACGCAGTTTGGTTTGGTGCAGAATCTAGAGATTGGAGCTTTATTTCAGAGCTGGCTTAGTAATGCAGGCTATCCTATAGGTGCTGTAGATGAGGAATTTACTACAACGTTTGTAACTGCCGCTCCGGTTCAACTCAAAGAAGGCAAAACTCTTTTGAGCTTCGAGGGTAAAACGTTAATAGCAAACGCAAATCGAGGCTTAGGGCAGGTGACGATTTTGGGATTCAATCCAGAACGGGAACCGATCAGGTCTTGGGAGAACCGAGCTTGGTTATGGTCTAGATTAGCCGAGATCGATTCGGAATGGTTTGTTTCCGAACAACCACCTCGAAACTATGGCCGAATGAATGTAGATGGGCTGTATGGAATGATGCTCGATAGTCGCCAAGTTAGCAAATTACCAGTTATTTGGCTTATTTTACTGCTTATTACATATCTTGTCATCATTGGACCTATTGATCGCATTTGGCTCAAGCGTATTAATAAACAAATGCTAACTTGGTTGACTTTCCCGTTATACGTTATCTTCTTCTCATTGCTGATTTATTATATCGGCTACCGTCTTCGTGCTGGACAGCTCGAGATTAACGAACTCCACATTGTTGATGTATTGCCTGGCGACCAAGTTACCCTGCGAGGTAGAAGCTATGCTTCAATTTATTCTCCATCGAACAAGGATTATCCCATGGGCGGTTCTTTGGCGTTAGGTGCGTTTCGCAGTGAACTCTCTAGTTTTTCCAATGGAGGTGGCAATCAACCATTACTTATTGGATTAAGCCCTGGTAAATTGGAAGCAAAAGCACGGGTTCCTATTTGGACAAGTCGCCTATTTAGTTCTGAATGGGTTAATGGTGCTGCATCGAATATTCAGACTACTATCACGAAGCAGAATGATGATGCTTATCAACTTGAGATTCAAAATGGTTTGGATAAACCTATCATTGGTGCGGCATTTGTGGCGATGCAGCGAATCGTATATGACGATTCAATCAATATTACTCCAGGTGCGAGTGGCATCCTTAAATTGCAGCGATCAGATTCGAAGGTTCTAGATGTTATTTCTAGTTCTAGTAGCAGTATTCGATCCTCTATTCAATCGAGAAACCGTGCATTTGGGAATGCTGAACTAAGCCGGATAGATCCTGACCTTATGAATATTGTCACAGGCTCTTTTCCAGGTGCACTCGAATTAGAAAGTATTACGCAATTTAAAAAAGACGTAAATCAATTCGATTCTTCAGGGGGTATGGATGCCAGTGGATACATTGAGCGTGATGGATCTGTTTTGTTCGTATTTGTTCAGGATCATGCTCCTATTCAGTCTACTGGATTATTTGAATCCAAACTTGGTAAATCACATACACTTTATCGAATCCCAATTAAGTTGCCTTATAACGAAGGTGCTTTTAACCAAGCGCAAACCAATTAATTATTATGTCTGACGAATCTCCAAGCATCCCGCCACCGGTAATCAATGCGGCAGTTGAGACTTTTGGTCTTACCCGCCACTATGGGAATCTGACCGCTCTGAACTCTCTTGATCTGACTATAAACAAGGGTGATTTGTTTGGTTTTATAGGATCGAATGGTGCAGGTAAAACTACAACTCTCCGCATCTTATCGACATTCCTTTCTCCCTCTAATGGGACAGCTCGTGTCATGGGTCATAATGTGGTTAAGGAGGCCGATCAAGTACGACGCATTCTTGGATATATGCCAGATTTTTTCGGTGTTTACAAAGATATGGAGGTAACAGAATACCTTGATTTTTTTGCTGCCTGTTATCGCATTGGTGCTGCCAAGCGCCAGCAGACGATTGATGATGTTCTTGAGTTGGTCGGTTTGAGTGAAAAGAAAGGTGCTCTCATAGGGGCTCTCAGCCGTGGAATGCAGCAGCGAATTGGCCTGGCGCGTGTTTTGGTGCATGACCCGAAGATTCTTCTCCTTGATGAACCGGCTAGTGGCTTGGATCCTCGTGCGCGTATTGAGATGATGGCTATACTTCAGGAGTTACAGCGACTAGGTAAAACGATCATCATTTCGTCGCACATTCTCAGTGAATTGGAAACATTGTGTAATCGAGTGGCAATAATTGAAAAAGGCGGTCTTATTTACAGTGGACCTGTTCAAGGGGTTCAAAGCCAATTCTCAAGGAAGCAAGCATATCGGGTCGGCGTTGCAGAAAATATTGAAAAGGCTGTTGAGTTATTGCGTGAACGTACTGAGGTCTCCGATGTGGAAATGCAGGAGGATGAGAGTCGAATACGTGTTGAGTTGGTGGACCCCGAAGCAAATGCATCTATCATTGCATCTATCATTGTTAATAGCGGATTGGAATTAACCGCGTTGGAGTCGGAAGAGATGAACCTCGAAGATGTCTTTCTTCAGGTGACTCGAGGTGAGACGCAGTAGGTGTTAAACTATAAAACTTTCAATTCGAGACCGAACATCAGTTTGAAACCGCTTAACGAATGAGTCGACAAATTCGGCAATGTCCATTGTGTGGTCATCAATCAAGGGCTTTAGATTCATTGCATAGCTCGCCATCTGCGTCTGGTCGACAGAGTGTGAATCAAAGAATGTAGCGTTGCCTCGCAGACGCCCCTCGAGGGCTAGATCATAGCGTTTTCCTCCGGTGATTTGAGAATCAAAAATGCTGATTAAGGCTCGTACAAGATTTGGTCTATCATTCAAATTCAGCAGCACTTTTTCGTCATCGATTAGCCAGTTGAGGTCGCGCCACACTTCAACGCCGTAAACCTCTTCTGGTTGTTCTTCTTTCGGGATTGCTCGTAGTGCATGTATCACTGGGATAACAACGGCGACGTGCGTATCATGTTTGTCTGCTAGATTGTGAGTGTAAACCACCCGTGGTTTGGCTTTAGAGAAAATTGTTTTGAGATCCTTAGCATAATTGCAATTACCTGGCTGTTTCACCGCCGAACTAGGATAATCAAGCTGAGTCATGAAGCTATATTCACCAACTACTGAGGCCTTGCGTTGTTCATTAGCACGGACGGCTCGCATTTGTTCGTCGGTGTAATTGTTATACTGATTGGCTCTTGAACTGCCTGCGCCGTTCGTAACGGTTACGCCACCGAACCATTGTTCTTTCGACTGATAACAGGACAAAATACCATGCAATGCCATTACCTCGAGGTCGTCCTGATGTGCTCCAATTCCCATATGTGTGGTGCGACCGAAGGCTTCGCTTTCTTCGGATCCATCTGGAATAAACAAGTCGGCACTGGTATTGGAGAATGAAATCATATTTTCAAATCTAACTTATAATAGGGTAGCTGAAATTAGTTCGTGGTCGAACCAAGGTCGTTTATGTGTTGAGCTTTGGCAAGCTTGCTGCTGCAACCGCTTGCCCAACACGTTTGCTTTTTTCATCTGGTAATTGGAGTTGAACCTTATTGGCCAACTCTGGGAACTCTTCGTTTAAAACATCGGTTGCTTTGGCTATGATTTGTTCACCCCCAAGCCCAGATGTTACTCGACCAAGAGCCAGTAGATGGTTGAAATTATAAAACTCTGCATATAGGCCCAGCGCGTAGCCTAAGCAGATGCCGATGTCATCAAAAATAACAGGCACCTGAGTGTCTCCGGCCTCATGCATTTTTTGAATGTGCTTAAGTTGAATTGCTGGGTGAGCATCAGGCAGCTCAATGCCGGCCAATTTTGCAAGCCTCACCACCCCTTGTTGCGAGAAATATTGCACTCCGCATCCTATGTCGCCGGACCATTCATCTGCCGGACCACTTGGGTGAAAATCAATTGGCGTAAATGCCAGTTCATTTAACCAGCCAGTAATTCGACCTTTTTGATCTAGGAATCCAACTGCTTGACTGGAACCCATTGCTAAACCAAGAACGCCGTTTGTTTTGAGTGACATTGCTCCTGCCAATGCAGTCACATCGCCATCGTTGGATACCTCGAAAGGTACATTCCACTCTTTGGCAAGGCTTCGAAAAATTGGGCGGACTTTTTTTGTGAACAAGGTGTCCGATACACTTCTGAATAGTGATGCTACTCGTGGTTCGTTATTGATAATAATTCCTGCCGAACTGCCACCGATAGCATCCACGCGTGGAAGTTTTTCTGCAGCCAGCTTTAAACCTTCGTTGATTTTATTGCGATGCCAGTCTGGATCAGATTCAACACGAGGGTTCCACGGAATTTCAGTTGTATACACCGGTTTACCATTCTGTACGGCTGCTAATTTGTAATCACTTGCACCAAGATCAAAGCCGATCCTGCAGCCATCTAGATGACCACCAATTGCTTTCGATGTATCAGTGGCTTGAAATTCACATGAATCTAACGACTCGAACACTAAAGGTAAGCCGAAAGCTCGTTCCATCATATCGGCATCAAAGGCTCGCGGTCCGCTAGCGCTATAAATTTCTGCCAAGTATTTCACCAATGTGTCACTTCCGTCACTACTGTGAACTCCTACCCGGCTTGCGCCCTGTTGCCAAAGAAGAAACTTACAAACCCGTTCAACTAAGCGTTTAACCTCGCCGGATTCGTCGTTTTTTGGATCAGGCACCACAAATTGGTGAACAGAGCGATCTCCGGGCAACCGTTCGAGTGAAAAGGTCAATTCGACTGCAGGTGTGCCGTCAGCAATGCATTTACGTGCTTGCTGTAAAACTAGTGAAATGGGTATGAATTTCGGATCTAGAGTAGGTGAAAATCTAGCTCGAATGTCACTAAGTAGTGAATTGCTTCCCATCGGCGCGGGCAACATAAAAACTGTAATCTGCCATGGCAAGAAAAGGATATCAGCTTTTTTGCGCAGGCAAGTTTACTTATTTATTTTTTGCGAGTGCCCCAAGCGGCTATAACTCCTCCAATTGCACCTGAAAGGTGCGCTTCCCATGAAATGTTTTCGGCCATGTCGCTATTGATAATTGGTGGTAGTGCGCCAAATAAAATTCCTTGATAAAGAAAAAGAACAGCCCCGCTAATTATTGCAGAGGGCCAACTTCGTAAAAAAAACGATGCGGCACTTAGAAAAGTAACTAAGCCGAAAATAACTCCACTAGCTCCGATATGATTTGAGCCAACCCTTCCAATAATCCATGTGCCAACGCCACTTAAAAACCAAATCAAAATAAGCGAACGCCATGGTCTATAATTTTGGTTTGCAAAGAGTAACCCAAGAAGGACGACCATAGGAAAGAGATTGGATATATAGTGTCCGAAATCAGCGTGCAATAGAGGGGAACAAAGAATGCCATCGATACCTGAAAGGTTGCGCGGAATGATGCCGAGGCGTTCGGAAAAAAAATCTCCTGTTAAAGTGTCTAGAGCCAGTATTGCGCCCACCACAACCATGAAAACTGCTGCTCGGATGAATCCTCGGATAATCATTTTTTGTCTCCAAGTTCCATGAATTGATCAATCAATCGTCGTTCTCTTTTTGACGGTCTTCCTTGGGATTTATTTTGGTTTTCATTACGGTTACTTCTTGCTTTATGATACTTGTCCCATTCTTCCTTGGGAGTAGTATCCTTTGCGAAGTTTTCCACTAGCTTGGCTCCAATTCGTCGTTCTGTCAGGCCGATGACCTCGAGTGAGCGAATCATTGGACTTTGACGTACATTTACGATATCTCCGACCTTAATTGATTTAGCGGCTTTTACTGGTGTTTCGTTGAGTTTGATTTTTCCTCTTCTGCAGGCTTCTGCCGCTTGGCCGCGAGTCTTGAAAAGACGGACAGCAAATAGCCACTTGTCTATCCGTATCTCATCAAGTTGATTCATTTTAATCTATCGGAATTCTCCGGACTCATAGTGTAATGAGGTCGGCGACTTGGGCGACGTCTTTGTCGCCACGACCAGATAGATTAGCGATGATAATTTGATCGGAGCTCATCTTGGGTGCAGCTTTTATTACTTCTGCTATGGCATGACTGGACTCAAGAGCTGGGATAATGCCCTCAAGTTTAGCTAATTTTTGGAATGCCGCAAGTGCTTCATCATCCGTGGCGTAAGTGTATTCGGCACGTTCGATATCTCGAAGCCAGGCATGTTCTGGTCCGACAGCCGCGTAATCGAGTCCCGCTGATACGCTGTGAGTTAGTTGTATTTGGCCATCCTCGTCTTGCAGGACAAATGACCGAGTTCCTTGGAGGACTCCGAGTCCTCCGCCTTGAAAACGTGCGGCGTGTTTACCGTCTATGATTCCCTCGCCACCTGCCTCAACTCCAGTCATCATAACCGATTCGTCATCTACAAAAGGGTAAAATAAGCCTATTGCGTTTGATCCACCACCGACGCATGCAATTAAACGGTCGGGTAGTCGTTCTTCCTGCTCTAATATCTGGCGTCTCGCCTCGTCGCCGATAATCCGTTGGAAATTACGGACCATCACAGGATAAGGATGTGCGCCGTAGGCAGTGCCAAGGATATAGTGAGTGCTACGGACATTGGTTACCCAGTCTCGCATAGCTTCGTTGACTGCTTCTTTTAGTGTTTTTTGTCCGGCTTCAACCGGAATAACTTTTGCGCCTAGCATCCGCATTCGGAATACGTTGAGAGCTTGTCGTTTGCAGTCAACTGCTCCCATGTAGATTACGCATTCGAGTCCGAACATTGCTGCGACCGTTGCTGTAGCAACGCCATGCTGTCCAGCGCCTGTCTCAGCAATAATACGTTTTTTCCCCATGCGCTTGGCCAATAGAATTTGGCCCATTGCATTGTTGATCTTGTGTGCTCCAGTATGCAGCAGGTCTTCGCGCTTAAGGTAAACCTTAGCTCCACCGAGATCGTTGGTGAGACGTTCGGCGTGATAAAGTGGGGTAGGGCGGCCACAGAATTCTCTCAAGTAGTACTTTAACTCGTTCTGGAATTGGGAATCCTGTTGTGCGCGAAAATATTCGTCCTCTAATTCCTGCAATGGTTGCATCAGTGTTTCTGGGACGTAGCGCCCTCCGAATTCGCCAAAGCGTCCGTTAGCGTCCGGGAGTGCATTTTCAACAACCGTTTCCATGTGGGAAATGTTCGGTCAAAACTAGCGCTTGGCCAAGCGGCAATTTTAACCGAGTTGCGTTCCAGCAGGGAGTGGGTGCCCAGCGAGGAATGCGTCAGTGGTCAAACGTTTGCCTCCTTCCTTTTGTAATTGGCTAATTCGCAGAGCTTTTTCCCCACAACCTACGATAATGCCATCAGAATCGCTTTGCCCAATTATACCTGGAGCGAGCCCGGTTGTGTTAATTGGTTCGACTTCAATAAGTTTAATTAATTTGCCGTTTAAATGTGTGAACACACCGGGCCAAGGAGTGAAAGCACGAGCCTGGTTCCAAATATCTGTTGCTGTTTTGGTCCAGTCGATTTGGCCCATGTCACGGGTAATCTTTGAAGCATGTGAGGATTGAGATTCGTCTTGTGGTATGGCTTTGATTTTGCCTGTGACGTATTCAGGAATTGTTGCGACAAGTAGTTTAGCTCCCAAATTCGCTAATCTATCGTGCAACGTCTGTGCATTGTCGTGAGATTCTATTGGTGTTTCTACCTTGCTGATCATTGGGCCTGTATCGAGACCAGTCTCCATCTCCATAATTGTAACGCCGGTTTCCTTTTGTCCATCGAGTATTGCTCGTTGAATTGGCGCTGCCCCCCGGTAAAGCGGCAATAGTGATCCGTGTACATTGATGCAGCCGTGTTTGGGTAACTCGAGAATTGCCTGAGGCAGGATCTGTCCGTAAGCAGCAACGACGATTAGTTCCGGATTGATTTCATTTAAAAAAACGAAATCATTTCGCAGTCGTAACGGTTGATGAACTGTTAACTTTCGGTGTTCAGATTCCAACTTAACAGCAGTTGGGTGTGGAATTAGTTGGCGCCCTTTTGGCCGGTCTGGTTGAGTAACTATTCCGATTAATTCTATCAGAGGTGAATCGTCCAATGCAGCTAGACTCGGGCAGGCGAATCCTGCGGTCCCCATAAAAACGACACGTATTGGCTGAACCACAATTATTGAGTTACTGATCTTCCAGCCTTGCAAGTACC
>JASLKL010000041.1 GCA_030747605.1 Verrucomicrobiota bacterium | reverse complement strand
CGTCTGCATAAGACAGAGCTGTGGCATCATTATGGTATGATGCAGGTAAGTTCCCCCATTTGTATTCGTGAAAGCGATTCATGTAATATCCATCGTTTATAGTGTCTGGGTGTTCTCCTAAAAAAACAAAAATATCTGATGGCTGTCTAATATTATTGTCGCTAATAAATTGGATATATTTTGGGTTGAATTGGTCGAGTAAAGATCCGGGATCGCCTATTAGGTGATTCATTGAATAACTTCTGTTTCTGAATCCGTTTTGAGCGCGACTTTTATCAGATGGGCATTTGAATATTTCAATTGTATCAGCTATGAATGGAGAAAGTAGAGATGAAGTAAGTGCTAGTCTGTTTGTGTTATCTGGGCTGTTATTCCAGTCTAATACATTATTTGCCCAGTTGTTTCGTTGTTCACGAGTTTGGTCTCGGCCGTGATTATTTACATATTTTCCTCCATGATCGTTTGCGTAAAGTGTCCAGCCTAAAGCTAGCTGTTTCACGTTGCCTAGGCATTGTATCCCATGCGCTTTGCTTTTTGCTTTTGTTAATGCCGGTAATAGTAATCCGGCTAGAATTCCAATAATGGCAATTACTGCAAGTAGTTCGATGAGAGTGAATGCGTTCTTGGCTTTGAGATTCACAATTATTTGTCGATCACCCTCCAATGGCTGGATTGAGCCAAGGGGTTCGTGCGTAGAACCAAAACGGTTGCATTGTTTCAACGTGACCATCGGACATGGAGTTCACGCTTCGCCCTCCATGGCGCAAATGAGGCCCTCCCCACCACGGGTTGCCTAAGCCGGTCATGCATGACGGGCAGCCAGAACCATTGATCATTACAGCGGGGTCTCCTATCATGAATGCTCCCAGCTTTGTGGTTGAGTTTACGTCAACACTGGGGCGCTTGCTTGCGTTTGCTTGGACTCCTGAATCTACTAAATAAACAACCTTTGCATGATTTTTAACGCTTGAATCCTTGGTGTGAACATAGTCTACCCAGTGGCTTAATTCACCGCCAAGGACATGGTTCATGGCGTAGTCAGTTGCAGCGGGGTAGGGGAATGGGGTTCCGCCTACATGTGTTGTTTTGACAGGTTTTCCTTTTCGGGATGGGCATATGAAAATATTCGTGGAATTTAAATAAGGGTCTAGCAGTTCATACCATGTATGAAAAACTTTTGAATATGGAGGGTGTACGAAAACGACAACGTTTTTATCGTCGTTATCAGAAGTGTACATCTTGCCCGCTAGTAGGATTTGTTTATTATTGTTAATGCAATAAGCTTCATGAGCCTTTGATTTGGCTTTAGCTAGAGCGGGCAAAAGTAGTCCCGCTAGGATTGCGATAATGGCAATTACTACCAGTAGTTCTATTAAGGTGAATCCTCTTGCTTGTTTCAAAGCCCCTGAGCCTTAAGCTCTTCACTTGTTTTGGCGCCGTGCTCGCGGAGAAGTGCAGTTATCTCGGTATGTCCTTCCTCAATTGTGATATACAATGGAGTTGTCTCATCGTCATCTCTGGCGTTCACGTCTCCACCTTTGGAAATTAAGAGTTCTACAATATCCCTTTGACCTCTGTCAGCCGCTAGATGTAAAGGTGTTGCGCCGTCTTCATCTTTTGCGTTGGGGTTTGCACCATTTGCGATCAGTATTTCGGCGATTTCCTTGTGCCCGTCATATACGGCGCTATCCAAAGGAGTAGAACCGAATTCATCCTTTGCGTTTACATCAGACCCGGCTTCGATGGCTTTTTGAACCCCTTGGATGTCTCCGTTTTTAATATGCTCAAACATAAAAAGTTTCCTTTTCGGCAAAATACACACATTTACATCATATATCAATTATTGTGGTAAACTTGACAAAAAGGGAAATGACAATGAGATTTGCTGTTTGCCGATTAATCCTTTTTTTACATAAAATAAATGAAAAAATGTATACTTATTCTAGTTTTTGCCTGTTTGCCGTTTTTGGTTTCAGCTGAAGAAAAGCCTTGGGCAAATCTCTATAATGGTCGGGATTTGTCAGGCTGGCAGACCACCGGTAATTGGCTTCCTCAAAAAGATGGTTCTTTGTTAATAAAGCCTCGTAAAGGGGAAAAGGGCTGGCAGAGATATGATGCATATTTGTGGAGTAAGAAAAAATACAAGGATTTCGTTTTGCATGTTGAATACAAATATCCACCAAATGGAAACAGTGGAGTGTTTTTTAGAGTTGGAAATTTGAATGAGCCTGTCCAAACAGGGATAGAGGCTCAAGTTCTTGATTCAACGAAAAAGAAAGGGAAGGTTGGACCTCATGATCATGGCGGTATTATTAGAACTGTCGGAGCCTCAAAAAATATGTCTAAAAAACCTGGCGAATGGAATACAATGGTTGTTACCTGCAAAGGATACCATCTTCAGGTTCAGTTGAACGATGTAAAGATTATAGATATTCAACTTGATTCAACACCTATGAAAGATCGGCCGCTTGAAGGATATATTGGGCTCCAAGACCATGGTGAGCCAAATGATCTTTATTTTAGGAATATTAAGCTCAAGGAGCTGTAGTCTGTTTATGAAAAGAGTAGTAGTTTTTTTCTTGTGTTTAATACCATATGTTTTAGTGAGCGCATTGGATTGGCCTACATATAGGCATGATGCGCAGAGAACAGGGATAACCAGCGAGCAATTAAAACTTCCTCTTTCAAAGGCATGGGTTTTTGAATCCAAGTTACAACCGGAAAGGGCTTGGCCTGCTCCGTTCAGAGAAAATCCATACTCTGGCACTAAGGTTGAGCCCTTGCTCACCTTTGACCATGCGTTTCAGCCTATTGCATGTGGCGACTCGGTCTACTTTGGATCGTCGTCTGATCACCAAGTCTATTGTCTAGATATTGAATCCGGGCTAATTAAATGGACATTTTATAGTGAGGGGCCGATTCGAACTTGTCCGACATTTCATGAGGGTAAGATTTATTTTGGTTCTGATGACGGAAATATTTATTGCTTAAATGCAGACACGGGGATCGAACTTTGGCGCCATCTAGTAGGGCCTAATAACGATAAAATTCCTGGGAATGAACAGGTGATATCACGTTGGCCGGTGCGCTCGGGTGTTTTGGTTGAGAAAGGTCTTTTGTATTCAGCAGCAGGGTTGTTTCCGGCAAGAGAGGGGTCTTATTTGTTTGCATTGGATGCTTATAATGGAAGAAGCGTATGGAAAAGGAAAATTAACCAAACAGCCCAAGGATATTTACTGGCAACTCCTAGTAAGATTTTCGTGCCATCCGGCAAACTGACTCCTTTAACTTACAATCGTGCAGACGGAGAATATATTAGTCGGATAAGTGGCCCGCGTGGGAATTTTGCATTAATTGTTGATGATGTAATTGTATCAGGCCCTGGTATTTCGGGTGATAAACTTGTGGCACTAGATCAGGCTAACAAGCAATATAGTGTGGCGAACTTTAAAGCTAATAAGGCAGTTATTAGCCCTCAGTCAGTTTTTCTTGTTTCGGGGTCTGAAATTGTTAGGCGAAACAGAAAGCCTTTGGCTTTGAAGAGCCTGGAAAAGCGTAAAAATAATTTAGAGAGAATCATCAAGGGGGAACGTGACTGGGAAAAGGCTCAAGAATTAAAATCAAAAATTGAAGCAGAAAGAAAACGCTTTGAAGTGGCTCTTGATTTAAATGGCAGAATTCAATGGGAAGCCGAAAAGTTTAATCGTGGAAATGTTGTTGTTGATAATGATCTTTACGGTGAGGGGATAGGTGTGATTTCTGATCCAGGAGGTCAAAAAAACTTCGTAGAGTATGACGTTGTTTTTGGGTCCGGCGGCTTGTTTGAATTAGAGCTGCGTTATGCTGCGAGATTATCTCGCCCAGGTCGTGTTCTTATTGATGGCGCAATTATAAAAGAAAAAGCTATTTCAAAGACAACGGGTGGGTGGGAACCTAGCTATCAGCGTTGGCATTCGGAGGGAATAATTAGATCTGAAAAAAAGAACTTCACTCTTCGTATTGAGTCTGAGCCGATGATGTCTCATATTGATCAAATACGGTTAACTCCTATAGTTGGTGATGTTGCTAAAATGGAGACTGTGAGAACAGTAATTGAAGATTTAAGTGACCAGTTAGCGAAGTTAAGCGAAACAGCTCAAAAGCCGTTAGAGCCCAATTTTACAAAAGCTAGTAAATCTACTTCGGATCAGATTAAAGCTACAGAACTTGCTATAGTTAAACTTGTTTCCGAAGCATCATTAATTAAAGAGTGGAAGCAGCCGGTAAAGGAGGTTAAGTCTATAATCTTGGCTGGAAAGACTTTGTTTGTGGGGCGAAAAAACGAAGTTCTTGCCATTGACTCATATACGGGAAGAGTTGATTGGACTGTTAATGTTGAAGGCGTTGTTCATGGGATAGTTGTCGCTAATGGGTTTCTGATTGCAACTACAGACAAAGGTCGAATTTATTGTTTTTCTCAAGAAGGTTCCCCTCGGCGAGTTGCTCAAATTAATACTTCTGAGATCCAATCTTCTGGGATTATTGATAAAGATTATTTCAATCGGGATTTTGGTGGTATGCTATTCGCTGGTCTCGACCAAAAAAAAGGATATGCATTAATTAATGGAGATCTAGATTTACGCTTAGCGTCTGAAATTATTAAAAAGACTAATTTTGACATTGTTTGTGTTGGTGAGGATTTGTTGAGCTTAAAAAAAGTGCGTGATTACTTTAATGGCAAATCCCAATACGGAGGCAGGATTGTGGCTCACAAGATAATGGAGGGTAATTTATCTTATCCCGATTTAATGTTTAATTTTATTTGTGTAGATGTTTCTGTTTTAGGTGAAGCGAAGCCTGTGTTTAAAGATTACTTTCGGCTTTTAAGGCCGTTCGGCACATTGGTTATAGGAGGTGTTAATCTGTCAGATCGATACCGCAAAAAATTATCAGACCTTGTTTCGAATTCTGAAGGATACAGTTTGAAGCGTTACTCATTAAATGGGCAGCAATGGTTTGTGGTTAATCGTGGTAAATTACCTGGAAGTGGCGATTGGTCACATCAATATGCAGATTTAGGAAACACTGCGTGTAGTGAGGATAGGCTAGTAAGCGGAGATTTACGTCTGCAGTGGTATGGGAAGCCGGGGCCATATCGAATGTTTGATAGGCATGCATATACCACCGCTCCGGTATATAGTAGTGGGCGATTGTTTACTTTGGGAGAGAAGGTTCTTTATGCTAATGACGCTTATAATGGTTTCTTGCTTTGGAAGAAGGAAATTCCCTCGCTCGAGCCTCGTGTGAATCTTCCTCGAGATTGTGGGTACATGGCTACTGATGGAGATCATGTCTATCTTGCTGTTAAAAATAATTGTCTAAAGATCAATGGGAGGACCGGCGAGACTGAGTTAGAATTTAATTGCCCTAAAATCGCAGGCAATCATGAGTATAATTGGGGGTACGTGGGCATAACTGATAAAATATTATTCGGGTCAAATGTACGTTCGGGAAATTTTTATACCCAAGGCAGGGGGCCTTGGTATGACGACTCTAGTTTTGGTAATGCAGAGGATAGCCATAAGGTTCTAAGTGATTGCGTTTTTGCTTATGGTTTAACTTCTAGTGAGAAGATTTGGGAATACAGCGGCGTAATTATTAACTCAACTATTACAGTTGGTGGTGGCCGTATTTATTTCGTTGAAAATAGGAATCCAAATGTTTTGAATAGTAAATCGAGAAGGCTAAGTGGCGGTAAAGAGTGGATGTCTTTGCATCTGGTGGCGTTAGATATGAAAACAGGGAAGTTATTGTGGGATGAAGGAATGAATTTTGAGCAGAGGACTCCTGTGTTTTTTTCCAGTTATAAGGATGAATTATTGATAACATTAAGGTCTTCTACGAAATCTTTTGATTTGAGGGCAATAGAAGCAAAATCTGGAAAATCAGTCTGGGCGCGAAATCATGGTTGGGAAAGTAATCATCACGGCGCACACCGTCGCCATCCGGTTATTATTGGGGATGTTGTTTACCAGCAGCCTTATGCATATAATTTAAAAACGGGAAAGGAAGAATGGTCTACTAGCAAAGTGGGCGTGGGCGGTAATTGCGGCACTCTTTCAGCATCGTCAAGCATGCTGTTTTCCAGATTAAGTGATTACCCTGGATTCATTGATCTAGGGAAGGAAATGGACAAGCAAAATTTAGTTGAGATTACCCGCCCTGGTTGCTGGATCAATATAATACCTGTTGGCGGAATGGTGTTAGTTCCAGAGGCCGGTTCTGGGTGTAGTTGTGAGTATTCTATTCATGCTTCAATGGGATTCCTGCCTGAAAGCACAGGCCAAAATAAATAAATTATTGGCATGAATCTTATTTGGATTTTTTATTAACATCGGTATTTTTATAGATATCTTCTGCTAGTTCTTCTGGTGTCCATAAATTGCCAATATAAATTTTTTTAACTATGCCTTCCGGGGTAGTAACTATGGTTCTTAAGTTATGGTCCCAGTCCGTTATGCTCTTTTTTGTTTGCCGTACTATTATTCCAAATCTAGATGTGAATTCATTGATTGTTTTCTTATTTCCTGTGGCAAAGCTCCAGTTGTGATTGTTAATTGATAATGCGTTCGAATAATTTTTCAATGTTTCAGGGGTGTCAAAATCAGGATCAAAGCTAATGGAGAGGAAATGATAGTTATCATTAATATTTCTTTTTTTCAGGATATTTAATGTGTTGAGAAAGTTTTGAGTCATTCTAGGGCAAAAATCAGGAATTGGGCATCGTGTATAAATAAAAGTAAAAACTAAAACACGTCCTTTAAATGAAGATAATTTTACTGTTTTGTTATCCTGATTAATTAACGAATAATCCGGCAATTTATCTCCGATTCTTAATGGATTATTGTTTGTGATTTCAGGCGATTGTTTGTGTGTTGTTCGTTTGTGTTTTTTATTCGCTAATATTTTTATGTTTTCTACCCAGCTTTCTTCATTGGTGACGTTTAATTCGAAACTTATTTGGTCGCCTTCTTTAAGGTTTTTTAATTCCTGCTTTCTTTTAACAGAGAATGGCATTGTCATGGAGTCCATGAAGTTTGGTATCTCTTCGTGTTTTATGCGGATGATATTTTTTTTCTCTAGAATTTCGACGGCTATTCCCTTTACCTCATATGTTATTGGTATTTGAGTTGTGTCATGGGATGCTTTATTGCATCCCATGACTAAAGATATGAATAGTAAAACAAATGCTAATATAGAAATTTGTTTTATGTTTCCGTTAATAGCACACAGTGCCATGTGATTTACTTAACTCTTTTTAATTCAGTTCGACTAGTAAGAACCGTTTTGTCTAAATTGATTACGGTTCCGGTTTGAATCATTATATTTGGTTTCTTTGGGTCGTATGTAATTTTATGTTTATTGAAGAACCTGTCTTTTCCAGCTTTTAGACCGCATATTGGATCAAAGTCAAATGAGAGCGAAGTTTTAGTGCTGCCGCTTAATGTTAGAGTAGGTTGATTGCCTAGGACGCAATAATGTGTTGCTCCAAGTGTGCCATTTTTATCATTAAATATAGTAAGCATTTCTAATCCATCTTCGATAAGTTTCTGTGATATGGCGCTTCCGTTGGCTATGACCTTATATTCCGTTTCCACGGTTATTACTTTTCCGTCACTTTGTTTCATTGTGCCCGCCCATTTGCCTGCAATTTTTTCCAATTGCTTGAAGGCTTTACTTGTTTTGATTTCAGGTAGCTCTGCTTGAAGGCTGCCTTCTTGGCAAATGGCTGTTATTTGCGAGAGTGCTACAATTAGTGCTATTTTTATAATTTTCATAATTATTTATTTTTTATTTGGAAATAATTCCTCACCGATAATCACTCGTTTTTAGAGTTTTAAGCAAGTGTTTTATTTAATGTTATTTGTAAGGGGTGGGAGATTTATTTTTTAAAAAATGATCTTATCTTATGGTTGTTTTCTAGATTCTCGTTCGCTTATGGTTAGTTTTTCCTAATGCTTTCAATTGAACAAGCTAGAGCGTTGCTTGAGAGGGAATTTCCTTCTTGGGATCCATTTTCTCTTAGACCTATTTCAGGAGGGTTAACAAATCAAAATCTTCTTATAGAGACTTCCTTGGGAGATAAGTTTGTGGCTCGTTTGCCTGGTGAGAACACTGAGTTATTTGGAATCGATCGACAAAGAGAGTATGAGATTTCTAGAGTGGCGTGGGGTATTGGCATTGCGCCTGAGCCGATTGCTTTTTTGAGTGAGCAGGAAATACTAGTTACGCGTTTTGTTGAGTCTAAATCTATTGATACTGCTGATTCTAATGTAACTAAACTCGTGGCTAATATCCTTAAGAAGCTACATTCTGCTCCAGTTGTGTCAGGGGAGTTTGATTTGCCGTTAGTGATCAATGATTACATTAGGACTGCAAAGAATTATGGTGTTGAGCATCCGCCGGAACTTAATGAAGCGCTAGATGTTTCTAAGAGAATTATTGATGCTTGTGGGCGTTATTCAAGGCAATGGGTTCCTTGTCATAATGACCTTATTGCGGCCAACTTTCTTCAAAGCCAAGATCGTATTTATTTACTTGATTGGGAGTATGCGGCAATGGGTGATCCTTATGTGGATCTTGGAAATTGTGCGGCCAATTTTTGTATGGATGATGCAGCTTGTGTTTTATTTATGGAATCCTACCTAGAGAAAAAGCCAGAGGATGATGATGTGGCTCAATTGCATCTATTGCGGGTTTTGTCGGATTTACGCGAAGCGCTTTGGTCATATGTTCAGGTTGGGGTATCGACGTTAGATGTGGATTTTCATGCGTATGGGATGAAGCATCTTGATCGTTTCCTACATAATTCTAGATCTGATGAATTTAAAACCTGGATTGATACAATTAGCGATTAATTGTTATATCAGTTTTTTGTAATGTTTATGGAAATTTGGCGTTTCTCTAGCTCGGAGAAAACCAATTCAGGGTCAAAGGCAAGTTCTGGGGCGATAACCCCTGTTCCACTAACTTTGCCGTCCAGAATCAATTGAGCTGCTATAGACATTGGGATTCCAACAGAACGTGTGTAAGCACGTAATCCTGTCCAGTCAGGAATTGATCCGTCTGACGCAGGGTGGTGATTTGTTAATGTGTAACAAGCAGGGTTGCCATTCTCGGTGCCGGTTATCTCAACATGAAGCGCATATCCATAAAGTTTTGTTGTGGTTCCTTGTTGGGATTGTAGCAGGTGGCTTGCGATTGCGTCCATTACGCCAACTTTGACTCCTTTAACATTAACTGTTTCATTCTTCAAAAACCCCCAATCATATAAGGTTCGCAAAAGTTGCATGTTCGCAGGAGGCCATGTGCCTCGAACCTCTACGAGTTGAACTCCTTTGTCTTTAAATGATTTTGGAATCGTTTGGGTTTCTGCGTGTGGGATAATGTATTGAGTATGAGTGCCAAATGGTTCTGGAAGTGTTACGTCCAGTGGGCGTGCAAATGGTTCTACTTGTTTGAATTCATTATTTTCATAAACAATGCGACTCTCTAGATCTGGTTCGTATTCGATGCGAGTTGTTTCAGTAATTGCAGGGGAAAAGGCAAATGGGCGAAATGCTCCGTGGCTAATCCGTATAGTTTTGATTGTGTCAAGTTTGTCATGTGCATAACGAGCCATTACATTGGTGATGCCTGGGGTCATGCCAAAGCCTGGCACATAAGATTTTCCTGCTTTTGAAAAGTCATCGTGAAAAGCAAACTCTGGACCAGTTCCGTTCAGGTTTACTCCATGAACACCTGCTTTTGCTATGCACTTAGTGGATTCGTGATTAATGGAAATAGGGGTGCCGTCCATGACGAGGTCGTACCCCTTTATCAAATTGGATGTTTGGTCGGTTTGAAACACATCGGCTTTGACGTAATCAACCCTTTTATCTTTCAGCCATGAAACAACTTCCTGAGCATTTTCTTCATTTTGATCAGCTATGGTTACGCGGCTAATTTTTTCTGATTTTAGTAGGTCGAGAACCGATTCGCGGCTAATCTTCCCAGCGCAGCCGAGGCAGAATATTTTCATTTTTATGACAATTTAACCTTAAACAAAAATTATACACCAATCTGCCATTTTACTCAGTATTATTTTACCAAAAAGTTAAATAAACATGGATGAAGTTTAAGCGGTAACTTTCTTTGTTAAATATTGTTTCAGTGTTTTAGCCAATCGCTTTCCATTGAAGTAGCACCACTGTGCACCGTGAAAGCCTCCAAGGACATTGCCGGCAGCGAACCATCCTGGTGAACTCATTGACTGTCCCTTGAAAAGTTTTAGTTTTCGAGATTGAGATTCTACTGCCATTTCAGCCATAAGAGCTAATTCTGTATTGGGCACCAAATTGCCACTGTAAATAATTGCATCCCCCCCAGAGTCTTCACTATTAGTTTTGTCTTCAGTATTTGCGTTTATCATTGTGAAATCACCTGACAAATTGATAGTAGATGTGCCGCCTCTCCAATCGGGTCTGGTCCATCTGCGAAAGAAAAGGCGTTCAAATAAACTGGCTACAGGGCGTTTGCGCTGATTGATCATTACAGGTTCTTTGCTGCCTGCAGCTCGGAGTTTTGCTGCTGCCGAGTAAGCGATTAGATCGGAGCCAATAATTAAAGGTTTCCGTACAGGAAGAAGGTTATGGTTATCAAGCCAGCTGTTAATATGCCGAGTAAAACCTGTTCGTACTGTTCGTGTTCCAGCTAGCCAGCCTTTCTCTGATGGGGTCTGTTCGCGTGCCCCTGCCGCAAGCACGATCGCATCTGCGGTAATTTCTTGTAATCCTTTGGGGCTTAGTAGTGAAAGTTTTTTTTCTAGTGGGAATACTTTGGTTACATGTGTGCAAAGTTTTATCTTGGTGTTTGTATTCGTTAAGCGCTGTATTATTCGTTGTGCTAGTTCTTCACCGAAAACTATTCGTGCTCTTGTCCATTCAATAAAAGTCGGAACACTTCCAGATTTTTTTCTATAACCTTGAGGTGTGCCTCCAAGTTGCGTTCGCCTTTCAATTAATACAACTGAGTTGACACCCTGCTTTGCTAAGCCTACAGCAACGCCTATGCCAGCAGGGCCACCACCAATGATTGCTACTTTAAAGTGCTCCTTGTTGCTCATGCAAATGCTTCTGCCTGGCTGTTTGCGACTAGTTCGCTCCCTGGTCCGTTCTTTGTTATTTTGTTGATTTCGATGCCGGTACGATCTGAAATAATTTCTGCAATCTGCACCTGGCAGTCAAATCCTTGGCATCGTCCCATTAGGGCTCTAGTTCGACGTTTTATAGCGTCCATGGTGCGGGGTCTAAGAGGTGAGTTAATAGAGTCAGCAATCTCTCCAATGCTTATTGATTCACAGTAGCATGACATGCAGCCATGGTCCTCTCTAGCATTAGGTGTTTCACATTCAAAGGGTCGTTGCCACCAGCCCGGCCATGCACTTTTCGGTCGTGAGTCTATGGCTTCCTTGTCGAGAGATAATTCAAGGCCAACTTCTTTGTTTAGATTATTGATTAGATGATCAGCTAGAGAAACTGATGCTGTAAGTCCGGTAGAGCGTATGCCTGTAAGGGTTACAATCCCTTTGCCTCCGTCGTTGTATCGTATCAAATAGCTTCCTTGTTTGCAGGCGCATCTGGCGCCTGAATATGTGGCGATAATAGGTTGATTATTGAGGCCGTTAACTAATTTTGAGCCGCCTTCCATGACTTTGCGAATGCCTTCGATAGTAGTGTGTGTCGATGTTGGGTCATCTAAAGGTAAATCCTCAGCTGTTGGGCCTACTATGACATTTCCAAAAATAGTCGGAGATACCAGTACTCCTTTAGTATGTGCAGTTGGAACAGGCAGTAAAATATGCTGAATAAGTGAACGAGCCGACTTGTCAAGTAGTGCAAATTGCCCTCGGCGAGGGTTTATATCGAATCTACTGCCACCATATTTATCTGCAAAATGACGTCCACCTAATCCGGCGGCATTAACTATTCTTCTAGTTGCGATGCGGTGATTATCTGAAGATACGATATGATGTATCGGGGCTCTGGGCTTGCTGTCAATTTCTACATTTGAGATGTTTGTTCCTAGGAGAATGTCTACACCGTTGGCCAGTGCTACTTCGGCATAAGCGATAGAAGTAATAAAGGGATCGCCAATTGATTCGCTAGGGACTGATAAGCCACCGAGTATGTTTTTTGATGCGTTTGGTTCGCGTTCGCGTATCTCTTTCGCAGTAAGGATGTGTACATTGGTGGCGCGATTAGCATGTGCATTTTTTTCGGCAGCGGACAGTTGATTTTCCTGCTCGCGAGTTACAGCCATCATTATGCCTCCAATGGGATCAATTGGTATTTTAAGTCTTGAGGCTAAATCAGGCCATTCGATTTCAGCTTTATATAGCAGTTCTGATTCTAGAGTACCTGGTTCAGCGTCATACCCAGAGTGAACAAGAGCGCTATTGGCCTTGCTCGTCCCTTCTCCGACATCGTGGAGGCGGTCTACGAGTAATACTCTGAGTTGATATAATGAGAGTTTGTAAGCTAATCCGCAACCGATTACTCCCGCTCCTACGATTACTACATCGTAAGGCTCAGTGCCCAGCTGTTCGGAGCTCTTGAAGCGTAGTGATTCCTCGCATGATCCTTTAGGCCAGTTATAAAAAAGTTTACCTCGAATTTTTGGTTGCCATGTGCCGAACCTTTCCATTTAGCCTTGGGCATCAATCCATAAATCTCATTAACCCGCAAGCCCTGCTAAAAATTAATATATAGCAATCAGAACCTTTAAGCATATAATTTGAGTCTATTATTGGCGGTTGCGTCATGATGATGAATATCTGTAGAGTGGGGGTGCAAAATTATTTCGTCACTTAACCTGATGGGATTTTTTATTTAATTTTTTCTTTATGAATCTAAACGCAAGATTAAATCTAGTTAAAAGCTTTATTTGCATAAGTACATTGCTGTTCCATGCCGGTAATGGAGTTGCAGCAGGCGAAAAGACTGAAAACCTGATCCTCATCACTCTCGATGGGTTGAGATATCAAGAGCTTTTTGGCGGTTTGGACCTTGATGTTCTTAAGGCGACAACTAAGGGCAAGAAGGTCGCAGAAACAAAAAGCTATAAGCAGTTTTGGGCTGAAAGTCCTGAGGTTCGGCGTAACAAACTGATGCCATTTTTTTGGGGGCAATGGATGAAAAATTATGGTTCTGTTGCGGGAAACCCCAAAAAAGGGAGCTCAGTCCGTTTGTCTAATCGCTTGCATTTTTCTTATCCGGGCTATTCGGAAATCCTTACCGGTCAAGCGAGAGATGATTTGATTACAAGTAATGATAAAATTTTAAACCCTAATCCTACAGCACTTGAGTTTCTTCGCGGCAAGCTCAACCTGAAACAAAAAGAAGTGGCCGCGTTTGCCTCGTGGGATGTAATTGGTTTTGCGGTGCAACATCAGTCTGGAGCTGTTTTTACTAATGCTGGCTACGAGAAATATGTCCATCCGGATCAAGATATTCAGAAGTTAAGTCAATTACAGTTTGAGATGCTTACTCCTTGGGACACGGTAAGGCATGACGAAGTGACATTCAAATTTGCCATGGCCCATCTAAAAACTTATCGACCACGTGTGTTATATCTTAGTCTAGGAGAAACCGATGACTGGGCTCATGATAAGAGGTATGATCGAGTACTTGCTGCGATTTTACGTTTTGATTCATTTTTTAATGAGCTTTGGAGTTGGCTGCAGTCAGATTCTCAATATAGCGATAAAACAACTATATTAATTACGACTGATCACGGCAGAGGGGATATTGCTCTTAATTGGCATAGTCATAGTGCGCAGATTAAAGATTCTAAAAATACTTGGCTTGCAGTTGTAAGTCCCGATAGCTTGTTAAGAGGAGAGTGGGTTGGTGGTGATCCTGTAGTGATGAATCAGATCGCAGCGACATTATGCAAATTTATTGGTTTAGACTATAGCGAACAAAACCCAAAAGCTGGCAAGCCCATTATTCAACTATTTCAGTGATAAAAAAATTAATAGCTCTAATATTGTGGGTTTTGTTATCAGTTAATTTTTCAGCTGTTTTTGCTGAGGCGGATTTAAAGGTTAGATTTCTTAAGACCAGCGATGGAATTGAATTGGGTGTGTTGGGAGAGCTAAAGAAAAATGATCCTTCGCCAACATTGATTATTTTAGCTACAACAATTCAAAACACCCTAGGCTCTGAATATTACCGCCACTGTGGCAATCAATTGCTCGGACATGGATATATCTGTGTGTCAATAAATTTGCCCTGCCATGGTAATCAACGGATTGATAGTGAACCTGAGGGCTTGCTGGGTTGGAATTATAGGACGGCTCGAGGTTTGGATTTTGTTACGGAATTCAACCTCCGTCTTTCAGCCTCATTGGATTATTTGATTGAAAAAGGGATTGCGGATCCCGAGAAAATTGCTATTTGCGGAACCTCTCGTGGAGGCTTTCTTGCTCTTCATGGTGCTATTCATGATAAGCGTATAAAATGTGTTGCGGCTTTTTCTCCGGTAACTGATTTGTTCGCGTTACGTGAATTTAAGTCGAATATTAAACAAGAACTAATCAATGATATTAATCTTTTAAATCATGCCAAGGAACTTGCTCGGCGAAGGGTTTGGATTGTTATTGGAGACCGAGATAAGCGAGTAGGAACTGATCACGCTATCAAACTTGCAAGAGAAATATCCAAGCTGTCGAATAATCTTAAAACAACCGGTAAGGTGCAGTTGCATGTTTTGCCTGAGCCTCGAGGTCACACTGTTCCTGATGGAGCTGATAAGATGGCGGCTGAGTGGATTGTTAATGAGCTTGATAGAGGTGTATGATGGTTTCAAGGAACTGAAATTCAGGAGAGTTATTAACTATGATTTAGTTAGCTTTCTTTACAATCGTTAAGATCATTGGGAGTGGGCGAATTTTTTTTATTCCCAGAAAACGATCAGAAGGGCTATTCATAGTACGAATCTTGCCATTAGATCCGACTATTCCCATAATACTACTTCCTCCTCCGTCCATATTTGTAGCATTCCAGCATCCAAGATTGGCCATTAGTGAGGCTAATTCGTGTAAATTCATTCCTTCACTATAGCCTTTTTGTCTTCCGTCGACTACGACAAGCCAAATTACTGTTCCATTCTTATTTGTTCCAATTGCCGTGCGTGGATGTATCGAGTTGTCCGGGGAAACGATAATATTACCTTCTTTTGTGATTAGCTGAAACCCGTTCATAGCCTCCTGAGCTACCTCATTGCCCGGTTTGCCTCCTAAAATAAATTGGCCTTCATTATTTAACCATATCGATGATTCTCTGGGTTGAGTATTGCTTCTTATCTTTCCTCCTGAAATTGCTAGGCCATCGATATCTACTGGTTGTCCTTCAAACCAATCTCGATTTCTTTTGCCTTCTTTGTTCGGGAAGCTGTCCCAGGGATTAGTATTGATGAATGCTAATACCTTACTGTTGCCTGCAAGTTTGAAAGGGTTAGTAAGTTCCGCTTCAGCTGGTCCGTTGCCATCTGGATCCCTTGCGACAATAATAGATGGTCTTATTTTTGTGTTGTTAAGGTTTACCCGTAAAACATGCGCGCGATTAATCCGTGGCTCCTTAATGTCTATATATTGATACTCTAAGCCTAGATTACGCAATTTATTGCTATTGTTTATTGCGGAGCATCCGATTGCATTAAATAGCGTTATAAGGATTATGTGTGTTGGAATAAGTTTATGAATTTTCATCATGTTTGATTTCGGCTGGTATGGCGTTTTGGTCAAGGGCGAATTGTTCTTCAGGTGAAAATACCAATCTATGACGCCCGTATAACGCGAAATAAATAACACCAACAAGAAACCAAATTGCCATGCCGATAACCCCATATAAGTTGTCTTTAATTAAGAAGAGGAAGCAAAGTGTAAATATCGATATTATTAATGCAATTAAGGCTCCTGGGATTCCCAGAGGGCTTCGGTATGGCCTTTCAATATTTGGGTGTTTTACTCTTAGGATTATGAAGGCCAAGCATTGCATTGCATAAGCAATAACAGCTCCAAACACTGCCATTGAAAGAATAGTTTTTCCAAAGGCGGAATTCTGTCCGCCGGCAAAAAACATGATTAAAAGAATCATAAATCCAACAATTCCGCCAGAGATTAGGGCTATATGTGGGGTTTTGCGTTTTTGACCTGTTATGGACAGCCATCTAGGGAAGTATCCTGCTCTTGATAGTGAATATATATTCCTGCCGTATGCAAAAATTATTGTGTGGAAACTTGCGATTAAACCTGCCACAGCCAAGAGCCCTAGGGATTTTGTTGCCAGGCCTTCTCCGAAAATGACTTTATATCCTTCAAGTAATGGATCTTCTGCATTTTCACTACCGAAGAACTTGGCTCCATCTCCTATTCCGACATTAAGGAAAACAACTCCTAGGCCTGTAATTATTAATGTTATTAGTCCCAGAATAATACCTCTGGGCATATCCTTTTTTACATCGGTTGCTTCCTCGGCTGCTAGGGGAAGTTGTTCAATTGCTAAGTACAGCCACATGGCATATGGGAGTGCAGGGGCGACTCCTTTTAGCCCGAATGGGAGCCATTTAGAATTACCAGGTTCCGGTTCTATGTTGGTTAGTAAGTCGAAATCAAATTTGCCACTAAACAATACGCCGCCGTAAAAAATTAGCAGTATAATTAATGCTAGAAGAGTTATTATAACTGTGAATCTGAATGTAGCCTCAACACCCCAAATGTTTATACCTATGAAAACAATATACATGGCAGCCCACCATAAAGGTCTATAAGACTCTGGTGTTCCAAAAATATCAGTTAGAAATGCTCCCATAAAATAAACTACTACAGCGGTCGTAACTACGTACTCCATATTCTCAGCCAGCCCAGTCAAGAAGCCTCCCCAAACCCCCATGGTTGTTCTTCCGAACGAATATGCACCCCCAGTATGTGGTAATGCTGGGGACATTTCAGCAATTGAGAAACATAAGCCCAGATACATTATGGTGACGATGAGCATGGCCACCAAGTATCCTCCAAACCCGGAATATTGAATCCCAAGGTTCCAGCCTGAAAAATCTCCTGATATAACAGCTCCGACACCCAATGCCCAAAGAGACCAGACTCCAGCATAGCGCTTTAAGCTTCGTTTTGAGAAATATTCGTTTTCAACTTTTTGGTAGGTAACGAAACCTTTGTCTGTGTCACTCATGATTTAGGTAAGCACGCATAAACTATGTTTGTGGGATTAGCTTGTCAACGAATGAAGGTTTCTAGTGTTGGGTTAACAAGAGCGTCGCTTCTATATTATTATTATGCTATTTTATGTGCATGCCAAAATATATTAGCCGTAGGTTGTTGCGATGATGGAATAGTGAAAGACGCCAATTAAAATAATGATTAAAGATGATAAGGTTTTCGATTTTTTCGGAGTATTATCGAAGATGGTAAATTTAGCCAAGATGAAGTTTGCGGATTATCTGAGTGCGCGAATAAGCGGGCAGGCGACGGTGCTTGCTCAGTAAACAAATGACCGATTAAGATTTTTTTGAACCCGCTGAAGGAGGTTTGGATTGATGGTGACTATTAATTTTAAGTGATAAGAATATTACAGTTTCTATTATTTTTGGCTTTTCCCCTTTCGGTCAAAGCGCAAGTGGAGTTGCCTATTGGTGTAGTTGATGGGCAGCCGCTTGGTGCTAATGCATTACGACTGATTCAAGCGATGGAATTTCTTGGGGCACCGTTATCTCGCTCGTTAGTTCAAGAGCTAAATAATGCGGTGTCTAGTCGCGATGAAGAGGAAATCCAGAAAATTCTCGATCCTCAAGTTTTAGTGGCTGTTACACTTAATCCTGAAGTGCGTGTAAAGGTTGCTCGAGGTCCAGCCAAGGCTGTGTTAAGGCAGGCGGGTTATACGCCATATATTGTTAAGGTTTTTAATGATAGTACAGTTGCCAGGCCCTTGAGGGTGGCTAGTCCGCAATCAGGCCCAGTTTACTCAGGA
>JASLKL010000040.1 GCA_030747605.1 Verrucomicrobiota bacterium | reverse complement strand
ATCAGGATACCTGTTGGTAAATTTTAATTCGAGCACGATATTATTACCAAACACATAACTTGGATAATTTATTTCCGTAGTCATACGGTAGGTAGGCTCAACCTCAATTCGAGTCTCTCTATCCATTGTGACGCGCACAGAGTTATCATCGGAGCTAATCCATGCCTCACGATAATAAGCCACATGAGCTTTAGGCGAAGCATTGAGCTCCTTCATATGATGAATAAACTGCTCAATGGCTGCACGATGCCCAGGGTCATCACTTGCCATATGCTCTGGCAGCGGCAATTGACCAGAAACAACCTGATCCAAAGCCTCGCGCTTCACACCACCTCGCTGCTTTGAAATAGTGTTGTCAGTTCGACGTTTGATTTCAAAAAAAACAGGCGCTTTAGGCCGATCTTCATAAAAGCGGATCCGAAGTTTGTATCGATTTTTATCTCCGTTAATCGTTGTCTGATAAAGTCTGAGATCCGGGGAGTCGAGATATAGACTATGCACTGGATAAGATAAATTCTGCTGAGTAGCCCCAAATGAATCAATTTCCAAATAAGAGGATACAAAATCACGAACAGCCAAAGCCACATCCTCTCGAATAATGTACTTATGCTCGTAACGTTGCCTTTGAAGATTGTCCGCCAATTTTTTCTCTTTTATTTAAAACCGCCTCGGCCTAACCCCAGTAATAATCGGCGAGCCCGAAAATTTACTGCTTAATACGCAATTGTCACGAAAAAGTTACAATCTTTAATGACGTCAATTAATCCATTATTGTCGACAGCTTAAATAGCTAATTTATTTTTTTGTTCGGTTTTTAGTCGTAATTGACCACAAGCCGCATCTATGTCCTGACCCTTTTCCATACGAACTGTTACTCTAACACCGTTACGATGGAGACTGTCACGAAACTGAGCCACTGTTCTATCGCTTGGACGCTTCCACTCCAGTTCGCCCACAGGATTATAGGGAATTAAATTCACCTTACACTGCAAACGCTTTGCTAAACCAACCAACGCATGAGCCTGCTCTAAGCCAGTGTTCACTTGGTCAATCAGAATATATTCTATCCAGATCATTCGCCCTTTGGCCTTTTGGTAAGCCTCACATGCGTCAATCAACTGAGCCAAAGGATACTTACGATTAACCGGCATTATTTGACTACGCACATCGTCAGTCGCACCATGTAATGAGATAGCCAAGTGATACTGCTGAGGTTCTTCAGCCAGCCTCCGAATCTCAGGGACCAAACCACTAGTTGAAACTGTAATTTTTCTCGCACCAATATTAAGCCCCCAAGGCGCATTCAAAATTTGTAAAGCCTTAGTCAAATTTAAGTAATTAGCCAACGGTTCTCCCATTCCCATAATGACAAGATTATTAACCAAAGCCTGCCCATTGGGCAATGTATGCTCAGAATGTTCGCTACTCTCTAGTAATTGCGCATGTTTCCATCGCTCTACAGATAAAACCTGATCCACAATCTCGAATATCTCTAAATTACGGCGATATCCCATAATACCACTAGCACAAAATTTACAACCGTAAGCACAACCAACCTGAGTAGAGACGCACAAAGTATGCCGATTACTTCGCTTGCCATCTTGGCCGATAGACGCAGGAATAAGCACACTCTCAATAAATTCTCCATCAGCCAAACGCCAGAGAAACTTCACCGTACCATCTTGAGAGATCTGCTCTTGCGCACACTCCAAAGATTGCATCCGAAAAGCATCCAGCAACTGAGCTCTTAATTCCTGTGATAGATCAGTCATCTCATCAAAGGAACAAACCCTTTTCTTGTATATCCAATCCAATAATTGCTTGGTTCGATAATTCTTATGACCCCAACCAGTCAAAATCCCAGATACCTCTTCATATGTTAATGACCTTAGATCACGCAACTCAGAGGCAGCTGAATATTTACTCGCAGTGCTATCGGTTTTGTCCTGAACAATCATTCGTGTAAATAATATTTTTTAGTGTAATCACGCACCATACGCGTGGTGTCATATTCGACAGCCAAGGTTGCCATAGCCCGGCGGATTTTCTCTATCCATGCTCGAGGAATTCCATTTACATCGCGATCGTAAAAACAAGGAATAACCTCATTGCAAAGAACATTATAAAGATTTTCGCTGTCCAAGCGATCCTGCTCTTCAGCATCCTCCGGATTCATATCACCTCCAATTGCAAAACCATTCGTTCCGTCAAAACCTTCTCTCCACCAACCGTCCAATATGCTCATATTCAAACAGCCATGTACAGTAGTCTTCATGCCGCTAGTACCAGAAGCTTCAAGTGGTCGCCTTGGATTATTCAGCCAAATATCACAGCCAGAAACCATCTGCCTTGCTACATGCACATCATAATTTTCCAGAAACACCAAGTGATTTTTTAATTCAGAATGTTTACTCAAATGAATAATTTTTTGGATCAGCCTCTTACCTTCATCATCTTTAGGATGTGCTTTACCAGCAAAAACAAATTGTACCGGGAGACGAAGGTCATTAACTATCCGCACAATATTTTCGTACTGCTCAAAAATCAGTGACGCCCGTTTATAAGTTGCAAACCTTCGGGCAAATCCAATTGTTAATGCGTCAGGGTTCAAAAGATGATCAAACTTAATAAAATTACTCGCTTCAAAAATATTATTATGAGCATACAATCGACGACGCGCAAATTCTATTAATTCACGACGCAACCGATAACGAAGTGACCATATTTCCTCATCGCTAATAAAAGATGAATCCTCTGCTAAAGCCCAAAAGTCAGGCTTAACCAATTCCTTTGACCAATCGGCATTAGGACGAACTCGTTCAAGCTTATGCCGCCAATATTTACGTGCAGTCCCTTTCATCCAGCCAGCCAAGTGAATACCATTGGTTATATGACCAATCGGGACTTTACTCGCCGCATCTTCCGGATATAGACACCGCCACATCTCACGACTGACCGATCCATGTAATTCGCTTACACCATTAGCAGCACGAGCTGCTTTGAGCGCTAGGATAGTCATACAAAAGTCCTCATTAGGATTTGAAGGATCCACCCGGCCAAGCGCCAGTAATTCATTAGCACTCACTTTGAGTTGGTCACAAAAATGGCGTGCTGCATAATCCATAAGCGCCGGGGTAAAACGATCGTGCCCAGCCGGTACAGGAGTGTGCGTTGTAAACAAACATTGATTCTTCGCCTTCTGAAATGCCTCCTGAAAACTATTTCCTATTTCAATTTGCTCTCTGATCAACTCCAAAACTAGAAAAGCAGCATGCCCTTCATTCATATGGAATATTGAAGGAGCAATATCTAGCCGGCGCAACAAACGCACTCCGCCGACACCTAACAAAATTTCCTGCATGATGCGCGTCAAGTTGTCGCCACCATAAACACATTTAGTAAGATCACGGAAATGCTGCTTGTTAACTTTTAAATCAGCATCAATTAAATACACCGGACAGCGCCCAACATTAACTATCCAAACACGAAATTGTACCGACTCATCAGCAATCTCAACCTCACAAACAACAGGTTCCCCTTCATCATCCAATAAAGGATCCAATGGAAGATTATTCGGATCTAGCAGACTGTAATATTCTGTCTGCCAATTATCTTTATTGATCGACTGCTGGAAATAGCCTTCGCGATAAAAAAGACTGATACCCACAAAACCCAACCCTAGGTCACTAGCCGACTTTGCGTGATCCCCAGCTAGCATTCCAAGTCCGCCAGCGGCAATTGGTAGAGTTTCATGAAAACCAAACTCAGCACTAAAATATGCCACTGGATTCTCTGCTAAATCTTTTGCATTGGATAGCGCCCATGTCTCGCTATCGTCCAAATAATTTTCAAACTGGAGCAAAACTGATTCAACACGATCACTTAGCTCTTTATCCCTCAACCTAGCACGTAGCTCTGTATCGGATAATTCATGCAATACTGCTACGGCATTATGATAAAGATTTTGCCATGCTCGCGGTGACAAATCCTCAAAAAGATCCTGCGCATCTTGATTCCAAGTCCACCAAAGATTTCGGGCCAGACGGTTTAGCCTACTTATTTTTTTTTCGATATGATTCTTCAAATCCACCCGTTAATCGAAACTCACATCCCTTCCTTATGGGAAATAATTCTACGCCTATTACTAACACTCCGCAAGAGACACCTTAAAAACATATAATTCTTGGTATTTTTTGATTGGATACTCGTTCATCAATTCAAGTAGTTGTTAAATAAAACAAGTTTATCCTTCAAACCTCGGCGGTCAAATGGTAGTTGCCAGTTGGCATGCAACAAAAACCATTTTTATTTTTAGTTGTTTTAATTATAGCAGCACTAAGTCAATTACCTGCCGAGGCGAGGAATCGACCGAATATCCTTTTCATGATGTCTGATGACCATGCGCTAGAGGGCATAGGTGCTTATGAATCCTGGTTAAAAGATTACTGCCACACACCAGCTATAGATCAACTAGCATTCGAAGGTATGCGCTTTAGCAACGTCTGCTGTAATAACTCAATTTGTTCTCCAAGCCGTGCCAGCATTATCAGTGGCCAATACTCCCACGTTACAGGAGCCCTAAACCTGGGCTGCGAACTCAAGCCTAATGCTCCAAGCTACATTCGCGAATTAACCAATTCCGGCTATCAGACTTGTGTTGTTGGCAAATGGCATATGAAACAATTCCCAAGAAACACCAGTGATTTTGCGGTAACTGTAGGTCAAGGTAGCTACTTTAACCCCACTCTCCACCGACCATCCGGTAATAAAGAAAAATACCAAGGCTACTACGCCGACCGGTATACAGACTGGGCACTCAAGTGGCTAAAACAACGCGACAAAAAAAAACCATTCTACCTCAGTCTTCATTTCAAGGGTCCACACGAATATTTCGAATATCCCAAGCGATGGTCTAAGCTGCACGAAGGCGTTAATATACCCGAACCACCTAGCTTGCATGAGAATATCACCGATACTAGCCCATTACTAAAAGGCAAACACTATTCAGTTCTATACGACGAAGAGGGGCCAAAAAGTTTCTACCTCGTTTACGAGGATTTCCTTAAGCAACATTCCGAAAATCCAAAAGAGCGCCGCTCAATTGCCTATCAGCATATGATCCACAAGTATCTTCGTTGCGTAGCGGCTATTGATGACAACGTCAAACGAGTAGTCGATTACCTGAAAGAGGAAGGTAACTACAACGATACACTGGTCATATACACCAGCGATCAAGGCTATTGGCTTGGACAGCACAATATGCACGACAAAAGGCTTATCCTTGAGGAATCACTCAAGATGCCATTGATCGTCCGCTATCCAAGGGAGATTAAAGCTAACAGTATTAACACTAAATTAGGCATGAATATAGACTTCGGACCAACCATCCTCGACTATGCGGGAATCTCTATCCCAAGCGTGATGCAAGGCGTCAGCCTTCGACCTCTTCTCCAAGGAAAAATTCCAGCTAACTGGAGATCATCAATTTTTTATGCTTATTACAATCGATCACCTAAACACTGGGGCATTCGTACCGAGCGTTATAAATTAATCCGCTTCCCAGACACTGAGGTAGTGGAGTTTTATGATTTACAAGAAGACCCTAAAGAAATGTATAACCGCGGCTCAGAACCCGGTTATATAAAGCAAATTACTAGCACACAGCAACAACTCACCTCCCTAATGACCGAAGTCGGCATTACTCGAGATTTCCTCATCAATAAAATGGGAGACAATACAAAACTCCCGCCGCGCATACACAAAAAACGCTTTAAGAAAAAATAAGCAATTAGATAAAGATTAACGAATCGACTTTGCCCAGTTTATGAATTGTTTTTGCTGATCGGCCTGAAAACGATTAGGACCATCCGGGCTTATCCAAGTAAGTGCAGCCTTTGCTTTTTCTGATTCGGTTAAACGCAATTGGTTAATTGCTTTTTTGATCGCGTCGTGATCAGCAAACCGATTACGCTTTGGCGTAACAATAAGACACGGTTTAGGAAGGATTTGCGCAATCAAATCTTGATAATCAAATGGCAGATCAGACTCTCGGCCCTCAAACCAACCCAGCCTAGGCTGCAAAGCGTGTAAATCCCAAAGTCGGCGATTGCCGCCAGTAGCTACTGCTTTCGACACATCCCGCAGGGGGGTCCACCCACTAAAACAAGCCATACCGGCTATACGATCCTCCAAAGCACTGGCATACATCGCGGTAATCGCACCAGTTGAGTATCCAAGTAAAAAAACACTCTCCTTGTCAAAAATTGGAATCATCGAACTTGATTTACCTTTGCCATCAAGAACAAAACTCACTGCATCACGAGCATCCATAACCATCCGGCCGAGCTTAGACCAACGTGGATAGTTTCGATAAAAATCACGCCCCTCAAGCAGTCTTAATCCAAACCCACATTGGTCATAAGCAATTACCGCAAAACCATTCTCAGCCAAACGATGATACAGTGTTGTTCCCTGAACTCCATAGCCTTCGTTGTACCCACTGTGATATGATAAAGGATGAAGCCATATTACCACTGGCATCTCTCCTGTTATCCCTTCTTTGAAATACAAATTCCCTCTAACATTTAAACCAAATCGGATTGGCACTCGGCTTATTCCTTCCGGCGCCCAACGATCATGAGTCATCAATTTTGACTCTGCTACCGTTAGGAACTCGGGCTTATTAGGAACTATCAGTTCTTCCGGCACTTCCCCAAGCGACCATAGAATTCGATCGCGAATAGTAACCTTATGATTAATTAATCTGTCATCAGACTTCTGCTTGTCATTCCAATCCTGCCAATCAAAATCGTGAATCAGTTTCTCTGGGAACTCATTACGACGAGCCAAACGACGCCCAAACGATATATCAATCCAATCTAGATTTCGCTGACGATCTACAAAACTAATCTGCTCCGGAGGCTCCCCGGATGAGTGGCCTCCAGCCCGATAGTCAACCCGCAGATTTTGGCCTGCACCAAGCAATTGATAAACCGATCGACCCTCAATATAAGCCTTTTCTACAGCAAAGGTTGGCTCCGATCCATCATTATGGCCGGTATGAACAAGACAAGATCGAGGAGCGATCAGCGCATACCAACCGTGAGCATCAATCGGCAGTTCATTCTCTCTCCCAACAAAATTACGCAAAGATGGTAGGAACCATTCACTAGGAAAATCAGCCGGAGTCTCAGCATAAGTGTTGCGACTAGTTAATCGATATGGACTCGAAGCTGGCGAACCAGGACTTCGCGCCACTACGCAAGTGATACGCTGGTCAAATGCACCAGCCACCATCGCTTGTTTTCCATAACGCGAAAACCCAATGATAGCTATCTGTCTTGGTAAGATTGGTACAACTGAAGACTCACTAAGCAGATAATCAATACAGCGACTAGCCATCCATGCTTTAGTGCTAATTTCGGTCCAAGTCGCTTTAGGATACTCTCGGCGCACAGTCTGCCAAACACTATCATAACCCGCATATTGCTCCTCTCGGTGATGACTATCGACACCAGGAAACAAACAAACAGCGTAACCTCTCTTGAGCGCATCCTCCGCCCAATAGCGTTGATAGAAGCGAGGTGCCGTCAATAATAAAGGGAAAGGCCCCTTACCTTTTGGCTCCCAAAGTGCCATCTCAAATGACACTCGATTTGGAGTATCAAGTACAATTCTAATTCGACGACGAATCGTACTATCCTGATAAGTTTCCTTTGATGTAATTTTAACTGAAAGAATTCGCGGTGTAACCAATGGATAGCTTCCAACAAAATACTTAATTAGTAGTGAGCGAATTTCCTCACGGCGCTTTGGCCATTCCAATTCTGAATCAACTATTCGCCCATCGGTAAATTCAAGTAAAGGCGGCAACTCAGCACGCGAATCGATTTGCGCTATCGATGTAGAAAAATTCAGAAAAAAGAAAGGCGCTACAGCAACAAGTCTGGAGGTAACATTAAGTATCGTGTTCAAACCATACTGCTAACACCTATAACGAACTACCACAAGTGCTTGATGATTAACCAAGAAAAGCATTATGCACTTCCTTGGTAGCACCCTCAGACTGATCAAGATCGATGACTACTGAGATTTTTATCTCACTAGTAGAAATCATTTGAATGTTAACCTCAGCACCTGCTAATACTTCAAACATCTTTGCAGCGACACCTGAATGGCTACGCATTCCAACTCCTACAATGGAAAGTTTACCGATATTCTCATCAGTTAACACATTGCCAAAACCTACTTCCTCGTGCATAGCATCGATTACACCCAGAGCCTTGGCTACATCTGGTTTATCGATTGTGAAAGAAAGATCAGTGGCGGGAGTTTCTGTTCCATGACTTATATTCTGCACAATCATATCTACATTGATCGCAGAATCAGCTAGCTTTTGAAAAATACGCGAAGCGACACCAGGTCTATCTGGCACCCCAACTAGGGTGATCTTAGCTTGGTCTTTATCGAGTGATACGCCGCGAATTACAACGTCTTCCATACTTTTTGTTTCTTCCTTCACAATGGTACCAGGATTATTATTAAGGCTAGAACGGACTTCGAAAATAACACCAAATTTCTTGGCAAACTCAACAGATCGAGACTGCATAACTTTCGCACCAAGACTCGCTAGCTCAAGCATCTCATCATATGAAACCTCCTCAAGCTTTTTTGCTGATTCGACTACTCTTGGGTCACAGGTATAAACACCGTCAACGTCAGTAAAAATTTGACACAGATCTGCCTCTAATGCAGCTGCCAAAGCAATTGCTGTTAAATCAGAGCCACCTCGGCCCAAGGTGGTAATATTACCTTCACTGGTTTGCCCCTGAAAACCAGCCACTATAGTCACATTGCCAGCATCAAGTAACTCATGAATTTTCTCTGGGGTTATATTGAGAATTTTCGCTTTAGAGTGAACTCCATCGGTCACAATACCAGCTTGAGCACCAGTCAGTGATGCAGCAGAAATATCCATTGACTGCAAGGCAATAGCCAATAAGGCAATGGTTGTCTGTTCGCCAGTTGAGAGTAACACATCCATCTCACGTTCACTGGGAACTGGCATAAAGCTCTTTGCCATTCCGATTAGGTTATCGGTCACTCCCTTCATCGCGGAAACAACCACTACCACCTGATCTCCGCGTCGGCGATATTCGGCTACACGATTAGCAACATTGCGGATACGATCGATATCAGCAACCGACGATCCACCATATTTCTGTACAATCAATGACATTGGCAATTACCTGAGCGCAATAAAAATATAAACATACTCAAAGCCCGCACAAGGCGGCCGGGTGAATTACAACAAACAGAAGGTAGTTGCAAGTATGACGTGCAACTGAACTAAAGCAATTATTTGTAAGTAATAATTGAACTGAGAGATATAATAATCAAAGCTTCACAAAAGGTTTTACCAGTATCTATCCCGCTTCGTATCTTCGCGGCGTGAAGAACCTGTTATGTTTAATTTCTTTTGTGCTGAACTTGGCCTGCTGTTTGACTTTAAATAAGCCTAATATTTTTCTTATCATGGGGCTACGAAGCCTTGTTGTCGAACGACAGTAAATCCTGAAATCCACCCAACCTCGGTACATGGGAATTCTTCGGCCTCAAGGCCGATCTTAAGGAAATGAAAAATCGCTTTACCAATCTGAAATACTCGAAGACCCTAGCTGGTCTAAAAAAGGATCTCACTCTGCTCCGAAAAATTTACCAAATTAATGACTGATTACTTCATGAAGAACAGACACTCCGTCAAACACATAAAAACTGTATGCGCGCTGGGCGTTCTGGCATTGGGCTTGAGCGCACCGCAAATGTTCGGTCAGGCGAATAAACCAAAAGTGAACAACGAAAAGCCCAACAATGGTGGGCAAGTGAAGCGCATACACCCACATGCGCTCAAATTAATTTTGAAAGGCAAAAAGGACGAGGCCTTCACGTACCTTAAGAAGACGGCAGAGTTTGCCGTGAACCCGGAGCACACCCAGCTGTTGCTCGATATCGCCAACGGTAAGCCGAATGCGTGGAAATACGACGCGAAGACCTGGCCGTGGGATCGTGCTCTTCCCAACACGTCGCTGAAGAAGGATGCGCCGACAGAAAAATTCACCATCGCATTTGGTGGCGGTGCCGGTTACGTGCCAGAAAACGAACGCGTGTGGAATACCATCGACGCCATCGATCCGCGTGCAGTGTTGTTGCTCGGAGACAACGTTTACATTGACGATCCAAAGACGCCGGAAATGCAGCTGTTTCACTATTACCGTCGCCAGAGCCAGCCGGAGTGGATGAAATTAGCTAAGCGCGTGCCGATCTATGGCATTTGGGATGACCACGATTTTACCACTAACGACGGCTGGGGCGGCCCTGCCATCGACGAGCCCAAGTGGAAGCGCAAAGTCTGGAGAATCTTTAAGGAGAACTACGACAATCCCTACTATGGAGGTGGAGAGAAACAGCCCGGCTGTTGGTTTGATTTTTGGATCGGCAAGGTTCACTTCGTGCTGATTGACGGTCGCTACTACCGCGAGTCACCCAAGGGAGAAAGCCCTTCCATGCTCGGTCCGGCCCAATTGAAGTGGCTCAAACAAACCCTCAAGAAACCGGCCACTTTCACTATATTCTGCACCAACGTGCCTTTAACCCCTAAGGTAAAGCCAGGTTCGAAGGATACGTGGGACGGCTTTGATACCGAACGCCAGAAGATTTTCAAGTTCATCGCCAAGCAGAAGATTTCCGGCGTCATTATCCTCTCTGCTGACAGGCACCGGTCCGATGCCTACAAGATCGATACCGGCATCGAAGGGATGTATCCGCTCTACGAGTGCCAGTCCTCGCGCCTGACCAACCAGCACGTGCATGGCATTATCAAGCACTCGCTTTTTGGCTACAACGAAAAGCAGTCCTTTGGACGCGTGGACTTTGATCTCAAGGCAAACGATCCAACTTTTAAGTACACCATCATCAACATCGATGGCAAACCCATGCATTCGCTCACCGTTAAGCACAGCCAACTTCAGTTCAAATAAACGAATTCTTTTTTCAACAATGAAACTTTCTTCCGCCCTTACAATTCTCGCCGCGATTCTGTTGAGCGCGTTCACAGCATATGCCGTGCCAGAGGCAGCCCGGCCAAACATCATTCTAATCATGTGTGATGACCTTGGATGGGGAGATGTCGGATTTAACGAATGGCCAGAACCTGATGGCAATGGAGGATTCCAGATGAAAAGTAACAAAATCATCAGGACTCCTAACTTAAATGCAATGGCAAAAACAGGCCTTAAATTCAACAGGTTCTATGCTGCAGCACCTGTTTGTAGTCCAACAAGAGCGAGCTGTATCACAGGTCGCCATCCGTACCGCTACGGCATTCTGGGTGCCAACTCTGGCCACATGAAAACAGAAGAATTAACACTCGCCGAACTACTAAAAAAACAGGGATATGTAACTGGTCATTTCGGTAAGTGGCACCTTGGAACTTTGACCAAAACAGTGAAAGATGCCAATAGAGGTGGTCCTCGAGGCAAAAAGCATTACTCACCACCACAGCTGAATGGTTTTGATATATGCTTTAGCACTGAATCCAAGGTGCCAACATGGGATCCTTTATTTAGACCGAAAGGTAATAACTCCCGCAAATGGTGGGATCCTGTGAAAGAATTAAATAATGTAAAAGCTTACGGTACTGCTTATTGGAATGAAAAAGGTGAAAACATCACTCAAAATACTAGAGGCGATAACTCGCGAATAATAATGGATCGAGCCATTCCGTTTATTCAGAATGCCACCAAGCAGAATCAACCTTTTTTTAGTATAATTTGGTTTCACACACCGCATCTTCCAGTCGTAGCTGGACCAAAATACATGGCAATGTATAAGAATTATCCGAAATATGAACAACACTACTACGGATGCATTACAGCAATGGATGAACAAATCGGCCGGATTCGCAAAGAGTTGAGAAAACTGAATGCAGCAAAAAATACAGTTCTATTTTTCTGCAGTGACAATGGCCCTGAAGGTGCAAGCGGGAAGGCTCCAGGCAGTGCGGGGCACCTTAGCGGACGGAAACGTTCATTGTTAGAAGGTGGAATACGCGTCCCCGGGCTAGTTGAGTGGCCGGCGAAAATTAAACCTGGTAGCAAAACCGACATTCCGTGCGTCACCAGCGATTATTTGCCGACAATTCTGGATTTGCTAAACATTAAACCTATCAACGATCGACCAATTGATGGAATTAGCCTCCTACCACTATTCAAAAATCAAATGACTAAACGCGGAAAATCAATTGGCTTTGAATCCAGAGGCCAAACCGCCTGGATTGGCGACCGCTACAAACTTTACTTGAGCGGAAAAACCGGTGATAAAATCCAACTATTTGACTTAGAAAGAGATCCTTATGAAAAACAGAATTTAGCCAAAAGCAAACCCAAATTAGTCAAACAAATGGCCAATGAATTAGCTTCTTGGCGTACCTCATGCCAGTTGAGTGCAACCGGCAAAGATTACTAATAATGGCTCGGCGATATTCCAAGTATCGTTGGCTGAAGTGGCTACTTATTTTGGCCATCATTGATATTTGTGCTTACCTATGGTGGGTGGGAAATAAAAAGGAGCGTCAATATGACAAAATCATCCAAAATGCAGCAATAGAGTTCAATGTAGAGTTTGCTCTTATAAAAGCAGTTATTTGGCAAGAAAGCCGATTCAACGAAAAAGCCATTGGCGAAGCGGGGGAGATTGGACTTATGCAATTGATGGAATTAGCCGCGTTTGAATGGGCAGACAAAAAAGCCATTGAAGACTTCGAGCACTCACATGTATTTGATCCAAATACAAATATTCTCGCTGGTACATATTATTTAAAAACCCGGATTGCACGCTATACACATACTGATAATCCTCTGCCCTTCGCATTAGCCGATTACAACGCCGGACGAGCGAACGTATTACGCTGGGCAAAAGACACAGCTCGAACCAATAGCGCAAATTTTATCAATAATATTGATTTTCCTGGCACTCGAAAATACATCAATCAAGTCTCCAATCGACGCAAACAATATCGTTAAAAGTCAAACAAACCGAAGGTTTGCCTACTTTCCCATTTAGACTAAAGTCGTCACGTGCTGGTAGATTTCACAAAAATGAATGGAGCTGGAAACGATTTTATCTTAATCGACAATCGAAAAATTAGGCTCCAGTTATCTCAAGAGCAAATACAAAATATTTGCGATCGCCAACGCGGTGTAGGGGCTGACGGCATAATGCTACTACGAGAAGCCGAAGGTGAAGCAGATCTAGGTTGGGATTTTTTCAATAAAGACGGAAGCGAGGGAGAAATGTGTGGTAATGGTGCACGATGCTTTGCGAGGTTCGCCCAAAGCAAACTCGATGGACAAGACTCAATATCCTTTGAGACCCTTGCGGGAATCATCCAAACCAGATTAGAAGGCAAAAATGCGACAATAAGCCTAACTCCACCAAAGGATTTATGTATTAGTGATCACATTAATACCTTATCCGGGGAACTTGAAATCCATTCAGTAAACACAGGCGTGCCGCATGCAGTTTTATTCGTTGAAGATGCTGACAAATCCATGGTCTCAAATTTGGGCAAAGAAATCCGACATCACGATCATTACTCTCCAGCCGGGACCAATGTGAATTTCGTACATTTGGCCGGCGAAAACTCAATCCATGTTCGCACTTACGAACGTGGTGTAGGCGAAACGCTTGCCTGCGGAACTGGTGTGACAGCATCTAGTCTCATTACAGCTAAACTCCATGGATATAAGTCCCCTATCTCTGTTCGTGTGTTAGGAGGCGACAACTTATCAGTAGACTTCGAAGTCGATGGAGATTCCTTCAAGAACGTCAAATTAACCGGCCCTGCTGAATTTGTATTCAACGGTCAGATTGAAATTTAATTTCCTATTACCATATCATAAAAGAAAAAAGGCCCCCTTACGGAAGCCTTTTAATTTTTTGCTATATCAATAAAACTATATTTTTTTCTTCGGCTCAACGCGTTTCATTTCAAGACTAAATTCTGAAAAATCAGCAACAGTACCACTGGCATCAACATTAAATATTTGGAGTTCTATGTTATTTTCATCAATAAGACGAAAACCAACACCCATAGTTTGAGAATTGCCTTCTCCATCTTTGCTGGTCAGCTTCAAAAAGGGCATCTCATCTTTAGGCCCCCACGAACCAGTATTCTTTTTTCCGTCTTTATTATAACCTGTTTGTTCGACTTCGCCTGACTCCGGGTTAACAGCAATCAAACTAAATGATTCACTATTATTACTCTTAAAGTGAGAAGCAATAACATGCCCCTCAATAACCCATTTGAAAGACAAGGATATCTTGCTTCCATCAACATCACCTTCCCATGATTTAATCAGCCACTCAGCTTGGGCTTCTGCAATTCTATCAGAAAGAGATGCTTGTGCTTGAATTTGCGGTGCCATTGCAAAGCCAACAAACACAGCCAGAAGAGGGAGTAATTTTTTCATATACATTTTCTTATACAGTTGCGCGGAATTTTATCCGGGGAGGAAGCCTGTGCTTTTCATGTCTCTCAAACAAGTCAAAATGAACCTGTTGCTCTATTGTTACTTCGGCTTATATTCCGTATCTGCAATGCAAGAAAGTCACGGCTATCAGCAGCTTATCGACTTCGCCCATTAGAACGAATGGCCTCTAGTTTAGATGCCAGTTGTTTAACTAAATTCGGCTTATCACTAGCCAAATTATTTTTCTCTTCAAGATCAGCTTGTAAATCAAATAACATATAAGGTCTTTCAAAAGGTTTACCACGAGGTGATTGACGCCCTCCTGAACCATTACCAGCAATTAATTTCCATTTACCGCTGCGTAAAGCAAACATACCACTGGCGCTATGGTTGATTACCGGTGCCCGAGGCAGATCCCAGTCTCCACCTTTGAATAGTGGCAACCAACTAAAACTATCTTCAGCCATATTAGCCATAAGTGTTCCACCTACGATCTGACTACATGTAGCAAAAAAATCAACATGTGCCGTGGTCTTTTTACAAGTGGAGCCAGGCTCAATAACGCCAGGCCAACGAGCAAAGAAAGGCACCCGGTGCCCAGCCTCCCAGATATCTGCCTTCGTTCCTCGAAGAACTCCATTCGCCATATGATTTTTCTCACTATAAGCCTGAACTTTTGGATTACTAACATGATCACCCTGCTTATTTACCCCTTCTCTGTACATGAATGATCCGTTGTCACTGGTGAAAATCAAGAGCGTGTTTTTTTCGATACCTGCAGTTTGGATAGTACGCATGACTTGGCCAACCGTCCAATCAACCTGCATTACAAAATCTCCGTATAAACCAAGTTCTGATTTCCCGATAAAGCGAGGATGAGGCTGAACCGGCTTGTGAGGTGCCGTCAACGGAAAATAGAGAAAGAAAGGCTGGCCATTTTTTGCACCTTCTCGAATAACCCGATTTGCTTCCGATGTAAGATCGTCGAGACAATCATTTATTATTAATCCAGGCTGGCGTGGCCCACTACGTAAAAAACCAGGAAATCCAACAGATTGTTGATTAACATTTGGCATTTCTATTATTTTACCGTTTTTTATATAAATATAAGGGGGAAAATCCAGTGATGCGGGGATGATATATGAATAATCAAAACCATGCTGATTTGGTCCATCGTTTATTGGTTGATCATAATTGATTTTTCCCTCTGCATTTTTTTCAAAACCTAAACCTAAATGCCATTTACCAACAATACTCGTAATGTAACCTTTCGACCGCAACATACTAGCAACCGTTTCACGCCCTGACTCTAATAGCGGCGCCCCATAACCATTTAGTACACCTCTCTTGAGTTTTGAACGCCAACAGTAACGTCCAGTCAGTGTCGCATATCTTGTGGGCGTACAAACAGCAGATGGTGAATGCGCGTCGGTAAAAGTCATCCCTTGACTAGCCAAAAGATTTAAATTCGGCGTAGGCAGTTTTGAACGGGTGTTTATCGACTGCACATCTCCATATCCCATGTCATCAGCAAGAATGAAAATAATATTAGGATTGGATGCCCAAGACCCCTGCCCAAACAATATTAATAACAAAATTCCCACCATTCGTTTACCGAAGGACGAGTACAAAGACGTAAACAACAAAGAACTCATAGCAACAAAACTCTAAGTGTAATGTGAATCTTGGCCAAGCTGGCGATTTTGGTAAATAATTACCATATTTAAAAATTTACATGGGTAATATTGCCCAAAAAATGCTATAATGAATCGAAAACGATCTATAATAATTAATATAAGATACTGATATTCTGATACTTACGATTATTTGTTGTTATGGCATAAATCTTGCAATAACATCCTTCGAAAGGCGCGAGGTAACTCGCCAGATTTTAATTAACATATGAAAATCAAATCTCTATTGATTATAGGTGCCATTGCCGCTGCGTTTGTAGCCCCAGATTACGCGATGGCTAATCCAAAACCGAAGCCACAAAAACCGGATTTATCAGACAACAAGGAAGACGCTAAAGAAGGTAAAGAGCGCCCAAAAATCGATCGCGAAAAGATTAAAGAACGCCTCAAGGCTGCTTTTGAAAAGCGCAAAAAAAATCACAAGGATGCCAAACGTAAGGGCCAAAAAGTAAGGCATAAAGGCCGAGCATTCGGAAAGCTGGTTCGCGATGACGAAAAGGTCAAGGAACTGAGAGAATCCTTCAATGCAGCTGCGAAGGAGCATCACGACAAGGTTAAAGATCTGCACAAGCAACTTAAAGATGCCTCCGACGAAGATAAGGAGGGGTTGCGAGAACAAATGAAGAATCTCCGTAAGGATTGGTTTGAAAATATGAAAGGCAACCGAGAAGAAGTTCGAGAGCGCATTAAGGAAATCCGCGAGGAATTTAAAAATAAGCGTGACGAGGTTATCGATGCCAACAAAGAAGAAGGCGCTGAAGACGGCGAATAATTTAAAGTAAATTTACTTCATTTACGGGCAGCGTTATTACGTTGCCCGTTTTTTATTGCTGTAACAAAAGTAATTCTCTGAAATGTGTCTGTAAAACCGCAAAGCAACAAATCTAAACAATTTGATGGCTAAACATACCATCTCGTAACTTAGGTTCAAACCAAGTACTCTTGGGCGGCATTATTCCTCCTCCATCTGCAATATTCATCAAGTCCTCGATACTCGTAGGAAATAATGAAAAAGCACACGCAAATGCGCCACTGTCTACTTGTTTCTCCAACTCTCTAACACCTCGAATGCCTCCTACAAAAGCGATCCGCTTACTAATGCGTGGGTCTTCAATCCCAAAAATCGGAGCTAAGACGTAATCTTGTAAAATACTGACATCAAGCTGCTTTATCGAATCACTAGAATCAATCACGCTTGATTTTGGCCGCAATGTGTTCCATTGACCATTAATATAAAAACCAATTTCGTGTTTACTTAATGGCTCAGAGCGACCACTCAATTCGATTTCAAATGTTTGGCCAATTAACTTATAGATCTCATCTATATTTAGACCATTTAAGTCTCTCAAAACTCGGTTATAAGCAAGTATCTGCATTTGGTTGTGTGGGAAAATAACAGTTAAAAATAACCCGCTATTTCCAGATCCAAATCGGCTTTTATTTACTCGTGAGGCGGCTGCACTACGATGATGCCCATCTGCAATATAAAGATTTGGAATACCACTAAATTTTTTTTCTATAAATGCAGCGTCCTCCTTGGAGGCAATCGTCCAAGACGTATGCTGGACCCCATCGGAAGCTGTAAAATCAACATCCGGCTTGCACTCAACGATCCGATCAAAAAGATTATTTAGCTCCTTATCTGCCAAATAAGTCAAAAAAACGGGGCCAGTCTGCGCATCCAAAGCCTCAAGATGAGATACTCGATCATTCTCTTTATCCGGTCTGGTAAATTCATGTTTTCGAATTGTATTGTCGTCATACTCTGCACAACTTGCTACAGCAACAAGACCAAGCTGTGAATGGCTTCCCATTATTTGCCGATAAAGATAATAGTTTGCTTGCTCGTCTCTTCGGAGAGCTCTTTCAGCAATGAGGTGATCTAAATTTTGTCGTGCTTTAGCGTATACACTAGAGTCAGTAATATCGATATCTTGAGGCAAATCAATTTCAGGACGACTAACATGCAAAAAACTCAAAGGCCGTCCTTCAGCCATTTGCCTGGCCTCAACTGTAGACATCACATCGTACGGCAATTCGCAAATTTCAGAAGCCCGACTAGCATCAGGCATAAGAGCAAGGAAAGGCTTAACAGTTGCCACGCGCAAGAAACTACGACAGCACTTAACC